>JAPPGM010000128.1 GCA_028874995.1 Gemmatimonadota bacterium | reverse complement strand
ACGCGCCGCCACGGTTTGATGGCGCTTTCTCAGCACCCGCCGCACCGTCTTACGGCATATCGCGTGTGACATGTCAATCCACCCTTGCTCCCGCACCTTCGCGGCACGTACTGTTCCCCGTCCCCGATCGGTGCCGGACCGCTTCGCGTCGCCTTTCCGCAATGTAAAGCCAACATTACATTGTGTCATGTATAGTATATATTTTGGTCTCAAAACACCGCACCCCGCGTGGCTCATCGAACAAGTTAGCCCGGCAGCTGTCCGCTCCTCGCGTCCTGCCAACCTGATGACTTCCCGCTCCCGGCGCCCGCGTGGACTCCTCCACGGACTGCTGGCCGCCGTCTGGGCGGCGGCCTGCGCGGACGCCCCCCTGCCGGTCGCCCCGATCCCCGCGCTCATCGTCAGCGTCGGCGAAACGGCCACGGTCGACCTCTCCGCCCACTTCGACGACCCGGACGGGGACGCGCTCACGTACACGGCCAGGACTTCCCACCCGGGGGTGGCGATCCCCGCAGTGTCCGGGAGCATTCTCTCCGTGTCGGGTGTGGCAAAGGGCACGGCGACCGTAACCGTTACCGCCTTGGACCCCGACGGGCTCTCGGCCCAGCAGAGTTTCCCGGTGACCGTGCCGAACCGGGCTCCGGTGACCGGTTCCATCCCCCCGCTGGGACTGATTACCGGCGAAGCTGCCGTGATCGTGCTGTCGGTCTACTTCAGCGACCCGGACGGAGACGCCCTTGTCTACACGGCCGCGACCTCCGACGAGAGCGTTGTGACGGTCACCACGATCAGTGATACGGTGACGGTTACGGGCGGGGCGCAGGGCATGGCCACCGTCACTGTGACCGCCACCGACACGGAGGGACTCGCGACCGCGTACGGGATCGAGGCGCGCGTCGAGACGCCGGCTCCAACCACCGTCGTGGTCAGCCCCGACTCGGTGCTGCTCACCGCGCTGGGCCAACGGACGACGCTCACCGCCGTGGTCCTCGACCAGATCGGGAGGCCGTTGTCCGAGGCTGCGGTCTCCTGGGAGAGTGGAGACCCGGCCGTCGCAGCGGTCGATTCCGCCGGGACGGCCACCGCGGCCGGAAACGGAACGACCGCGGTCAGGGCCACGGCCGGTGAAGCGTCGGGCGAGGCACACATCACGGTCATGCAGGTGGTACGATCGGTCGCGATCTCCCCCGCCACTCCCACCATCGTGGGAGGCGACACCCTTCGCCTGGCCGCGGCCGCACTGGACGCGAACGGTAACCGAGTCGCGCAGGCGGCAGAGTTCGCCTGGGTCTCCAGCGCCACGTCAGTGGCGCCGGTGGACGACATCGGCCTGGTCACAGCCGGCCGCGAAGGCAGAGCAACGATCAGCGCAACCGTCGATGGCGTGGCCGGGACGGCAAGGATCACCGTCGTGCACCGGGATCGCGCGGCGCTGGTCGCGTTCTTCGAGGCGACGGGGGGTTCCGGCTGGAACAGGACGGCCAACTGGTTGACGGAAGCTCCGGTTCGGAACTGGTACGGGGTCCAGGCTCCCCTGGACGGGCGGGTTTTCGGGCTTAACCTGGACGACAACGGACTGGCCGGTACGGTTCCGCCCGAGTTGGGAGACCTGATCGGGCTCCGGCAGCTGGACCTCACCGACAACGACGAGCTTGCCGGAGAACTCCCCGCCGGTCTCGCCTCGCTCAACCTGGTCGAGAAGCTGCTGACTGGAGGCACCGGACTCTGCGCACCCTCCGACACCGCATTCCTGGCATGGCTGGAACGGATTCCGGAGAGCCGGGTGGCCCGCTGCGACGCCTGGGCGGCGTATCTCACGCAGGCGGTTCAGTCACGCCGCTACCCGGTTCCCCTGGTGGCCGGCGAGGACGCGCTGCTCAGGGTCTTCGTGACCGCCGCGCGGTCCGGTGGCGATCGCATTCCCCGCGTCCGCGCAACCTTCTACCTGCGCGGGGCGCGGGTGTATGTCGCGAACATCCCGGACAAGGCAGGCACTCTGCCCACGGAGGTGGACGAAAGTGACCTGGGTCTTTCCGCGAACGCCGTGATCCCCGCCGAATGGGTGCAGCCGGGGCTCGAAATGGTCATCAGGGTCGATCCGGCCGGGGCGATGGACGCGTCGCTGGGGTTGCCCGAGCGGATACCGGAAACCGGACGCATCGCCATTCCGGTCCATGAGATGCCCGCGTTCGACCTCACGCTGATCCCCTTCCTGTGGGAGCCGTCACCCGACTCGGCGGTCATCGATTCGATCGCGGCGATGGCCGCCGACCCGAGCGAGAGCAAGCTGCTGTGGGCCACCCGCACTCTGCTGCCGATCGCCGAACTGGGCGTCACGGCTCACGACCCGGTGCAGGTTGAATCCAACAACCCGGTTGACCTGCTTGGCCATACCCGCGCGATCCAGGTCATGGAAGGGGGACGCGGCTACTATATGGGCATGATGACAGGACGCCTGGCAAACCGTATCCGGGGTGCTGCCTATGTATCGGGCAGGGCCAGCTTCTCGGTCCCCCACTCGACCACCATGGCTCACGAAATCGGCCACAACCTGAGCCTCCTGCACGCTCCCTGCGGCGGGGCCGGGCAGCTGGATCCCCACTACCCGTACCGGAACGGTTCGATCGGCTCCTGGGGCTACGATTTCCGCGAGGAAGCGTTGGTGTCCTCGCAGAGACGGGACCTCATGTCCTATTGCCCGCCACGATGGGTCGGCGACCACCACTTCAACAGAGCTCTCCGGTACCGGGTTGCCGCGGCACTCACCTCCGCTTCGCTCGCCAACTCACGCCCGGAGAGATCGCTGCTCCTGTGGGGAGGCGTGGACGCCGGCGGCCGTCTGCATCTGGAGCCGGTCCTCGCGGCCGACATCGCACCCGCCCTTCCCCACACCAGCGGCCCCTACCTGATCACCGGGCGCGCCCGGGACGGCCGCGAGCTCTTCTCGATCAGCTTCGAGATGCCGAGGGTGGAGGACGGCAACGGCGGCGCGGGATTCGCGTACGCCCTTCCCTTGCGGTCCGAGCGGATCCGCAACCTCGCCGACATCACCCTCTCGGGCCCGGAGGGCTCGTTCACCCTGGATGAAACCAGCGACCGGCCCCTCGCTATCCTGCGCGATCCACGTACCAGCCAGGTGCGGGCGATCCTGCGGGACGAGAAGGCCATCCTTGCTGCCCGCCAAGGGGCGGCATCGGAATCGGGCGGTCCCGGACTGGAAGTGCTCTTCACCCGGGGTGTCCCCGGTTCCGACAACCGGCGTTGAAGCCAAATCCTTACAGATGTCACCTGTACTTTCCAAAATGTAAACCATGATTTCCATACTGACGAAGTCCACCAGAATCATCGCCGCTGTCTTGACGGCGATCTCGACTGCCCCGGCCTTGGGGCAGGCCACAGCGCAGGCACCCGAGCGCAGCCCGGTTCTGCGCTATGCCAGCCTGAACGGGAACATCCGGGGCGAACTGCACATGCTGCCACCGGTCAGCACCGGCCCCATGAGCCCCACATGGTCCCCCGATGGCGAATGGATCGCCTTTGCCATGGCGGGCGACATCTGGCGTGTCCCCGCGGAGGGCGGTACGGCCGAGCAGCTCACGCGGGGGCCGTGGTACCACTTCGAGCCGGACTGGAGCCCCGACGGTTCGCGCATTGCGATGACGGTGGAGGCGGGTGCCGGTCTGGCCATCGCGGTGCTGGAGGTGGACGGTGGCGAGGTGACGCACCTGGCCGTGGGCGGGGGCGTGGGCGTGCAGCCCGCGTGGGGCCCGGAGGGGCGGTTCCTCTACTTCGCGACGGCGGGCCGGGGCATGGACATTCACCGGATCGAGGTTCCCACGCGCGCTCCAGCTGCGCCCGCAAGAATCCGAGTGGGTGGACGGGAAGCAGTGATCGTCGGGCCGGGGAACCAGTACCAGCCGCGGGTGTCTCCGCAGGGGGTGCTGGCCTACATGGCGCCCGCGCCGGGGGTGACGGGGAGCGGGGGAATCTGGACCCGGACGTTGTCGGAGCCGGGGGACGACATCCGGGCAGCCAGCGGCGAGCCGGCGCTGGTTCGCTCCGAGGAGACCGCCTACCGCGCCCGGCCGGACTGGCTCCCCGACGGCAGCGCCCTGGTGTACGTGTCGGACGAGGCCGGCTCGAACGACCTCGTGCTGATCGGCGCCGACGGGGGCAATCCCCTCCGGCTGACCGGCGGCACGAGCCACGAACTCACCCCGCGCGTGAGTCCCGATGGCGGCCGCATCGCCTTCGTCTCCAATGAAAAAGGTCCCACCGAGCTGCATGTGATGGCAGTTTCGGGTGGTGCGCGGGCTTCGTGGAAGACGCTTGACGTAAGCGACCGCGCATACCTCGACCCCGTCGGGCGCCTGCGTGCGACCGTGTTGGACGAGACCGGCAACCCCACCCCAGCCCGCGTCACCGTATACGGCCCGGACGGCCGCGGCTACACCCCCCGCGGCGGCTTCCACCGCGTCCTCACTCCCACCGAGACCCACTACTTCCGCACCACTGGCACCTTCGAGGTCGAAGTGCCCGCCGGTCCCGCGACGATCCAGGTCCGCAAGGGTCTCGAATACCGCCCCATCTACCACACCGTCGAAGTCACGCCCGGCGACAACCCGGAACTTTCGCTGCAACTCGACCGCCTCATCGACGCCCGCGACCTCGGCTGGTACTCCGGCGACACCCACGTCCACGACCTCCACCAGGGCCGCTACGGCCTCACCCACGAGGACTTCTTCAACGACATCGCCAGCGAGGACCTGCGCGTCGCCATCGCGCTCATCCACATGGACGGCACACGCCTCATGGGACGCTGGGACGATCTCACCGGCCACCCCCACCCCCTCTCCACCGGCGAGCACATCCTCCAGTACGCGCAGGAGTTTCGCGGCTATTTCGGCCATGTCGGCCTCGCGGGCATCGACCATTTCATCACGCCGTTGATCGGAGGCGCCGCCAACACCCCGTTCGCCGCGGACCTCCTCAACGCCGACTACCTCGACGCCGCCCGTGAAATGGGCGGAACGGGCGGCTTCATGCACCCGTTCCACGGACCCGTCGACACGCCCGAGAACGTGAGCGTGTCGGAGATCCCCGTCGACGCCGCCCTCGGCGCGGGCGACTTCTACGACGTCATCTGCTTCTGGTACGACGAACTCGCCAACGCCGAGATCTACTACCGGCTGCTGAACGCGGGCTTCCGCCTCGCCGCGACCGGCGGCACGGACAACTTCTCGGATGTTTGGCGCGATCCCGGTCCGGGCGCGAGCCGCACGTATGCGCGGCTGGAGGGCCCTCTCAGCGTGGACGCCTGGCTCGAGGCCGTGCGCGAACGCCGCACCTTCGCGACGAACGGTCCCCTGCTCTTCCTCACGGTCGACGGAGTGGAGCCCGGCGGCGAGATCCGCGTGCCGGAAGGGGGCGGGGGGGAGCGGCTGGTGGTGGTTGAGGCGGCCTCCATCACCCCCTTGACCACGGTCGAGATCCTGGTCAACGGCACGGTAGTGGAGACATTTGACGCCACGGAGAGGGGTGAACGGTTCCGGGTCGAGGCCCGGGTGCGCACCGACGAGGGCGGCTGGATCGCCGCGAGGGCGCTGGGGCCCCGTCGCTCGCTCGTCGCGGACAGCTACGCCTTCGCACAGACCAGCCCCGTGTGGGTCGTCGCGGGCGGGCGCGAATACCGATCCGAGGAGGATGTTCGCTTCCTGCTGGCGGCGGCGGAGGCGTTTCGTGCGCGGGTGGCGATACGGGATCGGTGGGCGACGACGGCGGACCGCGACCACTTCCTGACGCGCGTGGACACCGCGATAGAGGTCTACCGAAACCTGCTTCGCTGAGCCGTCCGCGACGAGAGGCCGCCTCCGCGGAACCCGCTACGCTCCCGACGCCTCCACGTTCGCCAGCAGCGACGGATTCGCTATCACCGACGAACTGTGCCGGTGGCTGATCATGACCAGCGGACAGGTCGTGGCCCGCGCAATCTCGAGCATGAGGTTGCTGAAGACAGCACGCCGGCGGCGCCTGCGATGGAACCCCAGGATGAGGAGGTCGCATTCGCCGGCCCGGCGCGCCACCTGCGCCACCACGTCGTCGCTCACCGCCAGTTCGGCGTGCGCCTGGTCACCCACCTCGTCCCAGGCCAGGCGTTCCAGGTCCTTGAGCGCCCTGCGGTGCGCGCCCCCTGCCATCGAGGGGGAAAGCACCCCCAGGAATGCCACGTCACGGGGCGCCGTCCGTGCCAGGCTGCCGAGGAGGCGCGCCCGCACCGGACTCTGGTCGCGGCCTCCGCGAGACGGAACCAGGATCGAGTGCGCTTCCGTGGGCTGCCAGTCCGGGGGAGCGCGCAGGATGATCACATCGGCGTCGACCGCGCCGATCACGCGGGCCAGCGGTCCCGTCATCAGTGAATCGTCCAGCTCGCCGACGCCCAGCAGCAGCTTCTCGCAACGGGTCGCCTCTGCCACCCGCGCGATCTCGCTCCAGGGATCCTTGTGCAGCGTGATCAGCGCCTCAGGCCGCAGGTCCACGTCGACCGCCGTGCTGAGCGCCCCACCCAGCACCGACTGCGCGTCGCGGATGCCCCGCAGCAAATCCCCACCGGGGGGACCGTCCTGCCACTCCACCACCGAGAGGAGCTGCACCCGCCCCACGTCCGGCGGCGCGAGCGCCTTGGCCATCGCGACCATCGTCGGGGCGCTGGCCGGGTTGGCGATCGGCGTCAGTACCAGCGGGCGCCGCCCCCGCGTCTTGATGATCTGCGGATCGCGCGCTTCGGAGGAGGCATCCACCACCCGCGCCCGCGGCCCGAGGAACAGCGCGTAGAGGATGGCGCCGGCGCCGAGCCAGAGCGCCGCGAGCACCCCCGCCGAGGGCACCGCGACGGCCTGGTAGAGGCCGATCAGCATGCACGCCGAGCCGCCCGCGATCGGAATCGCGGGAAACCAGGGGATGTGGAAACCCAACGGCCGCCCCGCGCGCCTGCGCGCGAGATATGCAATCGTGTGGGTGAGCGCGAAGCACCCGAGGAAGACGAGGCTGGAAGCGGCGCCCGCGGCCGCGACATTCGGAAGCGCAACCAGCAGGAAGGCGGCCACCACGGCTGTGAGGCGCACCGCGGCGGTAGGCGTCCCGGTCGCGGAGGTGAGGCGCGCATACCGCTGCGGAAGCGTCCGGTCCGTCGCCATCGCCTGGGCGAAGCGCGACGAAGCGATCAGGTTGACCTGGAGCGCCGAGAGCATCGAGAGCAGACCTGCGGCCACCACGAGCCAGTAGCCGGCCGACCCCATGAAGTTGCGGGCGGCCACCGCCACCAGGATTTCCGGATTCTCCGCGGCCACCTCGGCCACCGGCCGGCCCGGCACGCCCACCGCCACGATCAGGAAGAGCAGCGGAAGGAAGATGACCAGCGCGGTGCCCAGCGATAGGAACATCGCCTTGGGGACGTTGCGTTCGGCGTCGCGCACTTCGCCGGCCACCGCGGTAATCAGGTCGAATCCCTGGAGGGCGATGAAGGTGTACCCCATGGCCTGGAGCAGCCCCGTGAAGCCGTCCGTGAAGAAGGGGCGGAAGCGGGCCGCCAGATCGCCGGGGGCGGGCGCATCCGTGAAGATCGCGAAGAACCCGGCCAGGATCAGCACGACCAGGACCACCACCTTCCCCATCGTCTCCCACTGGCGTCCCCCGACCGCGAACCGGGTCAGACGCCACGCGTAGAAGGCCACCGCGCAGAGCGCATACCCGACCAGCGCGAGGCGGTCGCCCAGCCACGCCGGAGGCTCGTTGCCCGCCAGCCGCAACACCTGTTCCAGGAAGGGCACGAAGAAGACCGCGAACCCCATCGCGTACAGCACCGCCGCCACGGCCGACGCGAACCACACCACCCAACCCACCGCGAAGGCCGCCTCGACAGTGAGCACTCGCCGCGCGTATGCGTACGTGCCCCCGGAGCGCGGGAACCGGGCGGCAAGCTCGGCGAAGGAGAAGACCGTCAGGAGCGCGATGCCGCCGTTGAGGGCGAAGGCCAGGATCGTGCTCGGTCCGGTGGTCTGGAAACCGATTCCGGCCAGCGCGAGAAATCCCCCGCCCACGATGGCGCCTACGCCGATGCCGGTCGCGCCGAGGAGGCCGAGGTGGCGGCGGGATTCAGCTGCGGTGGTCATGACGGATAGGATAGGGGGAGCGGGCCGTGGACAAAATCCCCGCGGTTTTCAAGCGGGCCGGTCCAGGACGGTCGGAGTGCGGGTTGCACGGAGTTGAGCGACGGTGTGAACGTTCAGTCGCCGCCCAGAGTTCGCTTCGACACCACCACGCCGACCTCGGCAACTAGCCGCGGGCTGCCGACACCCCGTCAGCAGTCCCCTCCCCCTCCCCAAAGAACACCTCCACCACCTCACGCGGCGGCCCCCTCGTCACTAGACTCACCCCCACCAGCAGCACCAGCGACACCCCCGGCCCCACGAGCGCCGGCCACAGCCCCGCGATCCAGTTGTCGAAGGTCCCGTGCTCCATGTAGCCCAGGCCGTACCACACCACGCACGTCGCCGCACCCACCACCATCCCCGCCAGCCCCCCCGCCCTCGTCGCGCGCGGCCACCACATCCCGAGCAGCAGCGGAAACGTAAAAGCCGACGCCATCAGGCTGAACGACATCGTCACGATGAAGAGGATCGTCGCCGGCGGATCCACCGCGACCACCAGCGCGAGCAACCCGATCCCCAGCGTGGTCCAGCGCGCCAGCCGCACCCCGCGACGCTGCGACACCACGCGGCGCGCCATCGGCACGTACAGATTCTCGACCACCAGCGAGCTCGCCAGCAGCAGGACCGAGTCGATCGTCGACATGGTGGCGCCCAGAACGGCCGCAACCAGGATCCCGCCGAAGAGCGGGTGCATGAGCAGCTGCACCAGGGTGGGGAGCGCCAGGTCGGTCTGCTCCAGGTCGGGCAGCAGCACCCCGGAGGCGATGGCGATCAGCGTCGAGCCGATGTAGATGAACGACGAAAACGCGATCGAGAAGACGAGCGCCTTGCGCAGCGTCCCCCGGTCCTTCGGAATGAGGAAACGGGTCACGGCCGCGGGCGCGCCCCCGATCTGGAAGAACCCCCACACCAGGAACGACGACACCACCCAGAGCGCCGGCATCTCGCCCAAGAAGGAGATCCCGCCGGGGTTGAACTCGGCGTAGCGCTGGTGCATCTCCGCGAACCCGCCCGCCGCCGAGACCGCCACCGGGGCAAGCACCGCAAAGCCCACGATCATGATCGACCCCTGGATCAGGTCGGTCCACGCGACCGCGTGCATGCCCCCGATCACCGTGTACACGATCACGATCCCGCCGAAGACGACGAGCCCGAGCAGGTACGGCATCCCCAGCAGCACTTCGAAGAGGTTGCCCGCCGCCTTCAGCTGGGCCGCGATCAGCGGGATGAAGGCCAGGAGCATGAGCAGGGTGGCGGTCATGCTCACCGCCCTGCCCCGGTAGCGCGCTTCGAAGATGTCCACGATCGTCGTGCAGCGGACCCGTGACGCCAGGCGGCGCAGGCGCTCGCCCAGCAGGACGTAGGTGAACCAGGCGGCCGCCGCCGAGGAGACTCCCGCGGGTGCGAAGTTGTAGCCGAGTTCCCGCTCCGTGCCGACCGCGCCCATGTACGAGCTGCCGCTCATCTGGGTGGCCGAGTAGGAGAAACCCACCGTCGCGGGGCCGAGGTCTCCCCGGGCGAGGAAAAACTCCTGGCGGGAGCGGTTTCGCCGGTTGAACCAGAAGCCGAGCCCCATCAGGGCCCCGAAATAGACGACGAGGATGACGGTGTAGAGGGCCGATTCCGCCATTCAGGCGCCCTTCGTCAACGGCCCGTACGGGCGTGAAACACCGCCGCGCCGATCACAAACCCATATCCCCCATATAGGACGACCCATACTCCCCAGTCCAGGTTGGCCGGGCCCGCCGGCCAGTCCACCAGGAGCCCGATGCTGCCGCCCACCAGGAACACGGCCATGAGGATCACGGAGACGATCGGGAATCCACGAAACTCCCCGTCCGGCTCGACGTAGGGGTGGCTATCGGGAGACCGGGTTTCCGGAGGCGGCGCAGATCCGCCGGGCTCCCCGCGCTGTTGAAGTGCCAAGGGGTCCCTCCCGTTCATGGAGTTCACATTCGACGTTCGTTGCCACCGTTCGCCGACTGGTGTCGCCGGTGTTCCGCCGGGCTGGTGGCGACAACAGTGCCGCGCCTGACAGAGTTGAGCAATGATCACCAAACCAAAGCCCGCACAAACCCTGCTGCCGGGTTTCCTCCTGGCCGCCTGCTTGGCGCTTCCGAGCGGCACCGTCGCGCAGTCGGCGACGCCCACCAGAGGACCGGGCACCCTCGGCGCGGCGATGGCCGAAGTGCTTCGGAGTCCGTTCCACGCCAGGACCGGTGCTGGGGGTCTCGCGATCTTCCAGCCGTCCGGAGTCCCCGTTCCACACGCCTGGGACCGGCAGATCCGGGACTCCGCCCGGGGTCCTTCCTTCCACAGGGTGTTCTGGCCGACGCTTGGCGCCGCCGCTCTGTCCCTGGGGGCGGGCCTGCTTCTGACTTATGGCGGCTGCTACGGCAGCAGTCATGAAAGTTGTGTCGGCTGGTTGGTGGCGAGTGGCGCCATCTGGGTCCTGGTGCCGGCGACGGTGGCAAGGATCGCAGGAGGGTCGTTCGGCAAGGGCGTACTCGGTTCGGCGTTGGGTGCGGGTCTCGGTTTCGGGGCCTTCCGTCTGGGGCTGGGAATCGGGCTGGACGATTCGGTAGCCTGGTGGGCCATTCCTCCCACCCATGCCTTCCTCACCACGGCGCTCAGCAGACTCCGAGCGCGCACGCCCTGATGACCATGTGACCGAGCAAGGCACAGGGGTTTTCGCGCATAATCGCTGGACCGGGAACGGGCGCGGCCACATCTTCCCTGTTCGAGCGGCTGCCCGGCCGCGCCCATCAACCTGTACGCACAGGAGGAAGCGATGGTCGTCGTCCGCGACATCATGCAGACGGACATCGTGACGGTACCGTCCGACATGAATGCCCGGCAGCTGGCCCGCAAGCTCGCCGACGAGGACATCAGCGGGGTGCCGGTGACCGACGGCGACGGGGCGCTGGAGGGCGTGGTCTCGCAGACCGACCTCGTGCGTCTCGCCGCCCGCGGACAGGACGTCCACTTCGTGGGGGCCGCCCCGCGCTTCGAGTCCAGGGACCGTCTCGACCCCGACGAAGACCCCGACGCCGACGCCCGTGCCCACGACCCGTTCGGCTTTTTCCTGCCCGAGGAATCCGCGTTCTCGGCTCACGGCCTGCTCGACGCGGAGCCCGAAGGTCAGTTCGACACGACCACGGTCGCAGAGATCATGACATCGGTGTCCTACTCGGTGACCCCGGACATGCCCGTCCAGGATCTGGCCGACTACCTGGCGCGGGGGCGAATCCAGCGCGCCGTCGTGATGGAGAACGGCCGCCTGGTCGGAATCGTCACCGCCATCGACGTCCTGAGGGCCGTGGCCGAGGGCAATCTGCTGCGTTGAGTGGGCAGGCATGACCGAGTCGGTCTTCGCCTTCAAGCCCGTCATGGCCGCCGCGGCCCTGGCGGTCATGTGGCTCCTCGAGGGGCTCATTCCCATGTTCGAGGGCCGGAAGGAACGGGTGCGGCACGATGCGCCGAACGTGGTGCTGGGCGTGGCCAACGCCCTGGTCGTCTCGCTGGTTTTCGCCGGGGCCACCCTGGTCGCGACGGAATGGGCCCGCGCGACCTCCTTCGGCGTCCTCCACTGGCTGGGCATCGAGGGCGTCTGGGCCTTCGCCCTCGCCTTCGTCCTCTTCGACATGTGGCAGTACCTGTGGCACCGGCTCAACCACAAAGTCCCCCTCCTCTGGCGTTTCCACGCCGTCCACCACGCCGACCGCGAGTTGAGCGCCAGCTCCGGACTGCGCTTCCACACCGGCGAGATCGTGCTCTCGTCGTGCGCGCGCCTTGCCGTCCTGCCGCTGCTGGGGATGACGGTGGCCCAGGTGCTGCTGTACGAAGCCGTGCTTCTCCCGGTCATCCTCTTCCACCACGGCAACGTGGGGGTCCCCGCGCGCGCCGACCGGTGGCTCCGCTGGCTGATCGTCACCCCCTGGATGCACTGGGTGCACCACTCCGACTACCAGCCCGAGACCGACTCCAACTATTCGAGCGTCTTCTCCTTCTGGGACCGGATCTTCGGAAGCTTCCGGCTGGTCGCGGATCCCCGGGCGCTGACGCTCGGGCTGGAGGAGACGGAGCGGCGGGACTGGGCGACACTGCCGGGCATGCTGGCCATGCCGTTTCGCAGCCGGCGGGCGCGGCGAAGGGAGCGGCCGGCGGGCGACCCGGGCGGGCGGGCGGATCGCTGAATGGGGTTGGCATCCGCGACCGGCCGGCCCCCGAGGTCCGTACGCTCCGTCCGCGTCTTCGCGCCGGCGTCGGTGTCGAACCTGGGGCCCGGTTTCGACATCTTCGGCCTCGCGCTGGAGCGTCCCGGCGACGAGGTGGTGGTGCGCGCCGCGCCAGGCAGCGGCATCGTGTCGCTCACGGTGACCGGGGACGGCGGGCGCGTGCCGACGGACCCCCTGCGCAACGCCGCGGCGCTGGCCGTACAGGGCGTCCTCGACCGGCTGGACTCCGACGCGGGCGTCGCGATCGAAGTGCACAAGGGAATCCCGCTCGCGTCGGGGCTGGGGGGCAGCGCGGCCAGTGCGGTCGCGGGCGCTGTGGCGGCCGACGCGCTGCTGGGCGGCGCACTCGACCGGACCGCCCTGCTCGAGTGCGCCCTGATCGGCGAGCGCAAGGGCTCGGGCGCCGACCACGCCGACAACGCGGCCCCTTCGCTGGCCGGGGGATTCGTGCTGGTGCTGCCGGGTCGGCCCACCCGGATGGTGAAGCTCCCGACGCCACCGGGGATGGTCGTCGCGGTAGCCCATCCCGCGCTGGAAGTGGAGACGCTCGGCGCCAGGGTGATCCTGGGTGACACCATTCCCCTAAGTGCGGGCATCCGCCAGTGGGGCAATGCCGCGGGCCTCGTCGCCGCGTTCTTCGAGGGAGACTGGGAGCTGATCGAGCGGTGCGTGCGCGATGCGGTGGCCGAACCGGCACGGGCCGGTCTCGTGCCCGGTTTCCAACCGGTCAGGGTGGCGGCGCTGGAGGCGGGAGCCGTTGCGGCCGGGCTGTCGGGCTCGGGACCGTCGGTGTTCGCGCTCTGCCGGGGGAGGCTCGCGGCCGAATCCGCGGCCGCCGCCATGGCCGAGGCCTTCATGCTCGAGGCCGGAGTGAAATCGGACATCGTGATCTCCGGCGCAAACGCGGCCGGCGCACGGATTCTGGAAACCGAGTGACCCCGGCCCGCACCTCTCGGCGGCCGGTACCGTCGGCGGGGTCCGGAATACTGCCAGCGCTTCCGCCCCCCGAATCCCCATGCAACTGATCAGCACCCGCGCAGGCCCCGACGCCGGCACCTGGACCTTCAAGCAGGCACTCTTCCTCGGCCAGGCCCCGGACGGCGGACTCTTCGTCCCGTCCTCTCTCCGACCCCTACCGAACGCCGATCGCACCACCCTGCCCGACCTCACCTTCCCCGAACGGGCGTTCATCGCCGCACGCCACCTCCTCGGCGACGAGATCGCCCATGACATACTCCGCACCGCCACCCACGACGCCCTCGACTTCCCCGTCCCCCTGCGCCAAATCGAACCGGACATCCATCTCCTCGAACTCTTCCACGGTCCGACGCACGCATTCAAGGACGTAGGTGCCCGCTTCATGGCCCGCATGATGTCCGCCCTTCGCGACCCCGACGACCCACCCCTCACCATCCTCACCGCCACCTCGGGCGACACCGGCGGAGCGGTCGCACACGCCTTCCACAACCTCCCCGGCATCCGCGTCGCGGTCCTCTACCCGCTCGGCAGGGTCAGCCCCCGCCAGGAAGCCCAGTTCACCACGCTGGGCGGCAACGTCACCGCCGTCGCCGTGCGCGGCACCTTCGACGACTGCCAGCGCCTCGTCCGCCAGGCCTTCGCCGACCCGGATCTTCAGGCCCACCTGTCCCTCACTTCCGCCAACTCCATCAACATCGGCCGGCTCCTCCCCCAGACCCTCTACTACCTGCACGCGTGGACCGAGCTGGCGCCGGTGGCAGCGGAATCCGCGCTCGTCTTTTCAGTCCCTTCGGGAAACTTCGGCAATCTCACGGCGGGGCTGATCGCGCGTCGCTCGCTCGGAATGTCCCTCGCTCGCTTCGTCGCCGCGACCAACGAGAACGACGTCGTGCCGGCGTACCTCGCGGGGCGCGGCTACCACCCGCGTGCGTCCATCGAGACGATCTCGAGTGCGATGGATGTGGGGGATCCGAGCAATTTTCGGCGGATGGTGCACATGTTTGGCGTTGGTGAGGGGGCGTGCGATGGCCCAGGCAGCCATGTGCGCGCGAAGCGGCCCCGACGCGACGAAGGCCGGAGCCGAATCGGCCCGCAGTCGCTGCTGAGCACACGAGCGAAGCCGATGGAGTCGCTCACCTCGGTGCTCACCGGCTCCTCGTGGAACGATGGAGAGACCCGCGACTGTATCCGGGACCTGTGGCGCCGGCGCGGCGTGGCGATCGATCCGCACACGGCGGTGGGGCTGCTGGGGCTGCGGAAGGAGTTGCGGCGGCGGCCGGGCGCACACGGCGTCGTTCTCGCGACCGCCCATCCTGCCAAGTTCGCCGAAACCGTCGAGCCGCTGATCGGTGAGGCGCTGCCGGTTCCCGAGGGGATCGCGCGGGTCATGGAACAGCCGCGGCGCTCGGTAGTGATCAAGCCGGAACTGGAGGGGCTGCGACGCGTTTTGGAGCCCATCCCCCCGGGGCCACCCGTGCCCCCAGCCCGTTCGCGACAAATGATGTAAACTTTAGTTGTCATTATGTAATGTACGATGTACTTCTTCTCCCACACGTCCCTCCTGAGCAGGGATTTTTCAATGCTCCAACCCTTCGACGAACGCAACCGCGACCTCATCGTCAACGTGAACGGGAAGCTGATTCACCGTGACGAGGCCGGCGTCAGTCCCTTCGACTCCGCCGTGCAGGGCGGCGACGCCGTCTGGGAGGGGCTCCGCCTCTACGATGGCCGCATCTTCAAGCTCGAGGAGCACCTCGCCCGGCTGCGCGCGTCCGCCCTCGCCCTCGCCTTCACCGAGATTCCCGACGACGACGAGATCATCCACGAGGTCCGGCGCACGCTGGTCGCCAACGAGATGCGCGACGGCGTCCACATCCGCCTCACGCTGAGCCGGGGCGTCAAGTACACCAGCGGCATGGACCCCCGCCTCAACCGGTCCGGCCCCACCCTGATCGTGCTCGCCGAGCACAAGCCGCCCGTCTACGACCGGTCCGGGATCCGGCTCGTCACCAGTTCGCTCCGCCGGTTCGATCCCGGCACCCTCGACCCGAAGATCCACCACGCCAACCTGCTCCAGTCGGTCCTGGCCAAGATCGAGGCGAACGCGGCGGGGGCCGACGACGCCCTCATGCTGGACCGGCACGGCTTCATCGCCGAGACGAACGCGACCAACTTCTTCGTGGTGGAGGGCGGGGTGGTCAAGACTCCCCATGCGTTCGCATGTCCCGAGGGGATCACGCGTGCGACGGTGCTTGAGTTGTGCGGCGAGGACGGGATCCCATCGCGCGTGACGGACCTGTCGCTTGAGGAAGCCTACCGTGCGGACGAGGCCTTCTGCACGGGAACGATGGGTGAGCTGGCGGCCGTGACCGAGATCGATGGTCGGAGGATCGGGGCGGGGCGGGTGGGGCGAATCACCGCGCGGCTAAGCCGGTCATACGGAGACTTGACGGCGAGGAACGGCACCCCGATCTGAGAGCCTCACCGGCGCAGTGTGCGAATCAGGACTCCCGGATCCCCGCCAGAAGTTCCGTGCCCGCCTCGCATTCGATGATCCGGTCGCCGATTCGGGCGATTCGCTCCGGGTCGTTCACCTCCTCGAGCATGCGCCCCAGTTCGTCGGCGGTCTTTACGCCGAACTTGAGCCTCGCCTGTCGGTAAACCAGGGTCGCATACGCTTCGGCCCGACCTTCGGCCCGTCCTTCAGCCCGTCCTTCGATATGCCCTTCGGCCCGTCCCTCCCTGCGGCCCTGCCCCAGGCCCGCCAGGTGCGCCTGCTCCTTCATCTCCTCGATGCCCGCGTAGATCATCCCCGCCTCCTTCAGTGACTTGACTTGATCCAGAGTCTCCTGTGCGAACCCCCACGACTCCGCACCTCCCAGTATCCACTCCCGAAAGGCCTCACGCACCCTGCCGTGTTCCGGTCCAGTATACCGCTCCCGCACCTCCCGGACCACCCGACCAACGTTGTCGACCGACGGGTCCAGTTCCATGCTCGCAACCCACGACACCACGTTGGCCTCAGGTAGAGGTTCGCGCGCCAGCGCCCTCAGGTCAAGGATCTGCTGGCGCAGACGCACCTGACGCCCGGCCAGCCAGCCCTTGACCGGCTCAACCAGATCGAAGACGTCGTCCGGGGCGTTCCATGGCGGGCACCCGTTGTAGATGGTGACCGCCAGAACCGGCGGCAGGCGTCCGTCGGGCGCCAGCTTTCTTCGGCGATCCCGCGAGCTGACCATACCGTGGTAGGCGACGGCAACATAGTGGAGGGTCCGGACGGGCATGTACCGGTCGACCACCGACTGAAACTCGATCGGGAGCAGCAGGAATCGCGGGCTGCCCCGGAAGTGGATCTTCCACAGCAGGTCGGCCTGCGACCGAATCAGTCCGGTGGTTCCTTCCGTGGCGAGGCTCTCCATCCTCTTGAAGTCGAGTTCGCCAGCGAGGTCGCCGCCGATGAAGCCGCGGATCAGTTGTTCGATGGTCATGGGGAGAGAAAAGAGGAGCTTGTAGGACTGATCGTGTCTTCGTGACAACGTCGACTCCAGGGTGGGCGGATCTCTGTGTGGCGAGTTCGTGGCCGGCTGGGGCCGCGAGTCGCGATCGCTTGCCGTTTACGCCGATCCACTCTTGGGCCGGATATCGGGCGTTTCCATGGTCGGACGGGACTGTCGTCATCCATGGTTCAAGGGAAATCGTGCGCTGCTTGCGGCAAGTCGGTGGGCCGAACCACTTTCCCGATGCCCGCCACCGCGACCCCCAATCGCAAGGCGCCACCAGCCGGAGTCAAATCATGAGGCCCCCGATCCCCCGTCCGATTCCCCTCGCGGTCGCAACGCTCGCCGTCGCCGTCCTGACGGCGGCCTGCCGCGGCCCCTTTCCACCCCCACCCGACACCGCCCGCCACCCGGTCGTCGACACCATTCACGGCGTCGAGTTCGTCGACGACTACCGCTGGCTCGAGGACCAGGACAGCCCCGCAACGCGCGCCTGGATCGACGAGCAGAACGCCTACGCCGAGCTCATCGTGGGCGACACCGCGCTGCGTGCTGAACTGGAGGCCCGCCTGCGCGAGTTGATGGACGCTCCCGGGGCGCTGTTCCCCCGCCGTGCGGGTGACTACGAGTACTTCTCGTTTCGGCCGCCGGGCCGCGAGGTGGGCGCGATCTACCGGCGTCCCGCGCCCGAGGAGCGTGAGTACGCGCCGATAGACCCGGAAGGCGATTTCGAGATGGTGCTCGACCCCCTGGACATCCACCCCGACGGCACCACCAGCGTGGGCATCCGCGACTTCTCCCCGGACGGCAACCTCATGCTGTACGCGATTCGGGACGGTGGGCAGGACGAGGTCTCGATCCGGGTCCGCGACCTCACAACGGGCGAGGACCTGCCCGACCGGCTGCCGAACTTCCTCTACGGCGGGATCTCGTTCAACGACGACGGGACGGGGTTCTACTACGTGAGCCGTTCGCGCGAGATCGGGGGGCGGGTGCGGCTCCACATGCTGGGGACCGATATCGAGGAGGACGTGGAGTTGTTCGGCGAGGGGCACGGGCCGGAGAAGTTCGTGGGGTTCTCACGGGGAGGCGACGGGCGCTACACGGTCTACACCGTGCAGCACGGCTGGGCTCGCGTCGATGTCTACCTGCAGGATGCGCAAGCCGGCGGCGAGCCGCGGCCGCTGATCGTCGGCGCCCCGGCCCGCTTCCGCACCCGATTCGTGGAGGACGAACTCTGGCTGCTCACGAACCTCGACGCGCCGAGGAACCGGATCGTCGCGGTGAACCCCGCCAGCCCCGACCCCGAACCCGCCAACTGGCGCGTCGTGCTCCCCGAAGCCGACGACCTCCTGACCGGCTACCAGATCATCGACGAGAAGATCTACGCCGACTACCTGCACAACGTGAGCAGCCGTATCGTACGTTTCGAGATGGACGGCACCCGGATCGACGAGATCCCGATCCCCGAACACACCGTCGCCAGCCTGCGCTCGTGGCAAGACGGGACCGCGCTTCTCACCCTGAATTCGCTGATCACCCCGTCCCACATCCTCGAAATCGACCTCGAGACGATGGAGACCACCGAGTGGCTGCCGTCAGCCGTCCCCTTCGACAGCGAAGCCTACGAGGTCAGCCAGCACTGGTACACTTCGGCCGACGGCACCCGCGGTCCCCTCTACGTCGCCCACCGCAAGGGATACGAACCGGACGGCGACACGCCCACGCTGCTCTACGGCTACGGCGGCTTCAACGTGAACCTCCTGCCCCGCTTCGATGCGCGGGCCGCGGTGTGGATGGAACGGGGCGGCGTCTACGCCATCGCGACGCTGCGCGGCGGCGGCGAGTTCGGTGAGGACTGGCACCGCGACGGCATGCTGGAGAACAAGCCCAACGTCTTCGACGACTTCGTCGCCGCCGCGGAGTGGCTCATCGAGGCCGGCTACACCAACCCCGACCGCCTCGCGATCCGGGGTGGCAGCAACGGCGGGCTCCTCGTCGCCAGCGCGATGACCAGGCGCCCGGATCTCTACCGCTCCGTCTATTGCGGTGTCCCGGATCTGGACATGGTGCGCTTCTACCAGTTCACCGAGACCAACAACATCCCCGCGCTGCTGGAGTACGGGAACGCGGCGGTGAAGGAGGAGTTCGAGGTGCTGCGGACGTTCTCGCCGTACCAGAATGTGCGCGACGGGGTGGACTACCCGGCCATGATCATCATGCAGGGGGACCTGGACACGCGGGTACCGCCGCTGCAGGCAAGGAAGATGGCGGCGCGGATGCAGGCGGCAACCGCGTCGGGGCTGCCGGTGATCCTGGACTACGATCCCCGGGCGGGGCACGCGGGGGGGCGGACGTTCAGCCGCAGCGTGAGGAACGCGGCGATGGAACTGGCGTTTCACATGGGGCAGCTGGGGGTGGGGGGGGAGGTGGTCCGATGATGTTCCGGATCTTTGGCCCTGTCAGCGCCCTCTCGATCAGTCTGGCGTTCGCGCCCCTCACACCGCTCGCCGCCCAATGCGACGATTGCGTCTTTCCAGGCGACACCTGGGAAGTGGTCCGCCGCGCCGACCTCGCCGAATACGGCTGGGATCCCGACCTGCTCCAGCGAACCGCCGCGTTCCTGCGCGACAGCGCCAACTCGACCGGCGTGTTGGTCGCGCACAAGGGCCGCGTCGTCTTCACCTTCGGCGACACCCAGGAGCTCTCGTACCTCGCGTCGGTGCGCAAGAGCATCCTGGCGATCCTGTACGGCCCGTGGGTCGAGAACGCCGTCATCGACCTGGATGCCACGCTGGAAAGCCTCGGTGTCGACGACATTGGCGGCCTTCTCCCGATCGAGCGCCAAGCCACGGTCGACCACCTGATCACCGCCCGTTCAGGCGTCTACCACCCCGCCTCCAACAGCGGCGACAACCTGGCCGATGCCCCCCCGCGCGGCTCCCGGCAGCCCGGCACTTACATGCTCTACAGCAACTGGGACTTCAACGCCGCCGGGGCCGTCTTCGAGCAACTCACCGGACGGGACATCTACAACGAGGCGCAGGCACAGCTGGCCATTCCCCTGGACTTCGAGGATTGGGACCGCTCCGCGCAGCGCAAGACCGGCAACCTGAGCATTTCGCGCAATCCGGCTTACCACTTCTGGCTCTCCACCCGCGACATGGCGCGCATCGGCCACCTCATGCTCAACGAGGGCGCGTGGAACGGCGAGCAGGTGATCTCACGGGAGTGGGCGCGGCGCATTGTCAGCGTCGTCACCCCGCTCGAGGAGATGAACCCGCCGGGTCGGCGCGAGGGCTACTTCGGGTACGGGTACATGTGGTGGGTCTTCGACGGACCGCGTGTGAGCGGACCGTTTGAGGGGGCCTACACGGGGAGGGGGGCGGTGGGGCAGTGGATCAGTGTGTTTCCGGCGCTGGATCTGGTGATCGCGCACAAGACCAAGTCGGCGTATGGGCGGACTACCAGGTGGCGGTCGTGGCAGAGGTTGGTGGAGTTGCTGTTTGAGGCGGGGGGGGTGGAGTTGAGTGGGGGGCATCCGTGGGAGGGAGGGCCCCGACCGGGACGAGCCGCTATCAGAAAATGTCAGCGGTGGGCGGATTACGTGGCCTTGGACCGTCTCCCATTCGCTTCTGCGTCTCGTATTCCAGCTTGACGATCTCTGACATCCTCACGCGTTCTGTGCGCATCGACCTCAGTAAACCGCCTCTTTCGTGCAAGCGCGCCAACTCTCCTACATAGGTCAAGTACTCCTCCGTTCCGACCACGACTTCCCCTGCCTTTTCACCGAGTCGGTCCAAAGTGGCATTCGTCTCGTCAATCTGCTCCTGCAGGTATTGGATCTGCGCGTCCAGCCGTGCCAGTTCCTGAAGCACGTCCTCCTCGGTGGCGTTGTAGTAGTAGCTGATCGACTCGTCGTTCAACAAAGGCATGGTATAGCGGGGCCCCTGACTACGATCGGCTTCGAGGCCTTCCACGTATTCCCTGATCTGAGTCTTGCCTTCCTCCGACACCTCTGTCCGGACGGTATTCTCCTCCTTGGTCCAGTTCACACAGGCGCCAGCCAGCGTGATCATCAGACACACGATGCCGGCACCGAGTGCAATGCCGACCCGCTGCCGCGACGTCAAGTCCTTGTCTGCGAAGTTCTTCATGGTTTCCAACCTTTCCTTGAGTGTGAGGGACCGCGCCGACATGCTCGCCGCCACGGCCGGCAAGGGGAATTGTGTCGGTGCGTGGGTGTGAGCCAGCAGGTCAGCGTACCGGCTGGGGCGTACAATGCCCGCGGCCATCACCTCCGCGTCGCACGAGGTCTCGCGACTCCGCTCGATCCCCCGCTGGAGCCGATGAACCAGAGGGTGGAAGGCGAAGACCGCCGACGTGAGGCATTCGAGCAAGGCCCAGACACAGTCGCCCCGGCGCACGTGGATGAGTTCGTGCACGAGTACGGTTCTGAGCGAATCCCGTGAATCGAGGAGCACCGGCGGGACGACGACGACCGGTCGCCGCGCGCCGTAGGTCAGGGGGGCGCTGTCCAGCGGGCCTTCCAGCAGCTCGACAGGCCGCCGAACTCCCAACCGCCCCGCGACCTCGTACAACAACGCGTTCGCCGCAGGATCAACAACTCGCGGCGCAGCGGAGCGGAGCTTGCGGAGACGGTGCAGATCAGCCGCGAGCATCGCGAGCCGAACGACCGCGACCACGATGACGACGAAGGTTGCCGCCCCCAGAAGCGCTACGACAATCCCCACCTCGGCACCCGTCCCGTCTGGAACCGGTGCGCCGTTCGCTCCAGGAATCGGGGTGTCCGAGGGAAGTGTCGCCGACACCGTTGGCATGGGCAGGTCGCGCGCTGCCGACGAGGATGCGGGTAGCGATGACCCACGCAAGCTCAAGGCAGGCACCCATGGGGCGGCGAGGAAGGACACCGGCAGGGCGAACAGGATCCCCTGCCGAACCCTGTATCCTCCAGCGGGGTGAAGCCCCCGGGCCACCTTCAGCGCCAGCGCAACGGCCACCGCGAGCCCCGTCCAAACCGCAACCGGGACCCAAAAGGGCGCAAGGCTGGCTGCACCAATCCCTTCCAGGACCTCAATCATCGTATTCCTCGCAATCGTTGAATCCGACACGCCCTCTCCGGCGCACCCTCATGATTCCCGCCTTTCCAGGATCACCACCTTGGGAAACGGCTCCCGGTACTCTACAGCGACCCGATCTCCACGACCCGCCTTGACCACTCCTGCAAACTCGTCACGCCGCGTCTGCTCGCCCGTGGCGAGATCGATGAGCGCGAGCAGGCCTTCCACCTCCGGCTCCTGGCCACGAGGTACCGCCACAGACATTGAAAGCGCGACATGACTATCCGCCACAACCGCGGCTCCCACCACGGAATGACTGTAGTTGAAGTCGGGGTCGAATTCGTACTTGACGGCACCGCCGCCCGTTGCCGGAACGACCCTTTCCTTCACGAAGTCGGGAACAAACGCATGCCAGGCAAGGTCGCCCCCGGCGGTGTAGGCACGCGCCCACCCCAGCCGGTAGGGAGTGTGAATCACATGTCCCGATACCTCCGAGCAGACCAGAAGACCGCTCTGGGCCTGGTCGCGGAGGTCCCAGGCGATCGCCTCGGGAGCACCTTCGGCCACCTCGCCCGCGTAGTCGCTCGCCGGGAAGGAGTTCACGATCACGCCTTCCGCGCCGACCTCGTGCACGGCCCGATCCTCGAAGCCACCAAGGATGAAGATCCTCCCCCACATCGAACACCCGCCCGACGGCCAGAACGGCAGTTCGTAGCGTCCGATCTCGGCGAAGGGGTTGCCCGCCTTCCGGGCGAACAGCTGCAGTGTTCGCGCGCTGCGGTTCAGGAAAGCGAGCGTGTCGTCGGAGATCCGGAAGAGTGCGGACGGGTCGACGAATTCGCCGGGGCCCTGCCCCCTGCGTCCAAGCGTGAAGGCGTGACTGCCCCGGTCGCCAAAGCCGACAGCGCGTCCCGCCTGAGCGTCGAGGACGGCCAGGCCACCTCGTTCGAAGAGCGCCACCGCCGGAATGCGCCCGAACACCTCCTCCTCGGGCGCTTCGAGCTGGCCGATCCGCACCGTCTCCGTCCAGTCGCCGATGAAAGGGCCGCCGGTCGGCGCGTTGACTTCGGGCACTTCGCACGCCGAGAGGACGAGCACTACCAGGGCAAGTCCGCCCCGCTGCTTCACGGATCGATCCATCACCTGGCCGCCTCATTCAATCGGCGCAGCGCCTCCACCTGGAGCGGGACCTCGGCAATCTCCGAAAACGCAAAGCGCACGGTCCCGGTCACGTCCAGCACGAAGTTCGCGGGTATGGCGCTGATCCCGAACGCGTTGCTCGCCTCGCGGGCCAGATCGTAGTAGACGGGATAGCTGACCACTCTGTTCCGGATGAAGTCGTCCATGCCGGGGCCGGGCAGATCGTCGACGGTGATCGAAAGCACCTCAATCCCCTCCGGCTCCAGGCGTTCCCGGAGGCGCACGACTTCGGGAATCTCCTCGATGCAGGGGCCGCAGCTTCGCGCCCAGAACACCAGTACCGCGGGTCTACCGTGCATCAGCTGAGAGAGGGACCAGCGATTCTCGTCAGCGTCGCTCACATGAGTGGATTGGGGTGTCCAGCGGACGGTATCGCCCAGTACTTCCGGCATGATCCGGTCCACAGCCGCGTCGAGCAGCCGCACCCATTCGGGGCTGTCCGGCGACAACCCGGCCAGCGCGGCCAGCGAGTCGCTTTCCGCCTCGGATGTACTCGGGTCGGTGGCCGCCACCGCGTAGTCACGGGCCGCGCCCTCGGTGTCGCCCAGTTCCAGCTTCAGGTCACCGAGGCTTCGGAACAGCTGTGGATTGACCGACCCGGCCGCGGCTTCCTCAATGGCGGCGAGTGCGGTCGCCTCATCGCCGACACCACGAAGGATTTCGCCATAGCTGCTCAGGGCCTCCGCCCGCAGTCGCCGCAGGGTTCTGGCGTATTCGGTCACCGTCCGGCCAAGCGGGCGGCCGTGATTCCCGACGAGCTCACCCAAGTCCGGCACGGGCGTTGACATCTGCTCCACTACGAGCTTGCCATACTGCTCTCGTGTCAGCCGTTCGTACAGCTCACGGCGCTCGGGAAGGGCCGAGATGATCCGGGCGACGTACAACTCTCCTCGCCTGCCTTCGGAGAGTATCCGCACCGGACAGAGGTCCACTGCCGCCAGGTCCTTCACCTCAACCGCGATCCAGAGACCGAACTCCGCGACTTGCGTCCCCTTGCCCCGCGCCTCGGGCCACAGTTCGTCAAGCCCCGCCAGAACCACCGCTTCGTCCCTGTGCTCAAGCCATTCGCGATACATGGAAAACGCGCGGCTCTGCTCGGGAGAAGTCAGCGCAGCCTCGTTACTCCGTTGCGTCCAGAATGCGGCCGTGGCGGAATCGGCGACGCCACGGGCGTAGCGCTCGATCGCAACGATGGTTTCCAGTGGAAGAAGTCCCTGCTCCGCATGGCGCCCGTGAATGGCCGCGAAGTTCTCCCGGTGCCTCGCAAGCAGGGTGTCCGCACCGCTGGAACCGAGCGCTACGTTCTCGTGGAAGCGAAGCTCGCTCCAGCCCGCCAGCGAATCGGGATAGAGCTCCATGGCCCGTCGGTTCGATTCGTAGGCGGTGATCCAGTTCCGGCCCGCGAAGTCGTAGGCGCGTTGGATCAGCGCGTGATAGAGCGGTTTCCCGTCGCCCGCGTGAACCAGGAGTTCGAAGAGTCTGCCGCCGTCGGCATCGAGGCGCTGCCCCGCCACGTCCTCGACCACGAACGCGGCATAGACCGCCGAATCGGGGAGTGTGAAGCCCGCGGCGAAAGTGCCGCCGGAGTCACGTTCGAGGGTGGCTACCCTTTCGTTGCGGAGACGCCCGTTGTACCTCTCGTCGGCGGGCGTTCGGAAGTGGCCGCGCAGCACCAGTTGGGGTTCGCCCGCAAGAGTCGCGAGAGGCCCGTAGGACACCAGGATCCGCTCGCCCGAAACGGGGGCTTCCGGGGTGAAGTGGAGTTCGCCGGGAGCGAGGGTTGCCTGGTTCGGATGAGGGTCGCCGGACGCGCCAAGCGCCACCGTCAGCAGGACGATGAGCGCGAGGCCGGGGGCCGGTGGCGACCCACGGCGGATGGCCATGCTCATCGTTGTTCACGCATTCTCTTCTGGGTCTCGTACTGGAGCCTCAGCGTTTCGGACATTCTGATTCGCTCTTTGTACTTGGACCTGAGGAGAGACTGGCGTTCCTGGAGATCATTGTATTCGCGCCACCTGATCTTATCGCTCACGTATCCCGCGTCCTCACCAGCAACGTCTTCCATCGCGCTCGACAACTCGTCCATCCTCTCCCACAGGTAGTCGCGCTGCACCTCGAGTCTCGTCAGCTCTTCGAGCAATCCCTGCTCGGATACACGGAGGACCGTCCTCTTTGGGAATCTGCCGTCGTCCTCGAGGAGGACCTGATAGGAAAACACCTGCGTGTCGGAGGCACTGGACGGACGATTCGAATCCAATACCAGAAGCCCGGTCGGATCGCCCGGAGCCGTGGCATCTCGCTCGGTCCCGCCCACGCAGGCACCGAACGCGGCGACGACGACAAACAGGAGTCCGGAAGCGAAAAGGACACCCAGGCGTTGCCGCCGCGAGGGTCGAGTTTCTGCGAAGTTCTTCATGGTTTCCAACCTTTGTTTCAGTGGGACGGACCGGGCCGACATGCTTGCGGCGACTGCGGTCATGGGGAATTGCGCCGGCGTGTGGGTGCGCACCAGCAGTTCGGCGTAGTCGCTGGGCCGGACGATGCCCGAGGCCACGATTTCGGCGTCACAGGACGTTTCGCGACAGCGTTCGATCCCCTGCTGCAGCAGCCGGACCACGGGGTGGAAGGCGAAGGCGGCCGAAGTCAGGCAATCGGCCAGGGCCCAGAGATAGTCCGCCCGCCGCACATGAATGAGTTCGTGGGCAAGCACGGTTCTCAGCGATTCCGGCGAATCGAGCAGGTTCTGCGGGACGACAACCACCGGCCGCCGCCCGCCGAACGTCATGGGAACGCTGTCCGGCGGTCCTTCCAGCAGTTCCACCGGTCGCCGTACGCCCAGTTGCTCCTCGAGTGCACCCAACGTCCGCATGGTCGCCGGATCGGCCACCCGGGGTGCAGCGAGACGCAACCTGCGAAGCCGGCGGACGTCGGCCGCGAGCATGGCCAGACGGACGACCGCGAGCAGGATCATCGCAACCGTCGCCACGCCGAGCACTGCCATCGCCACACTCGCGGGACTGCCCGGGTCCACGCCCGCGGGCACCGTTTCGAGTGGCTGCAGCATCGCCGGATCGAAGGCTCCAAGCGACACCGGGCGCAACGGATCAGCCACGGCCGCCCACGACACAGGAGCCCAGGGCACCGCCAGGAGTGACACCGGCAGCGCCAGCAGGAGCGCCTGGCGCAGCCGATATCCAGCGAGGGGATGCAGCCTTCGGTCAAGAGCGCCGAGCACGAGCACGACCACGCCCGCCAATGCCGTCCACACCAGCACTGGCACCCAGAACGGCCAGACGCCGGCTGAACCGATCGCTTCCAGAAAGTCAAGCATCTTCCTCTTCCTCCTCCTCGGCTGCCATCCGCGTCAGCAACTTCTGGATCTCCGCGCTTTCCTCGGCCGACAGCGCCTCCCCCCGCACCAGCGTCTGAACCAGCGCCGCGGCCGACCCGTGGAAGACCTTGTCCAGAAGGTCCTGGACCAATTCCTCCCTGACCTTCGCAGGCGCGCGCGCAGCGGAGTACAGGTAGCGCGATCCGCTGCTGTCGCAGTGCAGGAACCCCTTCCGCGCCAGCTTCTTCATGACCGTCATGACGGTGGTGTACGCAACGGAGCGGTACCCGAGCATCCTCTCGTGCACGTCAGCCACCGAAGCTTCTCCGATGGCCCATACCTGGTGCAGAACCTCCATCTCGGTCTCGCCCAGTCGGCTCAGCGATCTGCGTTTCAAGTCTTCCTCCTTGGGTTGCCTGGCGCGCATGACCGGGTTGTCCCGATCCGATCATACTATCATGGTAATACTATTATGATCGTACCGCAAGCGGCAAGTCAACTGCCCGGTCTCATTGGATTACACGACCGGCTAGTCTACCCAGTGTTCTACGGCCCAAGCGCCCCTATCGGGATCACCCCCACTCCGTCCGGCCTGACGTATCCGTACCCGCTCGCCACGATCACGCCCAGCGCCTGGGGCGGGCCAACCACTTCTGGATCCACGCGCTCGGCGAGCCGGAGCAGATTGCGGGCTCCCTCCTCGACCGCCTTCGGACCCAGTTTCATCTCAAAGGCCGCCCAGCGTCCGTCGCGGGCCTGCACCACGGCATCGACCTCGAGCCGTCCGTCCTCCCGGTAGTGGAAGACCTCGGCGTCGGCGGCCTGGGCGTACACGCGGAGGTCGCGAACGACCAGCGACTCGAAGAGCAGGCCGAGAAATCTGAAATCCCTGAGCAATCGGCTGGGATCGGCGCCCAGCGCAGCCACGGCCAGAGACGGATCGACGAAATGGCGGACCGGACGCTTCCGGAGGACCGCCCGCGACCGCAGGTGGGTCGCCCACGCCGGCTGGTTCTCGACGACCATGATCCCCTCAAGGGCGTTGAGATAGTCCGCAGCGGTGTGCGGCTTCATGGCCCCGTTGTCCCGGCCTCCCAGGTCCGCCGCGAGTTTCGATGTCGCGACGGCGGTGCCGACGTTCCGGGCCAGGGAACGCAGAAGCAGCCTCACGCGCTGTGGATCCCGGCGGACGCCATCCACCGCCCGAATGTCCACACGGGCCACCTCGTCCATCTGGCCACGATTCGCCCGCAACGCGCGCGCGAGCGGCCAGTCCACGCTTTCGGGCCATCCCCCCCGGCAGATGAGTTCCGCCACTTCTGCGATGGGCATCACGTGTTGTCCGGCCCCGGGGGGTTCTCCCGCCAGCATGCGCTTCAACGAGATGGCGCCGGATGACCGTCCCGCCTCGTGCAGCGACATGGGCCGCAGGCGAAGTCGGACGATGCGACGCATTCCCGTGTGCCGGGTGGCGTCGTCCGCGGGAATGGCCGACCCCGTGAGGATCCTGGGCTCCAGCTGCCACTCGTCGATGAGGCGCGGCGGCGGCCCCTTCAGAACTTCCGCCGGATCGGCCTCTGCCAGGTGAAGAGCATCCTCGTCAACGTCAAGCAGGACCTCGCTCGCGGCGAACTCCCTCGCGGTCGTGGTCTTGCCGCAACCGCGCACGCCCTCGATCACCACGCAGCCGGTGGCACCGAGGAGTTCGCGCATCTCCAGATCCACGGTCCTGGGGAGGTATCGTCTCATTGGTGGGCTTGGCGGAGCAGGGGAGGCGTATGCGCGTCCAGTCGCGTGATCACCGGAACGTAACTTCGCAGGATCGACTCGCGCAATATGTAACGGCAGGAATATGACTAATGCGACGGCATTATTATTACGATATTGATGGCAGTAATACGACGATCATGCCGACAGAAACGCGACGCCGTCGAATCTCAATTCAGCGATGAACCCGATGTCCGCGACGAACCCGCAGCCGGTGGCTCAGCCGCGGCGCTCCCCCCCCCGCCCGACTCAAGATCCCGAACCTGAACGCGCTCCACGCCCATCGCGTCCTCGTGCACCCCCAGAAGCTGGCCGTTGTCGACGGCGTGTACCCGGAACGACGCATCGATCTCGACCCGGCCAAGGCAGCGCCCGTCCGGATGGAACACGTCCCAGTGGAACGAGGGCGTGCCCGGAACCAGGTAGCGCTGCGCCCAGAGTTCCCCGGTGTCCGCGAACACCAGCCTCACATAGCCGGAAAGCGTGGCCGGCAGGGGAAGCTGCTCGTAGAGCGCGCGCATCCGGTCGTCCGGTACCAGGGCTTTCAGGTGTTCCTCGGTCCGGTCGGGAGGGGCTTCCGCGAGTCTGGCGATGTGTCGGAGCGACCCTGCCAGATCCAAGCGGTGGATCTCATATGACTCGCCTCCCGTGGTTGCGACACCATCCACGCCACCAGCCGCCGCCGGTGCCGCTGAAAACGGAAGGCTCACCATGTGGATGATGTCCCCTCCCGAACCCGCCACACCCCCAGCCGCCCCGGGGAACTGCGACACCGTGTCCAGGATTGCTCCGTCCAGCCGGTGTCGAACGACATGAACGAGCGAACGCGCCGTCTCACCGGGGGACAGCCCCGGCGTGGACGGATTGGTGGCTGAACCCAGCAACGATTCCGATCCGTCCAACCCCCACGCCCGGTACGCCAACGGGCTCCCCGAATCCCTGATCCGGGCCACTCGCACCAGTTCACCCATCGACCCGAACGCCGAGACCCTTTGCAGGAACCCGTCAACGGCGATCACGCCGCCTCCAGCCCGGGGCCACGCACCTTTCAGGTCCACAAAGTCACCCGGCCCTTCCCCCTCGCCCCCCACCGTCCACAGATGGTCCCCGCCGGCGTCGAAGGTGCGGACCTGGAACCACGCGGCATCGGCAACCACCAGATTCCCTTCTCCGTCGCGGGCCACTGACACGACACGCTCGAACAGCTGTGCTTCGGGGCCTTCGACGACACCGATGGTCAGCGACGCATCCTCGGCCATGCGCGCGTAGATCATGTCGATCGCCGGGCTGGTCACGATCCGAATCCCGGCCGAGTCGACGACCGTAGCGTCCTGAGCCGTGGCTTCCGCGGACCGGCCTGGACCGACCCCAACCAGCGCCGCACTGACCAGGACCGGGTATTTCATCGCGGCCATGTCCGTTTTGGTTCTCAGTCTCATCAGATTCGTGGCCCCTCCAGGCTGATTTCTCGGGGGAAACCAACGTGAAATAATACTAAAATTATAGTAGTATCATCAAGAAAGCGCCCACCACTCAAGACCACTCCGCACCGGTCGGCCACGGGAACCGCCAGACCACCTGCCGCCGATGGGAACCCCCCTACCCCGGCATCCTCCTGAACAGTCTCACCAGCGACCAGAACGCCAGCCCATACATCACCGCCCCCAGCAGAAACGGAGCCCCCGGCAACTCCACCGGCGCCCCCGGCGACGTAAACCAGCTGAACAGCCCCGCCGTGAAGATCAGCGGCGCCAGGATCCCGGTCAGGCTCATCAGCGACGTGATACCCCCCTGCACCTTCCCCTGGTCCTCGGGCGGCACCGCCCCCGCCACCAGACTCTGGATCGCCGGCCCCGCCACCCCCCCGATCGACCCGAACACGATGAACGCGAACAGCATCCACCCCGCCGTCGCCAACCCGTACCCCAGATACGTAACCACCGCCACGACCAACCCATACAGGATCGCCCGCCGCTCCCCCAGCCGCCCCACCACGGGCCGCACGAGTCCCCCCTGGACAATGGTCGCCATCAGCCCCACCAGCATCAGCGAAAAGCCGTTCATCTGCTCGTCCCACCCGAACTTGTGCCCCGTGTAGAGCACCCACACCGTCTCCAAACCGCGCTGGGCCAGCACTACGAAGACAAATGCCGCCGTCAGACCCGCGACCAGCGGATACGATCCGAGCACGAACAACGTCCCCACCGGGTTCGCCTTCTTCCAGCTGAACGCATCCCTCTTCTCCGGCGGCAGCGACTCGGGCAGCACGAAGAAACCATACAGCCAGTTCACCAGCGCCAACCCCGCCGACACGAAGAACGGCAGCCGCAGGTCGATCCCCCCCAGCACCCCTCCCAGCCCCGGCCCGAAGATGAACCCCAGACCGAAGGCCACCCCGATCAGCCCGAAGTTCCGCGCCCGGTCCTCCGGCTTCGACACATCCGCAATGTAGGCGTTGGCGGTCGTGATGCTCGCCCCCATCACCCCCGCCACCAGCCGCCCCACGAACAACCAGCCCAGTGAAGGAGCGAACCCCATGATCACGTAGTCCACCCCGAGACCGAAGAGCGAAATCAGGATCACGGGCCTGCGCCCCACCCGGTCCGACAGCGCCCCGAGCACGGGGGCGAAGACGAACTGGGTCAGCGCGTAGGTGGAGGCGAGAACACCGAACCAGCGCCCGGCCACGGGGGTGCTGCCGCCGGCGAACTCCTTGATCAGTTCGGGAAGAATCGGGATGATGATACCGATCCCCAACACGTCGATGAAGACCGTGATGAGGATGAAGATCATGGCGGCCTGCCGGCGCCGTCCCGATGATGTCACAACGAACCTCCCGCGAGACCGTTTCCGAGATCACGACCCCCGTTTCCACTGACAGAAGCCCGCAGCCGCCTCACACTCACAGACCGCCCAACCTAACAGCCCGGTACCCGGACGGCTCCATCCACGAACCGCTAGACGCCGCATGGAATTCGACGCCTTCGAAAGGGAATCGCGCCGCGTCTTCGACGAAATCCCCGAGGGGTTCCGCGAAGGCGTCGACGGCCTGACCGTACACCGCAGGCCGTTGCCGCACCCACGCTTCCCGGGCGTCTACACCCTCGGCGAATGTGTGACGGAATCCTACCCGTCCAGTTGGGAGGGACCCGAAACGGTGCGCTCGGTCGTACTCCTCTATTGGGGATCCTTCCGCGCGCTCGCAGAGTTGGACCCCACATTCGACTGGCGCGAGCAGATCTGGGAGACCCTCACCCACGAACTCCGCCACCACCTGGAGTCGCTCGCGGACCGCGACGACCTGGTCGGCGTGGACTATGCCATGGAGCAGACCTTTCTTCGCAACGAAGGACTCGACTTCGACCCCCTCTACTACCGCAGCGGCGACCGCATCGGGCCGGACACCTATGCGGTGGAGGACCAGGTGTACATCGAGCAGAGTTGGAAGAAGGCGGACTTTGACCGGGGCGAGCGGATCACATTCAAATGGGCCGGCCGGAACTTCGAGACAGGCCACCCGGTAGAACTGGGAGACTTCCATTTCATCCGGATCTTGGACGGCATTCGATCTCCACCGTACATTGAACTGGTGCTGATTCGCAAATCATCGTGGAGGGAAAGGCTCCAGAGGAGGTTGGCGCGAGATGGGGTCGAGGTCTACGAGTCCGACGCCGCGGCGCGCCCGACGGACAGCGATCCGTGATCCCCGGGCAACGATCGGACCTCGTCGAGCATCCAATGGAATGCGGGCGTTGGCGCACGAGCACCGGAAGATTCGCCGTGACTACCACATGTGGAGAGCGAGAATGAAACAGCGAGTTCGAAACATCAGTTCCACCCGGCATTTGCTGTCGGTCGCAGCCCTGGCTGTCCTGGTCGGAGCCGTGGGGTGCGCCAGCACGCCGCGGGACGAAGCACCGAGGATCGCCGAGACGACCATGGAGACCGCATCGGTCCAGGGCGTCGGGCAAGAGATTGTGCGCCGCGACAGAATAACCGAGAAGCAGACCATCCCCGCAGAGACCGATCTGGTGTGGGGTGTCCTCGGAGGAGTCTACGAGCAAATCGGCATCCCGGTCACCGAGGTCGATTCGGAGTCGATGACGGTGGGCAACCTCGGCTACGAGGCCCGCCGGATCGATGGTACGCGAATGAACACCTATCTGGATTGCGGTACCAACTTCGGCGGGCCGCTCGCGAACGTCTACGAGGTCACGCTCTCGATTCTGACACAGCTTACCAAAGTGGACGATGAGCAGACCGAGGTGTCGACCACGATTGCCGCAACCGCAAAACCACGGACCAACGCGGGATACCCTGTCGACTGCACCTCCCGTCAAAAGCTCGAGCCACTGATCGTTGAGAAGGTGAAGGAAGCGCTGAATCTGGGGTCCTGAACGCGCGTCAGCAGGACAGGCACTTGTGGTTGTTCCTGGATCCGAGTGCCTCGAGGAGTACCACCGTCTCGGGGAAGGGCTGCTGGCGCTGGATGGGACCGTTGGCCATGTCCGCCGTGGTTTGGCCCCTCCGGCTGACGACCGTCACGTCGGCGCCGCGATCCACCAGGTAGAGGACGAGTTCCCGGTCGCCGCGGGCCGCAGCGTGGTGCAGCGGCGTGTAGGCGCCGGCGTCCCGCACGTTCACGTCGGCACCGCACTCCTCCACAAGAAAACGCACCGCGGCCATCCAGTTGTCCGGCACGTGACGGTGCGCATTGCCCGCGAAGGACTGGCCGTATCCGGCCCCCGCGGCAGCGTGGAGGGGGTGGATGTGAGGGCCGCCCCCCGACACCGGCGGAAGACCTGACGGGTCTGCCTTTTCCTCTTCCTCTTCGCCGGCGTCCTCGTTCTGTACCGGGCGGCGCCGGCGTTCGGGCGGCTTGACGGTGGGCATATGGGGGTCGGCGCCGTAGTCCCGGAGCAACCGCATGGCGTCGATGTCCAGGGCGTACGCCGCTCGCCAGAACGGCGTGGCCCCTTTCATGTTGATGCCACTCCCGCGGAGAACGCCGAACGTGTACTCCATGTACCAGAGGTGACTCTCCAGGCGGGCGTTGGGGTCGGCGCCGACCTCCAGCAACGACTTCATCACCTCGAGGTGGGTGGCCTGCTGCTGCTCGTGCTCCGTGGGGTGGGCGTAGGACGCCCGCGGTGCCCACTGGCGCTCGAGGACCGCGAACAGGGGTGTCGTGCCCGCCCGGCTGGCCGCGGTGGGGTCCGCTCCACGATCGATGAGTGTGAGCACGAGGTCGAACTGTCCGTTCACCGAGGCCATGAGCAGTGGCGTGGTACCGTCTCCCCTGGAGGGTTGGTCGATGTCGGCGCCACCCTCCAGCAGGGCGAGGGCCGCGCCGGCGTGGCCCTGCCGGACGGCATGAAGCAGTGGCGTGAGTCCGCCCCACGCACCGACCAGCTGGGGGTAGGACCTGGGTCCCGCCGCGTCAGCCTCCGAATTGCTCGAGTCCGCGGCCGCCGCGGCGGAATCGGTGGCCCCTGTGGCGGAATCCGCGCCCGCCCATGCGGGATCCACCGCTGCACCCGCCGAATCGGCGGCCACCGCAACCGAATCTGCCCGCGCCGCCGCGGCCGTGTCCGCGGCCGCCCCCTCCTCTTCTTCCTTGTCGTCGTCCGCCGGATCCGGGACATCCGGCCATTTGCGCTGGATCTCGCGCGCCGCCTCGATGGCCGCCTGCACCTGGCTGGGCGTCGGCTGCCAGTCGGTGTCCCCACCCTCCTTCTCCTTGAACGCGGCAAGAAACCCGTTCAGGCGGCGCTCCGCTGCCTGGTCGGCCGTGGCCTGCTCTTCCACGTCGATCACACTGGATGCAAGGGACGGATCGGCACCCGCCCGCAGCAGGACGCGGACAGCTTCCACGCGGTTTCCGGCCGCGGCAAAGATCAGCGGCGTCTGCCCCCACGCGGACTCGCGCCCGTTGACGTCGGCGCCGGCGTCGATCAGCATCCCGATCACCTGCGCGTCTCCCGACCCGGCGGCCAGGTGGAGAGGAGACGATCCGGAATTGGACGTGCGGGCCTCCGGGTCGGATCCCGCCTGGAGCAGAAGTTCCACCATGAAAGCGTGCGCGGAACGGGTGGCCAGGTGAAGCGGGGTGTAGTGCCCGATTCGCGTGCCCGCGTCCACCCTGGCACCGGCGTAGAGCAGCACCTCCCCCATCTCCCCGTCCCCCCGCTCCGCCGCCCAGTGCAGCGCCGTCATCCCGTCACCCTGGGCGGCGTTGACATCGGCGCCCTCGCGCAGCAGCCGTCGCACAGCCTCGATGTCCCCCCGCTGGGCCGCGTCCGCCACGGGGGAGTCCCCCACACCCGACAGCCCCAGAAGCAACAGCGGCAAGATCACTGCGCTCACGCTCACGGCCGATCTCGGTGCCCCGTGTCCCGGCCTCCTCACGCCGCCACCTCAGGCCCGGTCCGTCTCGGAACACCCCGTCCCGCCCTCTTCATGGCACCCACCATCCCCTCACGGCCCGGGAACGGACCCCGCCAGCGAAAACTCCCCCGTGGCGTCGCCGAAACGCTCAAGGTCGTCGTGGCCCAGCTTGTGGAGCAGCGTGGTGAACACATTCGCCATCGGGGTCCCGCCAGCCCCCCTCAGGTGCTGTCCCCCCCCGAGCTGTCCGTTCGCGCCCCCCATCACCACCAGCGGGCAGCGGCGGTGGTTGTGCAGGTTGGCATCGCCCATCGGCGAGCCCCAGATGATCATCGACCGGTCGAGGAGGCTCGCATCACCGTCCGCCGTCTCCTCCAGCCGCTTCAGGAAATACGCCAGCTGGCCCGTCCGATACCGGCAGATCTTGTTGAACTCGAGGATGTTCTTCTCCCTGCCCCCGTGGTGCGACGCGGGGTGGAAGCCCCGGTTCGACCCGCTCTCCGGGAAGCTGCGGTTCGACGCGTCGCGTCCGGTCTTGAAGGCCACGACACGGGTGGTGTCGGTTTCGAGGGCCAGCACCTGGAGGTCGAACATGAGGCGCATGTGCTCGGAGAAGGAGTCCGGCACCCCGGGCGGCGCCCCTGGCAGCTCCCTGGGTTCGCCGCTGGTGTTGCGCACCTCGACCCGCTCGATCCGCCGCTCGATCTCGCGGACGCTCTCCAGGTAGCGGTCCACGCGGCGCCGGTCCACCGCACCCAGCTCGCGCCTCAGGCCGGCCACCTCCTCCGCGACCCAGTCCAGGATGCTGCGGTGGGTGCGGCGGCGGCGGGCGCGCTCCTCATCTGTCCCCCCCGCACCGAAGAGCATGTCGAAGGCCGTGCGCGGGGAGCGGATCATGGGAAGCGGTGTCGTAGGCGACGACCAGCTGATCGAATCGGTGTAGGCGCAGGAGTAGTTGTAGTCGCAGCCTCCGCCCTTGTCGGTGCGCTCGATGCAGAGCTGCAGCGAGGGCAGCACCGTCTCCTGGCCGAAGCGCCGGGCGTGCAGCTGATCCAGCGAGGTGCCGCAATAGAGGTCCGAGCCCTGCGTCTGCCGGGGATGGGCTTGTGTCAGGAAGACCGCGCTGGAGCGGAAGTGGTCGCCCCCCACCTCCTGCGCCTCGAAGGCCTCGGCCATCCTGACGTCGGTGTTGCTGACGATCGTCATGAATTCGCGCCAGGGCTCGAGCGCCTTGAGGACGTTTTCGTCGGGCAACACGTAGTCCCGGCCCGTGGCCGCCGGGGCGAAGAGGTGACGCTCGGCGGCCCATTCGTTGCAGCCGGCGACCCCGTGGACCTCCTCGATGCAGATCAGGCGGGTCGGCCGGTCGGCCGCGGATCCGGCCCGCAGTCTTCCCGCGGGGAACATGGCGTCGAGCAGAGGAAGCGCCACCGACGCGCCCGCCCCCTTCAGGAACGCGCGCCGCGGCAGGGCCTTGCCGGTCAGAAAGTGCATGACATCTCCAGCTCCATACTTGGCCCCGGGGGACCGGGTCCGGTCACGGTAATGTAGCCCATGAACTGCTCCGCGCGAGCGTCGCCGCGCCCGGTGCCGCTGCGGGGACTATCCACAGACCGCTCACGGCGTGGACCCATCCGGCGCTCCGTCCTCGACGAACGCCTGCTTCATGCGGAAGGCGTCGCTCATGACCACGCCGACGACAAACGAGGAAAGCCGGTACCCGTTCGCCGCCGCCTCGCTGGCGATGGCCCGCACGGCGGGCTGGTCACGGTACTCGATCGTGCGTCCCAGGGCATACGCCATCAGGCTCTCGGTGAAGTGGCGCACCAGTGGGATCGGCCGCTTGAGCAGCACCCGCGAGAGGTCGCTCGCGCCCGCGATTTCGGTGCCGTCGTAGAAGGTGCCGCGGGTATCGAGTGCGGCCCCCTGCTCGCGGATGCGCCACCGTCCCGTGACGTCGAAGTTGTCGAGCGCCAGGCCGATCGGATCGATGAAGTTGTGGCAGGACGCGCAGGCCGGCTTGGCGCGATGGACCTCCAGCCGCTGCCGCGTCGACAGGACCTTGCCGTCCCGGGAGGCGTCCGTGTCCTCCAGGTCGGGGATGTCCGCCGGGGGAGGGGGAGGGGGCGTCCCCAGCAGCACCTCCATGACCCACTTGCCCCGGAGCACGGGCGAGGTGCGGTTCCCAAGCGAGGTCTGCACCAGCATGCTCCCGTGTCCCAGGACCCCGCGCCTCCGATCGTCCGGATAAGCGACACGCCGGAAGTGGTCGCCTTGCACGCCGTGGATCCCGTAGTGGCGGGCCAGACGCTCGTTCACGAACGTGTAGTCCGCCTCGTAGAGTTCCAGCAGGCTCCGGTCCTCCCGCACGAGATTGTCGAAGAAGAGCTCCGTCTCGTGCCGCATCGCTTCGGCCAGCTGCCGGCTGTAGTTGGGGAAGCGGAAGGCATCAGGGGCGACCTTCTCCACATCCTGCAGGCGCAGCCAGAGCGACGCGAAACGGGTCGCCAGAACCACGGAACGGGGATCGGCCAGGAGGCGGCGGGCCTGGGCCTCGAGGACATCCGGATCGGCCAGGCGCCCTGACGTCGCCGCGTCCATCAGTTCGCGGTCCGGGGCGGTTCCCCAGAGGAAGAAGGAGAGCCGGGCGGCCAGATCCCCCGGGGCCACCGGATAGATCTCCCCCGGCATGACGCCCGGGGGCTGGCGTTCCATGCGGAAGAGGAAGTGGGGACTCGCGAGGACCGCCTCCAGCGCGGTCCGGATGCCCGCCTCGAAGCCCGCCTCCTCGGCGCCCAACTCGTAGAAGCCGACAAGGTCGTCCACCTCGTCCGGGGCGAGCTCGCGGCCGTAGGCCTCGGTCGCCAGCCGCGAGATGATCCGCCGGGCGCACGGCTCCTCCTCGCTCGGAGCGGTGGGCCGGCAGGTGAAGACGCGCCGCCGCGACTCGAAGTCCGACACGCCGGTGGGGTTGTAGGGGCCCTCCAGCGTCAGGCTCATGAGGTGGGGGAGCGAGGTCGTACCGTAGCTCGTCTCCGTTCCCGTGAGCGACCAGTCGTTGGGACGGATGAGGTCCTCGTACGGACCGTCCATCTTGCGGATGAAGGCAGCCGTCACGCGGTGCTCGCCGGCACGCACCGGGATCGGCTCCGTGCGCACGGGGAAACGCTTCCGGCCCTGGAAGTCGATGTTGCCGCCGTAGCGCACCAGGGCGACGCGCTCGCCGTTGATCGAGATGTCGATGTCGTCGAAGCGCTCCCCCCACCCCGACATGAAGGTCATCTCGAAGGTGTACTCGCCATCGGCGGGGAAGCCGTGCAGCACGCTGATGCCCCCGCGAGTGCCGAAGGGCGCCCCCTCGACGCGCTCCCACTCGTGCTGCGAGACCATGGGCGAATTCGTGTAGGTGACGGCGGTGGTCGCCGCGTCCCGGTCACCGACGGCCCGGCGCGCCACCTCGCTGGCCGCGCTGAGGTACGCGTCCATGAGGGTGGGGGACAGGGTCTGCGCGTCGGCGATGTTGTCGAAGCCGTGCGAGATGGGGTCCTGGGGCAGCCAACGCGCGGCGTCGATGTTGACCCCGAGCAGGTCGCGCACAACCTGCGTGTACTCGGCCCGGTTGAGGCGCTGGAAGGGGCGGTTCCCGGGGTGGGGACGGGTGGCGGCGGCGCGGTCGATGTCGTCCTCCAGGAGCTGCGCCAGGGCGGCCAGCGTGTCGGCCGAAGGGCGGGGGACGCCGGGTGGGGGCATCATTCCGGCGCGCAGCTTGCGTATCATGCGCTCGGCGACCTCGGCGTTGTCTGCGGCGCGGGTCGCATCGAAGCCCTCGAGCGAGAGATTGCCGAGGAACCGGGTCGGGTTGTGGCAGCGTGTGCAGTAGCGCTCGACGACCTCGGCCACGGACACGGTGGGATGGCGGATGGTATCAGAGGGATGGCGGATGTAGCTCAGGGCATGGCGGAGTGGGTCCGGAGCATGCGTTTGTATCCCACCGGCCACGAGCGGGGTTCCGCCGACGGTGATGGCGGCCGCGAATGTGGGAACTCGATGGGGTGCCGGCGCACCTGGGGTTGACACCGCGTCTCCGGCGCCGACGGCCGTGACAATCGCCGTGCCTCCGAGGGCGACGACCGGCAGAGCGTTCCTGATGGACATGCCGTCAAGGTAGGGAGGGGGGGGCGACGTGTCCATTTGCCGGTGAGGCCGGGCGCGTCCATTGCGGTGCCGCGCGTGGGGCCGGGCGCGTCCGTTGCGTCCGTACGCTCATCGCGTATCCTTGTTTGGGCGTCGGATCCTTGCTCGGGCGTCGTATCCTCGCTCGGGCGTCAACGGAGAATCGGGATGGCGACAGATCAGCGGAATCCGAACACCGCACCTGTTCGAACCACGGCCTGGCGGCGCGGCAGGGGCAGTCCCACGCCGTGGATGATGCGGCCCGTTCTGCCGTCGCTGGAGGAGTACGATGCCGTGCCTTCGTTCAAGGAGCGATCCCCGCTCGACGCGAAGGTGATCCGGGCCCTATGGCACCAGCACATGTCCGGCAGCCCGGTTCGCATGGACAGGGAGGCCTTCCGCATGCGGCGCTGGATGCGCACCGACCGGGACGGAGTCCTCACACCGGACGAGGAGACCGCGCTGCATGACTTCTTCGAGGTCCTGCGCGGAATCGACCTCTTCGCCTTTCGCCAGAGCTGCGGTGCTTCGATCTACGAGATCGCCCGCGTGATGCACATCATAGAATGCCGGGCGCACTACGCCGTCGGCTGGATGCGTCAGTACCTCTACGAGGACTGGGACGACGAGTGGCGGACGGGCTGAGGCTGGAGCTGCCCGGCGCCCACCGCACGCCTCTCGGTGACTTCCGGGGAGTGATCGACGAGCTGCTGGTGCGGGACTGGTCCGCGCTGCTGCTGGGCGGAGGCACGGTCCTGGCCATGCGCTGGAACCACCGGCACAGCACCGACCTCGACTTCCTGGTGGAGGAGGATGAACCGCCCGATGCCGAAGCGCTGCGCGACGGGCTCGAAGCGCTTCAGCGCCAGGGCACGATCGACATATGGCGGTACGCAAGGCGTCGATCGGTGATGCTCACCTCGGGCGGGGTAAGGATGTCGTTCGTGTTTGAGGGTGTCGACGCCAAGGTCTCCACCGAGGGCCGCACCGCGATGGACATCCGGTGCGAGTCACCCGGCAGCATTCTGACGCGAGAGTTGTTCGGGAGGGTTCTCGATGCCGGGCAGATGGTGTCGAGGGACTTCTATGACTTCGCCTGGACCGCGCTGCACCGTCCGCCGCTTTGGGCACGGGTGAGCGGCCGCCTGCTGCCGGAGGAGCGCGCCAGGATCGTCCGCGAGTGTCGGTCGATCGCACGATCCCGCAAGGGGCGACGAACCGGTCGGCCCGTGCTGAGGCCGAGCGATCCGGAGTTGGCCCGGGATGTCTGGGCGACCTGTGCGCGGCTGCTGGAGGCGGGCGCCGCCGGGGACGGGTGAGCGGCCGCCGCGCAGCGGGACAGCGGATCACGACGGCGGGACTGCCGCAGCCAACCGAAGCGCCCGATTCGTAAGTCGCCACTCCAAGGCTTCGCGGCCCCGCCCGAACCCCTCGGGCGGGTCGGACATGAACCCCGCCACGGCATCCTCCACCTCCAACCCGCGGGCGATCCCCAGGACTCGCGAGGCCTCGATTGCGAGGAGATCGCCCATTTCGCGCGGCAGGTCCGTACGTCCGGCGATGGTTGCCGCCACGGGTCGGAATTGCTCAAGTGCGCCGTCCCTGTCCCCGGCCTCCCATGCGGCGACCCCGAGCAGGAAGCGGACGAGCCGCTCGTCCGGGTCGTAGGGGCGGCCCTGGCCGAGCGATTCGGGCCATAGCAGCGCGGCCTCCAGGCGGGCGCGAGCCGCCTCGAGCTCGCCGGCCTCGAGATCGTCGAGAGCGGCGCCGACATGGGCCTGCTCGTAGAGGAGGTGGCTCTCGCGTGCGTTCTCGGAGGGGAGGACACGGGTGTTCGCGAGGACCGCGATCGCTTCGTCGTAGCCGCCCAGGTGGATGAGGGACCGTGCATGCAACAGGTCCAGATTGAAGTCGCCGGGGAAGATCTCGCGTGCCCGCGCTGAAGCCTGCAGGGCGCCGGGCCACCGTTCCTCTTCCTGGAGGTACCGGATCTCCTCAACGCGCAGGATGCGGCTGTCCGGGTCGAGCTCCACCGCCCGCACGAGATCGCGGCCCGGATCGCGGCCCACCTCACGCCCCAGATGAGCCCGTGCCGCGTATGCGGGGCCGTAGTCGGGACGGTCCCTCAACTCGTCCAGGATCTCGCGGGCTTCGTCCTTCCGATCGAGCGCCCACAGGTTGAGGCCGAGCAGGTAGCGCCATCCCCAGTGGTCGCTCTCGGCGGCGGTCCATCGGAGCACGGGCAGGGTCTCGGGACGGAAGGGGAGGGCGAAGGCGAGGTCGCCCGGGTCGTCGAGGCCGGTGGGATCCGCGCCCAGGAAGGCTCGCCACGCATGCAGCACGGGACCGTCGAGGCCGCGCCGCAGGTCGTCGCTTCCGGCGCGGGGGCTGCGCGACTCGGACGAGGGCTCGACCGATCCGGCGCCAGCCGGCTGCAGGACGGACAGCGCATCATCGCGAAGGCCGAGCCCGGCGTACCACACCGCCATCTCCAGAAGCGTCTGCCCGGGGTACTCGCTTTGCAGCGCGCCGAGCAGCTCCTCCGCGCTCGCGCCTTCCGGCTCCGCCAGGTGACGCTCCGCCAGCACGAAGTGGTGCAGCGGGTCGATGTCGAGCAGCGTCACAAGCGCCCGCTCGGCCCCCTCCCGGTCGCCGGACAGTCGCGCGACGACCGCCAGCAATTGCCACGCCGACACGCTCTTGCGATCAAAGTCCAGCGCGAGCTCGGCGTACCGCTTCACCTCGCCCCACCTCCCCGCCCCCACCATCACCTCACCCAGCCGAACATACGACGCAGCTCGGAACGCCACCGCCCGGGCCGACCAGCCGAAGGCATCGCGCGCGTCCATGTCGCGCCCCAGCGCCAGATACAGATTCCCCGCCACGAAGTTCGCCGCCGCGTCATACGTGTCCAGCTGCAGCGCCCGCCGCGCGTGCTCCAGCCCTTCCTCGTACCGGGCCGACCTCAGCGCCAGGTCGGCCAGTCCCAGCAGCGCCCCCCGATTCCACGGCTCCGTCGCGACCGCCTCTTCGAAGAGCGCCCGCGCCTCGCCATAGCGCCGCCCCTTCGCCAGCTCGCGCGCCTGGTAGACCAGCCGGTCCGCCTCCGGAATGCTCGCCCACGCGCCCGGATCCGTCTCGAACGGGCGAGACAGCGCACGGTCCCGCGACCCAGTGGTGTAGTCGAGGTCCAGCCCCGGCACCTGCACCCGCACCGGCGGATCGGACGCCACGTCCGAGATCGTCACCTCGAAGGGCTCAAGCGCCACCAGGTCGACCTCCATGTCGGTGATCAGCTGTTCCCCCGCCCAGACCCGCAACGTGTCCGTCACGTCCCCGAAGGCGTTCACGGCCACCCGCACCACACCATCCCCCAACTCCACATGCATTGCCCCCTCGCGCGACGCGTCACTCAGCCCCCCCGTCCCCTCCAGCGGAAACCACGTCTCCGTCCACTCGCTCGCCGACAGCGGATCGAACGCGGCTTGCGTCACCGGATTCACATGCTCCCCAAGCGAATACTGCACAAAGAGCCGCCCCGCCTGGAACTCCACATACTGCCCGTCGGTGTCGGTCAGCAGGTCCTCCCACACCCCTCCCTGACGCGAGAGCGCCCACAGCCACATCTTCTGGCCCGGCATGTCCTCGTAGCGGGCCCAGTGGCCCCAGCCGTACCCGTCGTCGTGGTAGTAGCCGCCGAAGAAGTCGTTCAGCTCGCCCACCACGTGGTATGACTTGTGTCCCCCGAACCGGTTGTTCCGATAGAGCGGAAGGAAGCGCCCCGATTCGTCCTCCGGCCACGTCCGCTCGCGCCCCGAATGCTCCAGGTAGGACCCTCCGGGCACGTAGAGTTCCAGGTCGTCCTGCGCGAAGGCCGCCGCGGTCATCCAGTTGTAGTAGGGCTGTTCAAGCGGTGTGGGGTTGTACCAAAGCGCGCGGGTCTCGAAATAGCCCCGGTCTGGCGGCAGCCGGATCTCGACCCGCCAGTGGGTGCGCGACGGCAGGTCCATCGCCCCGACGATGCAGCTGACGCTGCCGTCCGCGTTCTCGCGCACCAGGTAGTCGACGGGGGTCGCGGTTGCGGGCGTGTGACCGATCACCCCGAAGTTGAACTCGATGCCGCCCGAGGTCCACGGCCCCCGCAGCGCGATGTCGCGGAATTTCATGACCTCGTTGCGGTAGATGAATTCGTGCCCCGTCTCCTTCACCACCGCCCCCCACACCTTCCCGCCCGCCTCCGGGAGCACGAAGACCTCGATCAGGTCGTTCTCCAGCTTCACGACTTTCCACTCGCGCGGCTCGGAGGTTGCGGAGTAGCCGCGAAAGGCGTGGTACGGGTACAGACGCGCGTCGCTGGCCAAGATCGGGATGGGATCGGGCTCCGAGAACGGGTAGGTGTCGATCACGCGGGTTTGTTCGGTTACACGGGCCTGGGCGGTGGAGTGGTCCGCCCACACCCCGGTCACCCCGAGGATGGCAAGCAGGGTGGCGGCGCGGGCGCTGGTGGCAACCCGCGGAAAAAACTCGAGATTCATCGAACGTCTCCCGTCTCCCCCCTCAACCCGGCGGCGGCTGGATCACGTAATCCGCCGGCGGCTCCAGCCCCAGCAGATGCTCCACGAAGTAGTCCCAGCGCCGCCGGATCACATACGGCTCATTAAGGCCGTGCGCCCGGTCCGGCAGGATGAGAAAGTCGAAGTTCTTGTTGGCCGCGATCAGCGCATTCGCGACCCGATACGTCATCGACGGGTGCACGTTGTCGTCCATGTCGCCCGTCATCAGGAACAGCTTCCCCTTCAGATTCTCCGCGAGCGACGCGTTCACCTGGTTCGCGTAGTTGTCCGTGCCCTTGACCGTGTCCCGTACCAGCAGACCCTGGTACTTCTCAGCGTAGGCCGCGTGGTAGCTGCGGTTGTCGTGGTTCCCCGCCGTGGACACCGCCACCTTGTAGAAGTCCGGGTAGCGCAGGATCGCGTCGGTCGAGGCGAAGCCGCCGCCGGAGTGACCGTAGATCCCCACCCGGTCCAGGTCGATCCACGGATGGCGGGCGCCAAGTTGCTTGACCGCGGCCACGTGGTCGGGGATCCCGTTGTCGCCCATGTTCCCCCAGTAGTTGTCCTGGATGGCCTTGGAGCGGAAGGGCGTGCCCAGATGGTCCATCTGCACCACGATGAACCCCAGTTCGGCCAGCGCGTCCTGGTCACCGCGCAGCGCCGAACCGATAACCCCCCCACCAAAGTTCCACCGCCCCACGCTCCCGATGAACGGACCCGGATAGATGTACTCGACGATCGGGTAGACCTTCTCCGGATCGAAATCCGACGGCTTGTGGAGCAGCCCGTACATGGTCGTCACGCCGTCGCGGGCCTTGTACTCGAAGATCTCGGGCGGGGACCATCCCACCTCCTCCATCCGCGAGACATCGGCGCGCTCCAGTTCCAGCACCACCCTGCCGTTGCGATCACGCACCACGCTCAGCGGCGGGGTGTCGGGGCGTGAGTACGCATCGACGAAGTAGCGGCCGTCCGGGCTGGCGCGCACCGTGTGGTCCGCGTCCTCCCCGCCAAGGCGCTCGAGCCCCGTGCCGTCGAGGTTGACGGCGTACAGGTCGGCCATCGTCGGAATTCTCCCCTCCTCCATCCCCCGCGCGGTAAAGACGATCCGTCCCGACTCCTCGTCGATGTGCAGCATGTCGCCCACCGTCCACGCCCCCTGTGTGATCCGCCCCTTCAACCGCCCGTCGCCGTCGAAACGGTAGAGGTGCCCCCACCCGTCCCTCTCCGAGAACCAGATCACGTCTTCACCCCCGTTGATCACGTCCCAGTTCGGGTAGCCGCCTATCAGGTCGAGGTTGAGTTCGACGTGTGTGGCCCGCGTCTCCTCGATGATCTCGCGGGCCGCGCCGGTCGCCAGGTCGGCCTCGTACAGCTTGACGCTCTTCCCCCCCCGCGATCCACGCACGTAGTAGAGACGTTCGCCCCCCTCCTTCCACTTCACCGTCACCCACGTCGAGTCGCGCATCCCCGTAACCGTGAAGGTCATGTACGGTTGCGGGTCGGTTTGCAGCTTCACGTTCCCGCCGGTCTCCACATCGATCACGTGGATGTCGAAGGTCGCGACAATCGAGTCCCCCGGAAGCCCGTACGGGTAGGTGTAGAGCTTCGGGCGTATCGAGGTGTGGGAGATGATCGGCATCCGCTCCACGTGGCGCTCGTCCATCCTCTGGACCGCGATCCGCCTCGAGTCGGGAGACCATTGGAGGACGGGACGGGCAGGCAGCGACGCAATGATCTGGGAGGGGCGCGGCGCGGTGATTCCGTAGGACCAGTATTCCTCGCCGTCCGTGGTCAGCCGGGTCGAATCCCCAGCCTCCACCGATCGTACCCAGAGATCGTGTTCGTGCACGAAAGCCTCGAGGCGGCCATCCGGAGAACGCACGAAGGGCGTCCGATTGGGCAGCGTGTCGCCGACCTCGCATTCATAGGCGCGGATGTCGCAGGTGAAACCGCGCTCGTTCGCGTTGAAGACGATCGCGGACTCGCCTTCGGCGAACTCGAAGGTCTGAAACGGCAGCTTCCGGCCCTCGAATGCGGTATCGGCGGCCAGCGACATGGCGGCGGCCAGCCTCTCGTGGTCGAACAGGAGGGTGCGCGACCTCCGCTCCGGGTCGGCCAGCACGAACTCCGCCCCGTCGCCGGTCTGGTTGCGGTACCAGAAGCGGTGCCCGCCCGACATCCACCGGGGCGACACTGCGCCCCCGCCGACAAGGGGATTGAGGTTCCACGCGAGCAGACGCTCGGCGCGATGATAGCGCGTCACGTCGAGCTCCTGAGCGTGCGCGCTCCCCGCGATCAGGATCGTCGGGAGAAGGGACAGACAGAATCGCGGCACCAGGCGTCTGTTGGATGACATGGCAACCTCCGCTGCGGAAAAGTAGTTCGTCAGGGACCGGAACCGGGCAATCCCAAGCTGGCAGGTATCATTTATTCGGTCGCCCACGGCGCATCGTCAAGCGCGTTCCCGGCTCACGCCGCCAAGTCACCGCTCGATTCCCGGGGCGACTTTGCCCACGGACTGCACGCTCATGAAGGGGCGAAACGGAGCTTGCGGAACGAAGTGAACCGCCCTAGCGTACTGTTGCGGTCCCTGGCCAGCGCCGGGGGGTTTTCGAGGGACCGCCAACCCATCGGTAGCAGCATTGATTGACCGCCGGCAGGAGCGTCTGATTTCCATGGCGAAAAGGATCCATTCACTTCAAGTCGTGGTGGCCATCGGCCTGGTTCTGACAGCCGGGTGCGACTGGCTTCGCCCGGGAGGGCCGCCGGACGAAGCCGTTGTTGAGATCACGAGCGAAGATGTGAACCAGCTCACCGTTATCGTTTCACAGAACTTCGTGCGGTATCAGGAGCCCGTGTGCGCGGGGGACCCGGAATGTCCGGTTATCGAGAGTATCATATCGGCAGATACGTTCGTCGTTTCGTCCCCGTACTCCAACACCTTCGAGTTCACTGACCGGTACCAGATCCTCGTCGAAACCTATCCCGTGGAAGAGGTCCAGGCACTCGTCGGAATGACGGTCGACATCGACGGCAAGGAGTGGTATGACGTCCAACGGCTTCTCAGCCCAAGGACGGAAGACGGAAAGCGGGACCGCTTGCGTTTCGTGTACCAGTACCACGATCTGCAGGGCGAAGACCCCACCGTTCGCGGCGGACCCTGACTCCGTTGAGTCTCGTCGCCGCGCGACTGCGCGCCGTCCTCCTGCTGGCGGTGAGCGGGTGCGCGTCGATCGAGACCCCGCTGATTGACGGTGAGCCGGGCACCCCCTTGCCCGGTCTGACCGAAGACCAGCTCCTCCGGTTCCGCGAGGGCCGCGCCCTCTTCGGCCGCGCGTTTACCCCCGAAGAGGGCCTCGGGCCGATCTTCAATCAGGCCAGGTGCGTGTCCTGTCACGACCTCCCCGAGAGCGGCGGACACGGCGCGGAGCCCGTGACCAAGATCAGCCACTACGATCCGGACACGGGCTGCGATCCCCTCACACGTTTGGGTGGCGCTCTGCTACAGTCCGTGATCGTCCCGGCCATGAGGGAAGCGGGTCTGCGCCCCGAACGGACCCCGCGCGAAGCCAGCGGAGTCACCTTGATGTTCCCGCCGTCGCTCTTCGGCCTCGGTTTGGTGGAAGCGCTGTCGGCGGAGGCGATACTATCCCGGTCCGACCCCGAAGACGACGATGGCGACGGTATCTCCGGCCGTCCGGGGCTCGACCCCGATGGCCGGTTGGCGCGGTTCGGGCTGCGGGCGACGCATGCCACGCTCGATTCGTTCATCGAGGAGGCGATCCGCGTGGAGATGGGCCTCACCACGCCGGAACACCCGGACGAGATGCTGCTCAACGGCGAACCGCTTCCGCCCGGGATGGATCCGGCTCCCGACCCCGAAGTGGGTGATGTCGAGATCGGGCTGTTGGCGGACTACATTCGCTTTCTGGCGCCCACCGAACCCACGACCCCCTCCGACCCTGTTGGCGAAGAGATTTTTCGCGATATAGGCTGCGCGAAATGCCATACGCCCACCATGACGACCGCGTCCAACGACGACCCGGCCCTCGACCGCAAGCGTTTCCGCATCTATTCGGACCTTCTGCTCCACGACATGGGGCGCGAGCTAGCGGACATCTGCTCCCCCGGCAGCGTACCCGGTGAGTGGCGCACGACGCCACTGGTCGGCCTCAGGTTTCGCGATGCGTTTCTGCATCACGGACAGGCCCTGGACTTCACGATGGTGATGGAGATGCACGGCGGCGAGGCGAGCGCCGCGCGCGATGCCTTCAACCGTCTCTCACCGGCGCGGAAGCAACGGTTGGCGGTCTTCCTGAAGTCGCTCTGACGAATCGCACCCTATCTGACCGGCACTCGCGTCCAGAAAAGAATGGTTCCACACGAGTGGATGAATTTCCCCGGGGCGCCGGCCCGCCGGTAGACTTCAACGCCTTCGAGCTCGTCAAGCCGCATCATGTCGGGAGTAGTCATGGTCGAACGGACGCCGTCAATCCAGTATGACGGCTCGCAGCCGCCGACTTCGTGGTTCGGATCACTCAGACTGACTACCTGGTTGATCATCAGGCGCGCTCCGTACAAGCCGTCATAGATCACCCGAATCCCGGTCATGTTCCGGAACAGCTGGGTGACCGTCGTTGCGCGCATGGCCTCGATCCGGGCCCGGTCAAGGTAGACTCCACTGTAACCCTGCTGGGAACGAGCGTAGAAGCCGTTGCGCTCCAGCGTCGCGGAGCGCACGGTGATCGTCAGCGGTTCCAGGGCCACGGGCTCCCGGGCAAGAGCCACGCGCAACGCCAGGACGGAATTCGTCGGGATCGCGATGGTATCGACACGTGTTTCGTACCCGATCCTCCGGGTAATAATGCGATGCCACCCGACCGGAATGCCGTCGATTCTGAAGTGGCCCTCCACATCGGTGATGACCGGTTCCATCTCGTCGACCGTGATCTCGACGCCTGCAATCCATTTCCGAGTGTCCTGGTCAAACACCTGCCCGGCAATGGCTCCGACGTGTATCCCGGGCTCCTGAGCGGTCAACGTGGGGCGAGCCGGCAATCCGGCAGCGGTCAGGATCGCAAGGGGAACGATCCAGCCCGGACGCATCGTCGGCCGAACACCGCGGGGATGCTCTCCGCGGGCTGCCGGGGGTCCTGCCAGCCGACAACCCGTGCCTCGCAGATTCGCTGACGTCATCTGTTCATTCCCCCAAACCGGCGCGGGGCCGGGCCGAGTACATCCGGCCCGACCCCGCTCCGTCTGAGTCTTTCGGCAACAAGTGAGCTGGACTCACCCGATCACCGAGTTCACTCGATACGAAACCTCACGACTGCGGCCAGCAGCGCAATGCATCGTCGTCTTCGATCATGTCATTGTACCGAGTCTCGCGGTTGCTGCCGGCAAACTTGGTCGGCCGTCCCTCACCGGGCCGCTCGGGATCGTTGAAGGAATCGAAGCGTTCCCGCACCAGACCGAAGCGATGAAGGTCGGTTGCGCGGTATCCTTCCATGAAGAGTTCCGCGAAGCGCTCGTTCAGGAGTGCTTCCATCATCATCTCTTCGTTGTCCGGCACTTCCAGCGCAGCCAGGCCAACCGCGGCCCGCAGACCGTTCAGCACCGCCGTCGCTCCCGCGTAGTCCCCGTTCATGACCATGGCCTCGGCCTCGATCAGCTTCATGTGGTCCGAATGATACATGGGGATCAGGGTCATGTCGGTGTCGTATTTGTACTGGCTGTAGTGCGGCGTGATGTTGTCCGTCGCGATCTCGCCGTCGAACCATGCCGGCATGCGCATGTCATGCTCGTTCGTCGCCCAGTCCCTGATGTAGGTGTGGGTGTCTTCGGTCTTGTCGATCCGCGGCCATAGCCAGTACATCAGCCCCGCAGCCTCGTTGTGGCCCTTCGTCGTCACTACGACGACGTAGTTCCGGTAGACCTGGTTGAAGATCTGACCGTAGACGTAACCATCAGGGACCTGCGCAGCTTCCGCCACCGCGCCCGCATAGTCACCCGTCAGGTAGAGCGCAATGGCCTTGCCTGCCCGGGCCGCGTTCCCATGGAACGACGCACCGGCGGCCTGTGCCACGTCGATCGCGTCGGAGAACCGCTGGGCGGCAATCTTCCGGATCTCGGTATCGGACAGACTCGGCGACGGGGCGGGCTCAGCCACCGCTTCGCAATTGTGCCAGACCGACAACAGAGTGTATGTGGCTCTGGCCAGCTTGACCTGGGCGCCTACCGTGCTGCTTGCGGCTTCCGCTGCTCCGAGCACCCTTTCAAACCTCTCCCAGGACTGCTCGGAGAACACTCGGTTGCTCGTGTGATAGTCCGCGAAAAAGCCATACCATTCCTTGAGGAAGTTGCCATGGTCGAGGGCGTCGAAGCCCGACCATGTCCCAGTGTGCTGGTATTCGTCTCCCAGCAGCGCCGTGTAGGCCGCGAAGTACTGAACGTACAGCTGCGAACGACCCTCCACCCCGTCGGCGACCGCCTGTAGCGCGTCGTCAAGGTCGGGGCCGGTGTAGCGTCCCGGGTCATTCACCGTAAGGATGTCGCAGGCACCGAGCGACACTGACAACAGTGCGACACCCAGAACCCTTCCTTTCTTCTTCCAATTCATTTCTCTCTCCTGTTCTTTAGCAGTCAAGGCAATTCCGCCTGTCGGCTAGAACCGCGTTCTGACGGATAGCTGGACTTTTCTCGGCTGCGAGGGACTCAGGAACGGGAAGCCGTCGAAGTCACTGGCGTGATAGGACGCATTCGGATCCTGGCAGTTGCAGCCGTCCCACCAGTGCAGGTTGTACCCCGACAGCATGACGGTCGTCCTCTGCAGTCCGAGCCGACCGCTGATGGTCTCCGGCACGGTGTACGCCAGCGAAACCTCCTGCAGGCGGATGTGCGCGCGCGAATCGAGCGCCCACACCTTGCGGTGGAAGTCGAGGATGGAGTCACCCGCCGCGGTCAACTCAAAAGCTCCGTTCTCCGTCTGGGTGGCTTCCCCGAGCAACTCGTCGTAGCCGTACTGGCGGATCCCGTAGGCGCGGTCCGCGTTCTGCATGTGCGCACCGGTCTCGCCCCGCAACTGGAACCTGACCGTCAGATCGTTCATGATCTGGAAGGTGTTGTTGATCGACCCCATGTGCGTGGGGAATCTCAGGCCGAGGTTGAAGTAGTGATCGGTGAGGTTGTGTACGCTGGCTTCCGGATCCCAGCTCGTGACATACCGACCCCACAGGTTGCCGATGGACTCACCCACGAACCACCCGCTCAACTGCTTGGTGTACCTCCAGTGGCTGAACTCCCAGAACCCGGTTACGTCGTCCCTTGTGTACATCGGAACCGAGTCGTCCACTGCGGCGTCGCCGAGATCGTGGAGGCGATTGTAGTTCCACTCGTAGGTGAGGTTCATGTTCCAGCGGAACGAGGGCGACTCGATGACCGATCCGGTCACCGCCGCCTCGAAGCCCCGGTTCAGCCATACGCAGCAATTCTCCGTCCGTCCATAGGTACCCGTGCTGGCTGCCTTGGGCAGGTAGAACAGAGCGTTGATCGTCCGCGCGTCGTAGTAGGTCAGCTCCATCCCGACCCTGTTGCTGAACAGTCCGATGTCGAGACCGGTTTCCACTTCCCGCTTGTTCTCGGGCTCGATGTCCTGGTTGCCGGCACCCGCGGGCGCCACACCGGGCTTGTCGTCCAGCACCGTGATGGGGAAGAAAGTCTGGAACTTGGCAAACGCACCGGGGGCCTTGCCCGCCATGCCCACGGCCGCACGGTACTTGAGGCTGGAGACCATCTCGGGAAGGACCGACTGCGGAATGTTGTAGGCGACGTCCACCTTCGGGTAGACCTGGAAGCCGTAGTTGTCACCGAATGCGGAGTTGCCGTCCGCGCGAACCGCGGTCGTGAGGAAGAGGTCGTCAGTGAGGTCGAAACGGTTCTGCAGGAAGAACCCGAGGTTGATCTCCTCCGTGAAGGTCTCGTCCCCGATGGTCTCCGCCGCGCCCCTGACCGTGGTTACACCGTCGGCGGCGTAACCCTTGCCGGTCGCCATCGAATTCGACCCGACGTCCCAGTAGCCCTGGCCACCGAACGAGAGCGACCCGGTCAGGAAGTCCATGCCGAACAGGTTGTCATAGTCGTAGGACGACAGGAAATCACTCGTGAATTTCCGGGCCGACCGGTACCCGATGTTCTTCTCTCCCCGCTCTCCGAGGTAGGTGTAGTAGCGACCCCAGGGCAGGTGCCGGGTCTTCTGGTCGTTCACCGCGTCGAGCCCGAAGGTGAACCGATGGGTGAAATTCGGCATCGGCGTGTAGTTCAGCGTCACGCTGCCGGTCCAGCGGTCGGCGTCGGAGAACGTCTTGATCGCCTGCGAGTTCGCCACGTTCACGTCCAGCCCGCCGCCGTAGGGTTCCTCCTCGGTGGCGTTGAACGGGTTGCTAAGCATGGCGTTGGTGTAGATCCCCAACCAGTTGTTTCCGGTCTGCAGCGCCCAGATCTTGTTCCGGACATACCCGGAGGTCAGGCCGAGGGAGAGATTCTCGGACGCGGTCCAGTTGAGGTTCACGCGGATGTTGCCGCGGGTGGCGTCGTTGGGCTTGATCGAGCCTTCCTCGTAGCTCAGCCCGGCGGAGACGAAGTACGTGACGTCTTCCCCGCCGCCCGACGCCGACAGGTCGTAGGTGTTGACGAGACCGTTCTCGATGAGCGTCTCATTCGGGTCCCACGGGATGTAGCCATCCGGTCCGCGGAAATTGGGCCGCAACTTCGTGGGAAGGTTCGCCCGGAGGCGGTTCATGCCCACGCTGGTGTTCAGGGTGAAGGAGGACGGCGTGTTGCTCCGGCCGCGCTTCGTGAACACCTGGATAACACCGGCCGCGGCCTCGGAACCGAAGAGCGTCGCTGCCGCTGGGCCCTTCAGGACCTCGATCCGGTCGATTTCCTCGGGATTGAGGTCGCCGAGCCGGTCTTCGCCGGCCCCGCCGGAGAAGAAGCAGCAGGAAACACCGGCCATCCAGCCCCAGTCGTACTTGTTCGTGTCGACCCGGACGCCGTCGATGTACACCACCGGACGCACGCTCGTGTATCCGAACGTGTCGACGCCGCGAATGCGAAGCTGGCGCCCCCCGCCGATCGACCCGTTGGTTCCGATCGAGCGGACACCGGGAATACGACCCTCGAGGATCTGGCTGAAGTTGTCGACCGGCATGGTCTCGGTGAGCTCTTCCACCTTGACCGACGGAAGTGACACGCCGACCTTCCGGCGCTCCACCGCTCCCGCCACACCCGTCGCGACGATTTCGTCTAGGTTGATGGCGGAGATTTCGAGCTGGAAGTCGACCTCCTGGCTGGCCCCCGGCGTGACCGTGACCTCCTTCTCTTGGGTCGCGTACCCGAGGATCACGACCCTGACGGTGTACACACCAACGGGGACGCTGTTGAACAGGTAGCGCCCGTTGGTGGCGGTCAGCCCCGTCACCTCGGTGTCCACCAGATTGACGGCGGCGTCGTTGAGGGGCTGACCTGTGGTGGCATCCGTGACCACACCGGTCACGGTGCCTGTCTGTGCGGCGAGGTTCGTGGCTCCGGCTACGCTGAACGCGAGCACCAGAGCCGCAATCACACCGCTGATGCAGTAGCGATTGGACATTGGACATCTCCTTTCAAGAGGTGAATGTGTCCACGCTGTCGACCGCCGACTCCTTCGGACGGCATTGCCGACGCTCACACAATACGTTGCGGTCTCGCAAAACGCAAACGCGGACCCGCAGGCGGCGGCCGAAAACCCGTGCCGGGACGCGGCGGCCCACCTGCGGTAGACTGGAGGAATCAAGCCGCCGGTGCGGATCGGGGCGTCCCGACCGTGGCCGCTCCGGGCCGTCCAGCGGAAGGGATCAAGTGTGGATGTGAGTAGGTAAGATGTTGCTGTATAGTACTTTACGAGTCTTGTGGTTCGCCGTTGGAGGAAGCGGAGGACCGACACCGGGGCTGGCCTCACGGTCGAAATGGCGGTATCCATTCCGTTCAGTCGCACCAAATCCAGTCAGCTCCCAAAGGCAAGATTCATGACCCGTGCAGCGTCGCTTTTCCTCTCCGGTGGACTTCTGGCCTCCATCTGGTCCCCCGTTTCGGCCCAATCCGACCTTCATCGCACGGCCTTCCACGACTTCCGAGTGGTCCCCGTGGCGGAGGGATTCGAGGTTCCCTGGTCGATTGCGTTCCTTCCGGGAGGCGATATCCTGGTGACCGAACGCGCCGGCAGGCTGCGGATCGTGCGCGACGGCAGGCTCCTGCCGGACCCCGTTCCGGGCATACCCGAAGTCGTGGCCCGCGGCCAGGGCGGGCTGATGGACGTCGTCCCGCACCCCGGCTTCGCGTCGAATCGAATGATATACATCAGCTACTCGAAGCCCAGGGAGGATCTTGGCCGGGGAGGCACGACGGCGGTCATCCGGGGCACCTTCGAGAACGATCGTTTTACACTCGTGGACGAGATCTTCGAGGCCGTGTCCCGGGGCGGGGGGCACTACGGGTGCAGACTGGCATTCGACGCCGACGGCTACCTCTACCTCTCGGTGGGCGATCGCATGGCAAGCCCGACCGGCGATCTCGCCGCGCATCCGGCCCAGGACCTCTCCAACCATCACGGCGTGATCGTGCGGCTGAACGATGACGGCAGCGTACCCGGCGACAACCCGTTCGCGGGCCGGGAGGGCGCGCGCCCTGAGATCTGGAGCTACGGCCACCGCAACCCGCAGGGCCTGGCGATCCACCCCGGGACGGGAGCGGTGTGGCTCACCGAGCACGGTCCACAGGGAGGGGACGAGGTCAACGTCTCGACGGCCGGCGCCAACTACGGCTGGCCGGTGATCGGCTACGGGGTCAACTACCGTTCCGGCACCGCGATCCACCCTTCGACCCACGCCGAGGGGATGGAGCAGCCGGTCCACATCTGGGTGCCCTCCATCGGCGTGTCCGGACTGGCCTTCTACACCGGCGACAAGTTCCCCGAGTGGCGGGGCAACCTCTTTGCGGGAGGGCTCTCGGGTCGGCAGGTCGACCGCCTGGTCATCGAGGACGGTGAGGTCGTGGCGAGCGAAACCATCCTGCGCGGGATGGGCCGGGTGCGGGACGTGCGGCAGGGGCCCGACGGCTACATCTACGTGGCGCTCTCGGCCCGGGGCGGCGACAAGACGCCGATCGTGCGGCTGGAGCCCGCGGGGTACTAGCGCTTCAGGTTCACCACCGCGATCTGGTCGGCTCCATCGCAGGGCCCGTCCACCGTAACGGTCCCCTCCACCACCACCTCGTCGCCGGGCTTCAGGTCACCCAGGTCTCCTGCGAGCGCGTACATGTACTGATCGCCGTCGCGCAGCGTGACGCAGCCGAGGCCTTCGTCGGTAATGCGTCCGGCGCGCCGCACCAGGCCCTCCTCATTCGTGACGTGGAAGGGGTCGGAAATCCCGATCGGGCTGAAGTTGCCGTTGAAGACGATGAAGACGACCGGACGCTCCCAGGTCGCGTAGGCGGGGATTCGTACGGTCGCCGATACTTCGCCCCAGATGTCCTGGGTGCCCTCGGCCAGAGCTTCGAAGCCGGCACGCATGGCGCCCACACCCACGTGGATCCTGGCCTGCAGGGGAAGGTTTTCGGTGTACACCTTGACGACGGTGCCGGGGGGTCCCGTGCGCGGCTCGACCGACTGGATGTGCCGCAGGGAATCGATGGTGGCGAACTTGCGCTGGGCGGCAGCTTCCGGCGGGGTGGCGGCGAGGATTGCCGACGTCACGGTGAAGAGCAGGGCGGATCGCGCGGTGAACGGGGGTTGGCAGGTCATCCAGGCCCACCGGCTACGCGTGGCGGGACCAGAGTCCGGCGCGGTGAGAGGGGAGCTTGACGACATCGGACACCTCCGGCTGCGTTGGGTCGGGCAAGAGTCCGGCGCGGTCTTGCGAGGCCACCGTGAGGGGTCTCGGGCCGCGTGGGGTCTCCCGGTTCAAGGTGGGACTGCGGCGGTACCGGGGCCAGTAGGGGATCCGTGCCGCGGTCGGTAGTCGCCCGCCGCGCGCCGGAGAGCGCGGTAGACCATCCCGGTGTCGCCAAGCCGGCGCCTCAGCTCGCGTTCCAGGCCCCCAATCGGGTAGAGGTTCTGGGGGGCGCGGTCGTCCTTGTGGGGTTCCGAGGCGAATCGCGGGAGGACGGCGGCCGTGGCATCCGCCAATCTCTTCACCTCCCCCAGCCCCGTGTCGTGCCACGCTTCGCACCGCACGATGCCGGCCCAGGGATGACCCTCGGCCCGGGTGAGGCGCAGGTACCACGAGTAGCGGGTCCAGGTGGTCTGGATGAGAAAGACGGGAGTGCGCTGCCCCGGAGCGAGGCGGGCGACGGTCGCGCGCGGCTCGCCGGACAGGTACTGGACTCGATGGCTCTTGACGTAGCCGGTCGCGCCGGCGATGCGCTGGCGGCCGCGTAGTGGACCGTCCACCACCATCAGCGCACCGTCGCGGGACGATCGCGACGCGGAGGGCAGCGCGGTCTCCGCCACCTCGATCTCGAGTTGTCCCATGCGTTCCTGCAGCCCGTTCACCAGCTGCCGGATGTCGTCGTCCGCGACCGGGCATGCGGTGAACGTGCCCGCCCGGGTCACGAGGTCGGGCACGCCGGCCCTGCCGAAGAAGGCGCGCCGCACGCGGGCCGCCACGATCTCCGCCCTGCGGCCGCAACGGACCACGCCCGCCCCGTAGGACGCGCAGATCCCAAGACTCGGCTCGCCTCCATGGCTCATCCACACGCGCGCCTCGATCCGGCGTACCCCGTCGACGAAGTACACCCTGGCCGGTTTCATTGCGCCGGCCGCGCCCAGGGGACGCCATTCCGCCGGGGGAAGCTCCGCCCCGGCGTCGACCTGCGCGGCGGGGACCTCGTCCCTGTCCGTTTCGACGGGGGAGCCGAATTCGGGGGACCACCCCTCGATCGACAGGGAATCGACGCGTTTCCCGCCCTCGCTCACTTCACGTCTCCACGCGTTCGACCGAAGACGAGTTACCCACCTTCGTGACCCGGTACTGGACCGGAATGCGGCCGGCCAGTTCGGGAACGTGGGTCACGAGCCCCACCATGCGCTCGGTGCCCAGCTGTTCGATGGTGGCCGCCACGACGTCGAGCGTCTCCGAATCGAGGGTTCCGAAGCCTTCGTCGAGGAAGAGGGCTTCCAGCTTCGCGCTACCGTGGGCGGCGAGATTGGCAACCTGCTCGGCCAGCGACAGCGCGAGGGCCAGCGAGGCGAGGAACGTCTCGCCGCCGGAGAGGGTCTTGGCCAGGCGGGGTTCGTCGGCGTTGCGGTGGTCGATGACCAGGAATTCGTTGCGGTCGGAAAGATCGAGCGAGTACTGGCCGCTGGACAGCTCGTGCAGCCGCGCAGTGGCGCCTTCGACGAGCCAGGTGAGGATCTGGTTCTGCATCCAGGCGCCGAACTTCTTTGCGCCGAGATGGCTGCCCAGGTCTCTGGCGATGAGGGTTCGCACACGGGTCTCGCGGGCTTCCGCCTCGACGCGCCGTCTCTTCTCGGAGGTGGCACGGAGATGGTCGAGTTCCTTGCGGGCGGCACCCAGGCCTTCCGAGACCTTCTGCGCGGGGGCTTCGTCCGGGTCGAGCGTGATGCCGTCGGTTGCGCAACGTTGCCGGATCTGCGCATCGAGGCGGTCCTTCTCGCGGGATGCGGCGGTGCGATCGGCGTCGGCCTGGGAAACGACGGCTTTCGTGGCCGCGCGGGTGCGGCGGGCCCATTGGAACAGGGCGTCCCAGGAGCCGGCCAGGTCTCCGTCCGCGAAGGGCGGCGGACTCATTTCGGCGACTGAATCGCGTGCGGCGTGGTATTCGCTCCAGGCGCCGCCGAGCCGCGACTTCCAGCGCTGGTGCGCCTCCGCGGCGGTGTCGTGCGCCCGCCGGGAGGACGCCTCCCCGGTTCGGGCCTGAAGCACCGACTCGTCGGCCGCGCGGATCTTGTCCAGCAGTGCGGCCGTCTCCTCTGGAGAAGGGGCCGTAGCCAGGTGGTCGCGGAGGGTCGCGACGGACTTCTCCTGCTCTTCCAGCGCCGCGGTGGCGTGGTGCGCATCGCGTTCCCGGGCGGTGCGCTCGCCGGCCGCGTCGTTCAGGCGGTTTTCGAGCAGGCGGATCTGTGCATCCGTCCGGGCGATCTCGGCCATCATGGTGGTGATCGCCGGTTGGGCCGGAGCATCCGCCAGGGACTGCCGAAGCGACTGTGTGGATTGCTTCTGCAGTTCCAGCGCGGTGGCGCGGGCGGTGCGCGCCGAGACGCAACGGTCCCGTTCGGCGATGGCCCCGCTGCAGGACTCCTGTGCCGCGTGGCATCGCCTGCGGGCCGCGTCCAGGTCGGCGGGAGCGTCATGGTCGGGTAGCCGGGCGACGGCCTGGAGACAGACGGGGCAGGGTTCGCCCTTCTGAAGATGGTGGGCCATGTCGGCGGCGCTGTGGGCGGTGCGGAGCGCTTCCAGAGCATCCGTGGCGGCTTCCAGAATCCGGTCCGCTTCGGTCTTTCCCTGCGCGGCCGTGTCGTATGCCTGCTCGGCCTGGGCCAGTTCGAGGCGCGTGCGCTCCAAGTCGCCCTCAAGCTGCCGGAGTTGCTCGTGCCTCTGGGCAATGTTCTCCAGTTCCGACCTTTCGGGCAGCTCCTTCAGACGCTGCCTGGCCCGCGCGAACTCGTCCCGAAGGGCCTTCTCCACCCGGATGGCCTCCGCCACGGTCGCCGTCGTCACCTCGAGGTCGCACCGGATCTGCGCGATCCGCGTTTCCCGGTGCGCGAGTTGGTCGCGCTGCTCAACGACCTTCTCGATGGCCGCCTTCTCGGGGAGTTCCTCCCGCGCCGAACGGGCGCCGCGCAAGTGCTCGGAGGCGGCCGTCCACGCCTCGGTGGATTGCTGGAGATCCTGCTCGGCTTCACGATGGCGGGTCGCCAGCTCGGCCGTTCCGTCCGGCACGCGGACCTCCGCCAGACGCTCCGACTGCAATGCCGCCTTTGTCCATCGATCGGCGGCGGCCCGGATCTTCGAGTCGAGTTCGTTCAGTTGCGTTGAGACCTCGTCAACGCGTCGCCGGAGCCGGTCCAGCACCTCGACCCGGGCCTCGGCGGCGCCGACGGCTTCCAGGGTCGCGTGCGCGAGCGCCGAGTCCAGCTGCCATTGCAGATTGTCGGCCCGGCCTTCCTCGAGCTTCCACCGCAGGTTCGCGGCCTTCCGCAACCGTTCGTAGAGTCCCAGCCCGAGCAGACGTTCCAGCAACTGCTTGCGCTCGGCGGGCTTCGCGCGCAGGAAGGCGGCGAATTCGCCCTGGGGAAGCACGACGCACTTGGTGAAATGATCGAGGCCGAGGCCGATCACGTCGTTCTGAACGCTCGCCGAGAGATCCGTTTCGGTGGCCGCGATTGTCCTGACCGGGTGGCCGATGACGTGTTCCTCGAGGCGGGCCTCGCGGGTGGTGGCGCCTGTCGTGGTGCGCTGGACTACCCTGACCGCCGTGTACCGCCTTCCCCGCGCCTCGAAGTCGAGCCGCACCCGGGCGCGGACCTTCCCCTGGCTGATGACGGGTGCGATCAGGCTGACGTGGTCGTACCGCGGGACCGATCCATAGAGCGCGAAGATCATCGCGTCGATGAGGCTGGACTTGCCCGATCCGGTGGCGCCGGTGAAGACCAGCAGGTCGGTATCGGCGAAGTCCACGACCGTGGGCTCGCGGTAGGAGGTGAAGCCCTCCAGCTCAAGCCGAAGGGGACGCATACTCGTCCTCCAGCAGCTCGCCGAAGAGCCTCACCAGCTCGTCGCTCTCGATGCCGCGCTCTTTCAGGTACCGCTGGAACTGGTTGCGCGGATCCCGCAGCTCGCCCGGGTCGATCGCCTTGCGCTCAGGGCCGGTTTCGCCCGGCCGGGCCACGATGACGTCGACCGCGTTGGGGAACATGTCCCGCACCTGCTCCGCCAGGCCCGGTGTGGGCGCCTCCTCCACTATGACGCGCAGGAAGTCGTCCCCGGTCGTGCCCGCCAATTGCTCCAGTTGGAGACTGCCGCCACGGATGGTGGTGAGCGCACGCCCCGACTTCAGTGGAACCTGCTCGATGTGCGCCGGTTTGCCGGCCTCCGCCTCAATGAGCAGAACGCGGTGCTCGCCGTGGGTCTCCTCGAAATCCAGGGCGAAGGGCGACCCGGCGTACCAGATCGGGCAGCGCCCCGGGATCCTCTGGGGTCTGTGGATGTGCCCGAGGGCGACGTAGTGTGCGGCCACGGGAAACATGTCGGCGGGAACGTAGTAGTCGAAGACGTGGGCGGTGCGCTCGCCGCCCCCGGTGGCCGCACCCACGACCGTCAGGTGGGCTACGACCACGTTGACGGTGTTGGCCGTGAAGTCGGCGCAGAGCGCGTCTGCGATCCTGCGGCAGCGGTCGGCGTACTCCTTCTGGTGGTCGTCGGGGTCCCCGGTCATCAGCGCCTCGGCCTTGACGATTCCACGCTTCGATTGGAAGGGGAAGAGCGCGATACGGGCGGTCTCGCCGGAGCGGGTGGCGAGGTGAAGCAGGCCGCCCTGGTCGGGCGGTGCGACCGATGAGGCCGCGTTGATGTTTGCCAGCTTGAGCAGGGGGCGAACGGCGGTCAGGCGGCGGGGGTTGTCGTGATTGCCGGCGATGACCACGACCTGGGCCCCGGTCCGGGCCAGGCGCAGCAGCGCGTCATAGACGATCCGCTCGGATTCAGGGGTGGGCACCGCGCGGTCGAACTGGTCGCCGGCGACGAGGACGAGATCGACCGCGCGGTTCTCCGCGATGGCCACGATCTCGTCGAGGACCTCCCTGTGTTCGTCGGCGCGGCTGCGGCCGCGCAGGGTTCGGCCGACGTGCCAGTCCGCGGTGTGGAGGATCTTCACGAGGGGCGGCGGGGGCGAGGGGGGCCGGTCAGGCTTGCAGGGGTGGCGCCCGAGTTAATCTGTTCGGGCACTGGTAAACTGTAGTGTACATTCTGTAAAGTTGACATTACATTTTGGATCGTTGAGTGTGCTGATCCGGGTGCTTCACTCCACCAGACCCTCAAACGGATCGCCGGTGTCCTCCGAGTCACCGGGCGCCGTCCCCACCTCATCCGGCCGCGTGGCCCACGCCGGGAAGGGAAACTCCAGCACCAGCGGGACCGGCAGTTCCGGTTGCGACAGGATCATGGTGCCGGGCTTGAGGATGGTGGCGCGCTGGCGGTGCGCGGTGGGGAGGAAGGCGTACTCGGGCCGGCCCGCTTCGGCGCTGTCCAGACGGCCCGCCACCCGGAGGGACGAGTTGGCGATCACCCGTCGCTCCACCTCGCTGGCGGTCTGCTGAGCACCGATCAGGATCACGCCCAGCGAGCGCCCCCGCTCGGCCATGTCCAGGAGGATCTCCTTGATCGGGCTGTGTCCCTCGCGCGGCGCGTACTTGTTGAGTTCGTCGAGCACGACGAAGAGGAGGGGCTCGCGCGCACCCGTCTCCTCCTTGTCACGGAAGGTCCTGCAGAGCACCACCCCCACGACGAAGCGCTGGGCCCGCCGCGACAGCTTCGCGATATCCACCACCGCGACCTGCGCCTGCATGCCGATGCGGTGCTTGCCGGGGTTGGGGACGTCGCCGCGGACGAGGTGCTCGGCGTCGCGACGGGAGGCGTAGAGGCGGCGCACAAAGGCGTTGATGGTGCCGGTGCCGATGGAGCGGCCCGCCCAGTCGCCCCGGTCGGCGTCGTCCTCCAGACGGTCGCTGATCACGTCGATGAGCTGCTCGAAAGTGCGGCACGTGACTCCGCCGAGCCGAACGCCGCCATCGTCGAGGGGATTGGCCTCGCGCCGGAGTCGCGCCGTCACGTTGTGCACCACGATCGTGTACTGCTGGCGTTCGTCCCCCGCGTCGGCGAAGAGGAAGGGGAGAAGCTCGTCCTGGCAGAACTCGGCCAGCGTCCAGAAGAACGAGGTCACCCCGTCGGCGCGGCTGCCGGTGCGGGGGGCGGCGGAGGGGTCGCCGCGGCGGGGCGGGGCCCACAACTCGACGCTCGCGAAGGGCGAGGCCGGGAGGCCCAGCGACGTGTAGCGCGCCATCTGCTCGCCGTCGAGGTGGCGGTTGGGGCGGTCGAGGAAGAGGAGGTCCTCGCCCTTGACGTTGAAGATCAGCGCCTTTGTGTTGTGGGCGCCGGCCCCCAGCTCGCCCGAGGTGAAGAGAGAGTGTAGCAGGAAGACCGCGTAGCTGGTCTTGGTGGCCACGCCCGATACGCCGCTGATGTTCACGTGCGCGCCCCGCGTCCCGTCCATGAACTCCAGGTTGGCGTGGATGACCTCGCCGTCGCGCGAGAGGCCGGCCGGAATGCGGCGTTCCATGCCGTCGAAAAACAGGGCCTCGTCGCGGGCCTTGCCGACCGCTTTCCGAACGACCTCGCCCGGCACCGGGGGGACGAACACCTCCGGTTCAAAACGCGTCGCCAGCACCTTCGCGGCCTCGGTCACCTGTGCCGGGAGCACCCCGTCCTCGATCAGGAAAACATCGCTGTCGAAGCGCGCGCCCTCGTGCCGGACGCGCAGGTCGGCCACCATGCCGTAGATGCGGATGGGCTCGGAGCGCCCGGGGAGGGACCGCTCGACCACGACGACATCGTCGAGCTGCAGGAAGCGGTCCTCGCTCACGGCCACCCAGAACTCGAGGGGCGTAGCCGGGTCGGTGCCGATGACACGGCCGACGGGAGGGGAGGTGGGGTGCTCGCTCATGACGGGTCACCAAGATAAGCCACCGGCCCCGGACCGGCACGAAGCCGACCCGGGGCCGGGTAGCGTCCGCGGCCCGGATAAGCCGCGTCAGGATGAGCCGGCTTACCAGGAGTAGCCCACCTTGCTGTAGAGGAACATACCGTTGAAGCCGAACGGCGTGAACTGACCGTACCGGTTGCCGACGCCGGCCGCCGCGCCGGGATACTCCTCCGGGTAGGTGTTCAGCACGTTCTGCGCGCCCACCGTGAGGGTCCAGCGGTTCATCAGGGTGTGTGCGCCCTCGACATCAAAGAGCATGCGGGCCGGGTAGTCGATGGTGTTTTCGGGGTTCGACTCATAGTAGGGCTGCTCCCCGTCGAAGTAGCCGCCCCAATAGCTGCCGCGCACCAGGAAACGGGTGCCGCCGGCAAATGCGTGGTGAACGGCGAGGTTGCCGCGAATCCCGGGAAGTCCCTCCTTGAGGATCCGGATGCGATGCGGCGTGAGCGTGGTATCGTTGAACTCGGTCACGTCGGTCGAAGTCCAGTTCCACGCGCTGGACAGCGTGGTGGTGGACCCGCCCGCTCCCTGAATCTCATACGCGCCGACCAGATCGATTCCGTTCGTGGTCGTCGCGAAGTCGTTGATGAAGAATCGGAAGCGCGCCAGTACGCCACCCGGCCGGATGATGCCCAGGCCGATGAGCTCCTCGATCTCCTGCGGACTGAGCTGCCTGTCCGCGCTGGTGGTGAGGCGGTCCGAAACCTGGATGCGGAAGAAGTCCATGGACAATTTGAACGGGCCGCTGTCGTACACGGTGCCCACCGCCATGTTGATGGACTTCTCGGGCGTAAGCGGCTTGCCCCCGAATCTCTCCGCCAGGGGAGAAGTGGAAGGAATCGTGCCGTTGTTCGTCAGATCCATGATCGCCGGATCGTAGATCGTGGAGATGTTGAAGGCGTTCTGCTGCCCGGGCGTGGGCGCGCGGAAGCCCGTGCTGGCGCTGGCTCGGAGCCCCATCTGCTCGGACACGCTGACGCGGGCGGCGAACTTGCCGTTGATCGTGGTACCGAAGTCCGAGAACCGTTCGACGCGGCCGGCCACATCGAGCAGCCAGGCATTGTCGGGATCACTGAGCTCGATGTCGAGGTAGCCCGCGAAGTTGTTGCGGTTCCAAACGCCTTCCGTCAGCGGTCCGAAGCCGGTGAACCCGTTGGAACCCGGCGTGAAGCCCTGTGTGGCCAGCGAGCCTTCCGTCCACGAGGGCCTGTCTCCCGGCACGATTTCAAAGCGCTCGTTCCGGAACTCCGCGCCACCCGCGATGTTCACCATGTCGCTGTAGTCGTACGACAGATCGAGGTTGAGGTTCTGCTCCTGCTGGTCGTAGATCCCGGGGTGGAACCACGGGGTGCAGGGCTGGTCCGGCACGACGAAGGATAGGTTCCTGTCGGCTCCGGCGCAGGGCTGGTCCGGTCCCAGCGAAGCGTTGACCGTGTTGTACATGTAGAAGTCCATGTTGGACTTGCCCCAGCTCGCGCTCGCGTCCCAGGCCAGCTCGCCCGAGGTGCCCTCCAACCCCGCCACCACGGAACCGTCCATGACGTTCGCGCCGAACTGCGGGGTGAAACCGCCGGGGAAGAGCTTCCGGAAGCTGAAGCAGTTGGGATCGTTCATGACATGGTTGAATGCCGCCTGGTCCTGCACCACTCCGTTGTCGTCGACCCGTACTTCGGGGCAGCCCGCCGATCCGTCCAGCACGCCGTCCGCCGCATCGAGCATGTCGCCCACCAGAAGGATCCGCTCGCCGTCGGCGTTCCGCGTTCCGAAGACACCGCTGCGGGTGCCCGGGTTGCGGAAATAGAACCCGCCTTCGACCTGCTTGCTTACGAAACCGCCGTGCGAATAGAACTTCATGTTGTCGAACACATAGCCCATGTTCGCCCAGAGCTTCAAATCGTTGCTGACCTGGGGAGAGCCCCAGATCTGAGCGGGCGAGCGGACGGCAGTGTTGCCGGAGTTGATCAGCGCGGTGGCGTCGTCGCGCTGAAGGCTGCGGTCGGTGGGCCAGGCGTTGCCGTATTCGCCCGTCAGGTTCAGGTAGCCGGTCTCGCCGAGCGGCAGGCCGAAGTTGCCCGCGACGGTGTACATCTCACCGTCGCCCGGGACGCTTCCCTGGTCGAAGGGCTCGCTGGTCTGGCCGAAGATGTTCCCGCCCGACTTGACCTCGATGGAGCCGCCGGAGCGGTCGTTCCTCAGCACGAAGTTCATGACCCCGGCGATCGCGTCCGACCCGTACTGGGCGGACGCCCCGTCACGCAGCACCTCGGCCTGTCCGAGGGCCAGGCCGGGGATGAGCGCGATGTCGGGGCCCTGGGAGCCGTCGGCGAGGCCGTTTCCGTACCAGGTGATGACCGCCGTGCGGTGGCGCCTCTTGCCGTTGACGAGGACCAGGGTGTGGTCCGGCGCCAGGCCGCGCAGGTTGGCGGGCCGCGCGAAGGTCGCCGCGTCGGAGATCGGCTGGATGTTCACGTTGAACGAGGGGACCACGTTGCGAAGGACGTTCGCGAAGTCGGTGTCGCCCTGGCGGACGAGGTCCCGCGGTTGAATCACATCGACCGGGACGGGCGATTCGGTCACGGTCCTGGGCTCCGCACGAGTCCCAACCGCGACCACGGCACCGATTTCGAGCGCGACCTCGGTCAGGGCGACGTCGAGGCGGGCCGTCCCCCCGTCGGTGATGGTGACTTCACGGCGCACGAGCTGATAGCCGATCAGACGAATCTCCACCTCGTGGGTTCCGGCCGGAATGCCGGTGATTTCGTAGGCGCCGCCGGCCATGGTGTTGGCGCCCATGTTGAGGTCCGTAAGAAGGACCTGGGCCCCCTCCACCGCCGCGCCGGTCCCGGCCGAAGTGATGGTGCCCCGCAGCGTGCCCTGGGCCGCAGCGACAGCGGGCTGGCTCAATGCGATAAGCGTTCCGAGCAGAAGCAATTTCGATTTCATTTGGCTAGATCCATCCCTTTCCGCGGAATCCGCGCAGAGTGTCACAAAAGCGGCCCATGTCCTCGGGAAGTCCGAAGGAGAGCCGGTTCCAATCCAGCATGGGCGGAAAGTCCCGCCCGACAAGAAAACCCGCCTCGGCCATGCGGCCGCGGTACGTGGCAAGGTCTCCGTTGATCCGGTGCATCAGAAAGTTCGCCTGCGTGGGCATGTGCTCCAACCCCAGTTCGCCCAGGGTGGCCTCGACCATCTCACGTGACTGGCGGTTGACCTTGCGGCTCTTCTCCATGAGTGCCTCGTCGCGGAAGGACGCGCCCGCCGCGGCAATCGCCAGCTGGTTGATGTTGTTCCGCGACGCGAAGTCGGAGAGTCGCGCCGCGGTGTCGGGATGCGCGATCCCGTACCCGATCCGGAGTCCCGCCAGCCCGTATATCTTCGAGAAGGTCCTCACGACGAGGACATTGCGCTTGCTGCCGATCCACGGCAGCGAGCTCCACAAGCGTTCGTCTTCCACGTACTCGATGTACGCCTCGTCGGAGAGGAAGAAGACGTGCTCGGGCGCGTCCGCGATCCAGGCGTCGATCGCCGCGCTGGGCGTGATCGTCGCAGTGGGGTTGTTGGGGTTGCAGAGGTAGACCAGGGCGGGGTGGCCGGAGCTCTCGGCGACCTCGCGCATCCGGTCCAGGTCGTGCTCGTGGCCGGAAGTCAGCGGCACCCTGATCAGTTCGTACGCCTCGGTGCGCTGGTAGTTGGTCACGGCCTCGTACGTCGGTTCCGCCATGACCAGCTTCGCCCGTGGAGCCGCGAAAGCCTGCACCGCCATCTGCAGCACTTCCGCCGACCCGGTACCGAGCACCACCTGGTTCTCGGCCACTTCGTGTGCCGCCGCCAACTTGCCGACGAGCGCCCGGTGCTGATCCGCGGGATAACGGTTCGAGAGCACGACGGCCTCGACGAGCGCATCCTTCGCGGCCGGGGATATCCCCAGCGGGTTCTCGTTGGAGCTGAGACGCACGGGGCCGGCGGCCGTCCTCCGCGCGGGGCCACCGACAATTGCGGCCAAGGGGTCCCCCGCGCCCCCGATCCCCCCTGCACCCGCCACGAGACCCGTGAACGTCCCTGTCCGAATGAAGTCGCGTCTTCGCATCTGGAACCTTCCTGCCACTTGGCGGCCTTCCAAACTCCTTTAACGACAATAACAGCGAAGCCACTGCAACCGTAGGTCGGCAGGTCGCTGCGCGGTATTCCTCAAGTCAGCGGTACACAAATGTTTACCCCCTCGTGCCGACCGGGCCGGCCGGTCTCGGAAACGGACCCGGCACGGCGCGGTCTGACCTGCACGGGTCAACATCCGTCCTGAATGATGCCAGCGCAAGCTTTCAGCACCCGCCGCCCTCAGCCCTCCGACCACGGCGGCGTGACGCCGTTCATGCGTGCGTACGCGATCGATTGCCCCAGGTGCTCGTGACAGTGCGTGATCACCAGCAGCAGGGCCCCCCGCACCGAAGTTTCCCGGCCGAACAGGTCGACCGCTTCCTGAAGACGGGTGTCCGAAGCGCCCTGAATCACCTCGCCCACGTAGTCGAACGATGCGGCCAGTGCCTCGCCGATGGTCATCTTGTCGGCGATCGATTCGGCGTTCTGGAAATCGTACCAGGCAGGGTCGGCCATGGTCGGCGGCTGTACCTCCAGCACGCTCATGACGATTCCGAAGTTGGCCGCCGCAATGTGCATGTAGACCTCCGACACCGACCGGACGCCTTCCGCCGGGCGCCACCCGTACGCCGACTCCGGCATGGCATCGGCCAGCCGCAGGTACTTCTCGCGGAGCTCGCCCAGGTCGGCCAGCATCTCCGACCGGACCGTGGTTGCGCTCGGGGGTGGTGCCGCCGCCTCCGTGGCATCGGCCTCGGCCTCGCCGGTATCGGCCGGCTCGCAAGCCGGTGCGGTCAACACGCTCATTCCCGCCAACAACAACAGGTGCCGTCGCTTCACTGGATCGCTCCCGGTTCGGGGGGACTTTCGAATCCTGCCCAATCTTAATCTACGTCCCCCGGTGGCGAAAACTTCAATCAGTGGCATCCCTTGGGGTTAGGAGGCTCCGTCGCCGCCTGCACAGTCTCACACCGGGTTGCCTTCCGCCCCCGGGCCCGGCAGGAGTTCCTCTCCCGGATTCACGAAACGGTTCATTTCGATCCGGTACTGTCGGTCGTGCAGCTCACGGTACCGGCCCCCGGCCGCGATCAGCTCGTCGTGTGTGCCCCGTTCCACCACCCGGCCCTCCTCGATCACCAGGATCTGGTCGGCGCTGCGGATGGTGGAGAGCCGGTGGGCGATGACAAAGGTGGTGCGACCGCGGCGCAGCGCCCGCAGTCCCTCCTGAATCTGGGCCTCGCTCTCGGAATCGAGGCTCGAAGTGGCCTCGTCGAGCACGAGGATCCTGGGATCGGCCAGGATGGCGCGGGCGATCGCGAGGCGCTGCCGCTGGCCGCCCGACACCTTGATGCCGCGCTCGCCGATGACCGTGTCGTAGCCGTCCGGGAAGGCGGTGATGAACTCGTGGCAGTGCGCCAGCCTGGCCGCCCGTATCACGTCGTCGCGCGTGGCCCGGGTGCGTCCGTAGCGGATGTTGTACTCGATGGTGTCGTCGAAGAGGAAGTTGTCCTGGAGCACGACACCCACATGGCGCCGGTAGTCGGCGAGCCGCAGCCGCCCCAGGTCGCGGCCGTCGATCAGAACGCGCCCGGTGTCGGGAGCGTTGAAGGACAGCACGAGGCTGGCCAGCGTGCTCTTCCCGGAGCCGGACGATCCGACCAGCGCGGTCGTCGAACCGGGTGGCGCCTCGAGCGACACATCCCTCAGCACGGGTACCCCGTTGTCGTAGGAGAAGGACACGTTCTCGAAGGTGATTCGGCCCTCTGTCGCCCTCAACGGACTCTTTCCCTCGTCGCCGTCGATCTCGGTCGACATCGAGCGCAGCTCGCGGATGCGGTCCAGCCCGGCGAAGGCCTCGGTGATCTGCGTGCCGATGCTCGCCATCTGCACCAGGGGACCGGCCATCATGCCGGTCAGGAAGACGTACATCACGAAGTCGCCCAGCGTCATGTCGCCACCGAGGATCGCGCGCCCGCCGATCACGATCATCACCACGCTGATCGAGCCGACGATCACCGACGAGAAGGAGGTCACCGCCGAGACCCCCAGAACCGACCTGGCCACGTTGCGCAGCAGCCGATGGGCCCCGCGCGCGAAGACGAGGTCCTCCTTGCGTTCGGAGGTGTACGCCTTGACGATGCGCACTCCCGCGAAGCTCTCGCCCAGCCGCCCGGTCACCTCCGCGTTGATGCGGCCGCGCTCGCGGAAGAGCGGCCTCAGTCTGCGGAACGCGAAGGCCATCGCCCCGCCGAAGAGGAGCAGCACCGCCATGGTGAAGACGGTCAGCTGCCAGTTCAGGTAGAGGAGGATGGCGAAGCACGCCAGCGACGTGACCACACCTCCCGCAAGCTGCACGAGACCGGTCCCGACCAGGTTCCGGATCCCCTCCGCGTCGGTCATGACTCGCGAGATGAGCACCCCGGACTTCGTGGAGTCGAAGTAGCCCACCGGTAGCCGCGCGACGTGGGCCTGCACCGTCTTGCGCATCTCGGTGATGGCCCTCTGGGCGGTGACCCCCAGGATCCGGGACAGCGAGAAGGAACTCGCGCCCTGGATGAGGGTCGCGGCCGCGACGACGAGGGCCAGCGGCACCAGGAGATCCGTCCGTCCCTGTCCTACCACGTTGTCGATGAGGAACTTGGAGGACGCGGGCGGCACGAGCCCCGCCAGCCGGCCGATGACCATGACCAGGAGACCGAAGGCCACCCGGCGGCGGTAGCGCCAGATGATCTCGCGGGCCTCGCGCCACACCTTGGCCGGTTGCAGCTTCGTCTTCTTGCGCACGTCCTCCGGTTCCGTTCGATGAGTGGTGACGAGCCGCCAGGGCCTCAGGAGCGCGACCCGATGTCAGTACCCCGTTTTCGATCCCGCCGTGGCCGGGCCCGGCCCCCCCTGGCCGCGACTCGGCGACGGGGGGGCGGGCCTGATTGTGCGTCCCTCAATCGCCCTGCCACGGATAGCCCCGCCACGGGTACTCGATGGGGCCTGGTTCTTCCGGCTCCGGAATGCCTACCAGCCCTTTTCGATAATCGTCGGCGAGGAGGTCCGTGTCCACCTCGGGTGCGGCGTCTTCGCCCAGAAGCTCTCGCAAGCGGGCCACGCTGGCGGCCGCGCGGGTGTGACCGGGGTCGATGGCGACGGCCGCGGCGAAGGCCGCCAGGGCGGCCGCAGGGTAGCCTGCACCCTCCAGCGCCGCGCCCAGGTTCGAGCGGAACATCGCGTTGGTGCTGTCAAGCTCCGCCGCCAGGGCCAGCGGTCCTACGGCCTCCTCGTGGCGGCCGCGCAGGATGAGCAAGTAGCCCATGTTATTGAGCGACCAGTGGTCGTCCGGGTCGAGCCAGAGGGCTTCCTCGTACATCGCAAGCGCGGCGGAAGCATCTCCGGCCTCGGCGAGCGCCCGTGCCAGAACGCGCTTTGCGGGGACCGACGCCGGGTCGAGGTTGGCGGCCAGCGACGCGTGTTCCTTCGCCTCGCGCGGACGCCCGATCTCGATGAGCACACGGGCCAGGTTCACCCTGCCCTTCACATGGTCCGGCGCGTACGCCACCCATTCCCGCAGGTGCGTTTCGGCGGTGGTCGTCTCGCCGCTCTTCCAGGCGGAGATGCCCTGATCGTAGTGCTCCCAGGGGGCCATCGGCGCGTCGGTGGTCTCCGGTGCCAGAGTGTCGCCTTCCGTCGGTGCCGCGGCCTCCCCGGTTCGCGCTGATGGGCTTGCTCCCGTGGCTGGCGCGGCGGTCTCGGCGGAAGCGGGCACCGCGGTCTGCATCGCCGGGATGCTCACGTCGCCTGCCGGAACCCGCGCCGTCTCCGGAACCGGCTTCGTCCCCGGAGTCTGCCCGCCGACCTCGGCGTAGACGACCTGCTCCATGGGATCGTCCCGCTTCTCGACGTTGCACGCCAGTGCCGCGACGAAGGACACCGCGGCGAGTACGGCGGCCGACCAGCGCAGCACCGTTTCCGAACGATCGTACCCTGCGTTTCTGCTTTCCATCTTTCCCTCCCGATCCTTGGCCCCGGACGCCCCGGCCGGATCCTGTTCCGGCTGCTGGCGCGAGGCCGTTGCGTTTGCCTGCCACAGGGGCAACCTGCGGGCCAGGAAGCCGGGCTGGGACTCGAAAGATGGTTAAGACATTGCAATATCGAGACTTGTACGACGGACGACTGGAACTGCTCGATGCGTTTCCATTGGCTGTTCGTGTACGGATGGACACGATGGGTGGGCCGGACCGGTGATCGCCGGTGCACCGGCAGGCCGGTTCAATCCGTCGGGCGACGAATCCCGAGGCGGTTCATGATCTTGAGCAGGCTGGAGTGGTCGGCGAGGCCGAGGGAGCGGGCCGTCTGACTGATCTTCCAGTCGTTGGCGTCGAGCGCGGCACGCACGATTCCGGTCTCCGCGGCGACCTTCTGTTCGCGGAAGGTGCCGGTGGAGCGGACTCCCGGCATAGCGGGCTGAGCCGCGATTCCGCCCACGCCATCCGGCTCGCCGTGCGCCCCGAGATCCGGCGGCAGATCGCCGGCGTCGAGCGCGGCCCCGTCCGAGGCGATGATCATGCGCTCGATGGTGTTGCGCAGCTCCCGCACGTTGTTGCGTCCCCAGCGCCGTGCCCGGAGCGCGGCCATCGCCTCGTCCGACACGGGGCGCGGTGCCAGTCCCAGGCCGGGCGCGAGACTGGCCGCGAAGTGCGCCGCCAGCAGGGGAACATCCTCGGGCCGCTCGCGGAGCGGGGGAACCCGCAGCACGTGCACGTTCAGCCTGTACAGCAGATCCTGCCGGAAGGACCCCTTTCCCACCTCGGTGTCGAGGTCGCGGTGCGTGGCGGCCACGACCCGCGCTCCGACCACGATCGAGTCCTCGCCGCCCAGGCGCGTCACCTCGCCCCCTTCCAGCACCCTCAGCAGACGCGCCTGCACGGCGCCCGGCAGCTCGCCGATCTCGTCCAGGAAGAGGGTCCCGGCGGAGGCACGCTCGAAGGCGCCACGCCGGGCCTTTACGGCTCCAGTGAAGGCTCCCCGGTCGTGTCCGAAGAGGTCGCTGTCGACGAGTCCCTCGGAAAAGCCGCCGCAATTGACGGGGACAAACGCCTCGTCGCTCCGCGGACTCAGCCGGTGCAGCTCGCGCGCGACCAGCTCCTTGCCCGTACCGCTCTCGCCCAGGACCAGTACCGGACTGGGAATGCGCGCCAGCCGTCCGATCGCCGTTCGCAGCCGCGACATGGCTTCGCTCTCGCCGATCAGCGGCGAGGTCCCGGAAGCCTTTTCCTCCAGCTGGCCGAGTCGTTCCCGCAGGTCGGACTGACGGAGCGCAAGGCGGACCTCGTGCACCACGCGCTCCATCGGTTCGGCCTTGTCGATGAACCCGAAGGCCCCGAGCCGCACCGCCTCCACACAGCGGTCGAAGCTTCCGGTTCCGGTGTAGACGATGACCGGCACGTCGATCTCCTGGTGCTCCATGGCGCGCAGCACGTCGAAGCCGTCGAGGCCGGGCATTTCAAGGTCGAGGATCACGCAGTCGACGACCTCGCGGCCGAGGATGTCGAGACCCTCCGCCCCGCCCCCCGCCACCCGCGTCCGGAAGCGCGCCAGCCGTTCGAGGTCGTAGGCGTACTGCTCGGCCAGCGGACGAACGTCGTCCACGATCAGCACCAGCTTTCGCATCAAACCTCCTCACGCACCGTTTTCTGGTGCGCGCTCTCCACGGGTTCCGCCACGCCGAGGATCACGTGCACGCACGTGCCCCGACCCTGTTCGCTCTCAAGCACAATCCTGCCACCCACATCGGTGACCAGCCGGCGCGCGATCGCCAGCCCCAGCCCCGTCCCCTCCCGCCGCGAGGTGAAAAACGGTTCAAAGACGCGGGCGCGCAGCTCGGTGGGGATTCCCGGCCCGTCGTCCGCGACCGTCAGGCGGTACGCCGACGGCCCGTCGCCGTCCATCTCCGCCAGCGACACGGCCACCTCGCCCCCCTCCCCCTCCACCGCCGCGACCGCGTTCGTCACCAGGTTCTCGACCACCCGCCGCAGCGACACGGCGTCCATCTCCACCCACGCTTCCTCCGCACCCAGCGATTCGACGATGCGCACCCCCCTCGGCACATCCGTGTACGACGCGACGACCGCGTGGGCCACTCCTGCCAGCTCCGCCCGGTCCCTGCGGCCGTGCACGGCCACCGCCCGGTACTGATCGGCCAGGTCGCCGAGGTAGTCGAGGCTTTCGACGAGCGTGCGGGACCGCGCTTCGAAGGCCTCGGACAGGTCGCCCGGGCCGCTCCGGTGCGCCTGGCCGAGATGGTCCAGGACGTTGCGGATGGGGACGAGGCCGTTGCGCACGTCGTGGTTGACCTGCCGCGCGAGCTCTCCGACCGTGGCGCGCTTCTCCGCGTCGCGAACCCTGGCCACCTCTTCGCGGATGCGCTTCAGCATGCCGTCGAGGAAATGACTGAGCCGGTCCAGCTCCCGTCCTCCACCACGGCCGAAGGTCGCGTCGAGCCGACCCAGGTGCACCCGCCGCGCGGTCTCGGCCAGCCTCTCGACCGGACCCGACAGGCGGGGGGCAAGGGCGCCTCCCAGCACCAGGGCCAGGAGAGCCGAGCCCGCGAGTGACAGCAACAGAACACGGTCCCAGTCCCGGACCATGGCGGCCAGCACCGGGTCCCGCCACGCGATGTACAGGCCCACGTCGGCGAATTCCGCCTCGCCGTCCCACCCCAGCCACCCCACCCCACCGATCCGGCGCCGACCCTCGATCTCCGCGCGGCCGGGCACCGTCCCGTCCGGTCCCGGCACCACCCGCTCCGCACCACCCCCATCCCCCTCCTTGCGGGCCAGCAGCCACACGTCCCCTCCCGCGGGCACAGCCTCCAGATCCACGAGCCCGGTGCCCACGACCGCAACCACGCCGACGCCCCCCACATCGACCGGCCGGGCTCTCAGCACGGCGGTCACATCACCCCGCGGCAGCGACACCACCCCCACGACGGGCCCGCCCGTCACGCCCGCCAGCGCCGCCAGGACCGGATCCCGCCGCCCCGCGTCTCCGGGGAAATGGCTCGCCGCCAGGATCGTGCCCGACACGTCGAGAACGCAAGTCACTCCGACACCGCCCGCCGATGCAAAACGGGCCAGCGCATCGTCCAGCGCCGGGCCCCGTCCCGCCCTGAGCGCCACCCTGACCGCGTTGTCTTCGGCCAGCAGTCGGGCCAGACTCTCCAGGCGGTCCTCCAGATGCCGGACGTCCTCCTCCCAGGCCGCCGCGAGCGCGTCTCCCCGCTGCCGCATTCGCAGATCGTTGGCATCGGCCAGCCGCTTCGCGCCGACCGACCGCATGAGCAGCCCCAGTGCCAGCACGGGGACCCAGGCGACGACCAGCGCGGCGATGACGATGCGGGCCCGGAAGCTCATCGGCGTCCCACCGTCGGTCCGATCGCGAAGGACGCGGTCTCGCCGACCAGGAGCACGGTCGGGATTCCGCGTTCGCGTCCGCCCTCCCATCCACCCAGATCGGCTTCCACTTCCGCATACAGGGAGCATGGATGAACCGGCCCGGCGGGTACTGCGATCACGGTCGCCACATCCGTCCGGCTCCAGCGGGCGCCACCGGGCGCAACCGGACGCACCACCATCCGCTCACGCGATCCGGTGAGCTCCGCAACCGTTGCCCCGAGCGGCCCTCCGGGCAACCCCAGCGAGACCATCCGCTCCGCGATCTGGCGAGCCGCGGGATCGCGGTCCAAAAAGCTCACGGTGGGAGGCGGCGGTGCTGCCTGCGCGGACGCCGCCGCCGTGGCAACCGTATCGCCGGGGTCGCTCGCCGATCCGGATCCGCACATCTCCGCCACCGTCTCCCACTCGACGGACGGAGGCCGCCTCGCCAGCGTCGCTCCTCGCCCGACCCAACCCATCGTCGCTTCGGCCCGCAGCGCCTCCACCCGGGTGGCCACCGCCCCGTCATCCCCGGAATTCCCGGCGAACGCCACCAGATAGAGCTTGTCGTACGCAACCAGTTGCACACTCCTCCCCAGCGACCGCGCGTACTCGATCGAGGCGTCATGACGGGTGACGATTTCGCCCGTGTCCGCATCGATGGCGTCCCGCACGTCCCCACCCTCCACCGGGAGCGGCACTCCCGCCAATCTGGGATCCGCGAATAGACGCGCCGGATCGCGCGCCGGGTCCCCGAACTCCACCAGGATGCCCCCATCGGCAAGCACCGCCACCCGGTTCACCTGGTGTCCGAGCCAGGGCGGCCGGTCGAGCGGCGGCCACGCGGCCACGAGCTCCGCCCCTTTCGGGCCTTGCGACCCTGGCGGGAATTCGAGCACCACAGCGTTGCCGGTGACGGTCCAGGTCGCCCTCCCGGGCTCGAGGGCCCCGCCGCATTCCGCGCGAAGCAGAGCGTGCTCGAAGCTCCTTCCGGGGAGTGGCCAGACGCACGGGCTGACGATGCTGAAGGGCGTGACCGCGGGCATGCGCACGGGTACGGCTCCGGGGGTGGGTTCGCGTGCGGGCGTGGGTGTGGGGACGGGCCCGGAAGGAGCCGGTCCCGATCCGCACGCCGTGAGCCAGGCGCAGAACACGAGCCGCATCCACAACTTCATGGCAGTTACTGTAACGAAGTGACGGTCGCCGTGCCGCAATCCGGGGCCGGGGGGCCGAGGCTTGACCGGCGGGAATGTCGCCCCGGGCGGGCGACAGAGTCCGCGCCGAGCCAACTGCTGCGCTCCGCGCCGACGCCGGTTACAATCGAATCCATGCCGACCTCCTCGAACCGATCACCCGTCCCGGGCCCGGGCCCGGCGGTGTCCGCCGAGTGGCTCGCCGCCAACCAGGGCCGTCCGGGACTCGTGGTATTGGACGGTTCGTGGTATCTGCCCGGGTCCGGGCGGGATCCGGCCCGTGAGTTCGAGGAACGGCGGATCCCCGGCGCCCGCTTCTTCGACGTCGACGCGTGCAGCGACCCCGCCGCAGACCTTCCCCACACGATCCCCCCACCCGACCACTTCCGGAAGTGTGCGGAAGCGGCCGGTGTGTCGGACACATCCGCGGTGATCGTCTACGACGGTTCGGGGGTGAATCTCAGCGCGGCGCGGGTGTGGTGGACCTTCCGCTACTTCGGGCACGGCAACGCGGCCGTGCTGGACGGCGGTCTCAAACACTGGATCGCGGCCGGCCACCCCACCGAGTCGGGACCGTCCCTGCGGACGCTCGAAGCCCCCGCTCCCTTCACACCGCGGCCCCGACCCCGCCTCATCCGCACAGCCGCCGATGTCCTCGCGTCGATCGGCGCTGCTCAAACCCAGCTCGTGGACATGCGACCGGCGGGCCGCTTCGCGGGAACCGAGCCGGAACCCCGGGCAGGCCTCCGGTCGGGCCACGTGCCCGGTAGCCGCAACGTCCCCTACACGGACCTCGTGGACCCCCGCACGGGTCTGGCGATCGACGACCGCGCCCTCGCGCGGTTGCTCGCGCGAGCGGGGATCGATCCCGCCCGGCAGCTGGTGGGGACGTGCGGATCAGGCACCAGCGCGTGCGCCTTCGCCTGGAGGATGGCGTGCGCCGGCCACGGCAACGTGGCGATCTACGACGGGTCCTGGTCCGAGTGGGGAAGCCGGGAGGACCTTCCGGTCGATGCGGGTCCACCGGCCGTCATCGACTGAACAGGCGCCGTCAGCCACCGCCGCCCCCACCCGGAGGAGGACGCTTTTCGGCCGTGATCGTTCCGCGCTGGGCACCGAGCAGCCAGTTCCCGGCGAAGCGGAATCCGTCTCCGGTAAGCCGCAGAATGATCCTCCCCTGTGGAAGGTCGGCATGGACGTTGAGCACCCCGGCCCCCGCCTCCACGCCCGCGATCGCCACCGAAAGAACGCCCACCGAGAAGGTGCCGCGGTAGTTTCCCGGTTCGCCCCGGATCACCATCGTCCCATCGGACACCAGCGTCACGGACGACATCGACAGGTCGTAGGTCCCCACCGGATCCAGAATCCGCTCCTCCGTCGCTACCACGGGAGAGGTCGCACAACCCGGGAGCCAGCCGGCGATGAGTACGAATGGAAAGCAACGGACCACCAACTCCCGTCCGGCTCCGAGCTTGCAGCGGGACCGGTCAGGCGCCGGGCGGAGTGCCGGCATCCGGCCTACGCGGAACGCGCCGCTGCGGCGATCCAGTCGGCCACCGCGCGCACGCCGGTCACCACCCCCTCACCCACCGCCACCAGAAGGTTTCCGGCCGCGGTCTCGTCAAGCAGCCCCGCCCATACGGCAACGCCGAGCAGAATCGCCGCCGGCACGATGATCCGGATCGCGATCCGCATGAACTCCTTGAAGACGATCCACACCAGGGCGACCGCCAGAATCACGAAAACCAGCTCGCCGATCAACGCGGGTGTCGCAAAATCGCTCATTGCACGCCTCCCTTGGTGGGCGGTCGCCCGTCCTCGCCGCTATACCCTACACGAAGCGGGGCGGCCCCGGGTTTCGAAGCCGCCCCGCTTCAACCTTCCGTCCTGCGCCCGCAGGGCCTACGAAACCGTGTCCTTCAGGCCCTTCGCAGCCTTGAATGCGGGATATCTCTTGGCAGCGATCGTGATCGCCGCTCCGGTACGGGGGTTGCGGCCGGCCCGCGCCGCCCGCTCACGCGCTTCGAAGGTTCCGAAGCCGCCGATCGAGACCTTTCCGCCCGCTGCCAGTTCGTCGGCGATGACTCCGTTTACCGGGCTGAACAACGCGTCCAGCACGTCTGCCGACTGCGCCTGGGTCAACCCAGACCGCGCCGCGAGCTTCCTGGCCATCTCGGACTTGTTCATGCAACTGCTCCTTGTTGGGTTGGTGCCCCGTACTCCGCTGGAGCCGGGGCATTGAGAGCGGCGCGCGCCGAGCGCGCCTGGTTCTGGTTCGGTATACTTCCCCTCAGTTACCTGATTCGTTCCCGGTGTTCCCCGGACCCGACACCCAACGTCCCGCGAGAGTGTGCACGAATGTGTACCAAAACAGCCGGAAATGGAAGATGCCGTCTTTCGTGGCGGATCGGCACCGACCCGCGAGACATGCCATGAAAGCCGCAATCTACCGCGAATATCGTGGCCCCATCACGATCGAATCGTTGCCCGACCCCGAGCCGGCTCCCGACGGCGTGGTACTGCGGGTGCGGGCTAACGGGATCTGCCGTAGCGACTGGCATGGCTGGGTGGGACACGATCCCGACATCGTGCTGCCGCACGTTCCGGGGCACGAGATCGCGGGGGTGGTGGAGGAGGTGGGACGTGGCGTCAGGCGGTGGCGGGCGGGCGATCGGGTGTCGGTACCGTTCATCGCGGGGTGCGGCCGTTGCCGCCCCTGCCGCGCCGGCGACCAGCAGGTCTGCGACCGGCAGTTCCAGCCTGGATTCCACGGTTGGGGCGGGTTCGCCGAGCGCGTGGGACTCCGCCGCGCCGACCTTACCCTGGCCGCGCTGCCCGACGAGGTCGGATTCGTCGAAGCCGCGAGTCTGGGCTGTCGCTTCGCGACCTCCTTCAGGGCGGTGCAGGCCCAGGGGAGAGTGACGGGGGGCGACTGGGTGGCCGTGCACGGGTGCGGCGGGGTGGGGCTGGCGGCGGTGATGATCGCGACGGCGCTGGGCGCGAATGTGGTGGCGGTCGATATCCGTCGGGGGGCGCTCCGGATGGCACGTGAGATGGGGGCCGTGGCGGAGGTGGACGCCTCCCGGTCGCCGGACGTGGCCGAGGAGGTACGCGAGCTGACCGGCGGCGGCGCTCACGCCTCCATCGATGCGCTCGGCCATCCCGACACCTGTTTCAACTCCGTCGCGTGCCTGCGCAAGCGTGGACGCCACGTCCAGGTGGGCCTCATGACGGGGGATCACCGCAACGCCCGGGTTCCGATGGACCGGGCGATAGCCCTGGAGCTGGAGATGGTGGGCAGCCACGGACTGCAGGCGCACGAGTACGACCGCATCCTGCGCATGGTGGCCTCCGGATTCGTCGATCCGGCCCGGCTCGTCACGCGCACGGTCACCCTCGAAGAAGGCGTCGAGGTGCTGACCGGGATGGACGATTACAACGTGTTGGGCGTTGTGGTCATCGATCGGTTCGGGCAGACGGCCTGACCCGCGAAATCCGGGTGGGTGGTCACCATTCTTCGAAGGAGCAGAAGGGGCGGAGGGCGCCGGACCAGCCGGGGACAGCGAGTCCCGCGCGGCCGAGCAGCGATGCGGCCGGAGTGGTCGAGACACCGATCCAATCCGGCGCGGGTGATCCGATCGGAGCGCCAGGCGGGGCCTGCGGGGCGGTGGTGGGCGTCCAGGACTCGAAGGGGCGGTCCTCGAAGCGCCGGATGTCCCCGGCCAGCAGGGCGAAGTGGGCAGCGGCATCGTCGTCGCCCCTGGCCAATCCCTCGGCCATGGACTTCATCCTTGTGAGGTGCCGAGCGGCGACCGCGCGCACCTGCGGCATCGCGGCACCACCCGCCAGCCCCATCAGCCCGTCGGCCACGACCCTGCCGACCGCGTGCCGCACCTCCGCCTCGTAGCGGGAGTCCCCCGAAACGGGTGCCGCGACGGCGGTCAGCGCCTCCAACACGTCGCCCAGACCCGGCAGCGCAGGATCGAGCAGGTGCTGCTGCAGGAGCCGCGCCGCACGGCTCCCATTCATCACGTTGCCCACCACGTGGGACGCAGCGACCACCGCCGGCGGCGAGATCGCGTCGAACATGGAGCCCGTGTAGCGGGGGAAAAGTTCGCGCGTGCGGCCGTAGCCGGAAGGACGGGGCGGGAGGTCGTCCAGCACCGGCCCCGGGATGGTCAGTTCGGCCGGCTGCAGGGCGCGAACCAGTGCGGCGAGCGCCCGCCGTTGCTCGGCGGCCGGGGCCGCGCGAACAGGGTCGAGTCCGTCGCCCCGGGTAGCGTAGGTGTAGTGCATCCCCCCGAGCACCGATGCGGCCGCCGTGACCTGGTAGCGGTGGTGCAGGTAGAGGGGGACCAGCACCTCCTCCAGCTGTGCCAGCGGGCGTCCGGTGCGGATCGTGCGCTCGCCGAAACGGTTCAGGGCGGCACGGCGCACGTCCAGCATGCGGTCCAGTTCGGCACCCGCGTCCGTCCCGTTCGACCATTGATCCGCCCGTGCGTGCGCCGAGACGTCCTGGTTCGTGAAGAAGCGGATGTCCTCCTCCCACGCCTCGTCGAGGATGCGTTCCAGTTCGGCGGCCTCGTCCGTGCCCGGCGGGAACTGCGTGTAACCGTAGCGGATCGCCACCTTGTCCCACTCGCCGATGTCGGTGTCGTATACCTCCGAGTAGTCGAAATCGTCGCCGTCGTGGGTAATGAGTGGGTGGGGGTAGTCGAGGACGGAGATGCGGCCAAGGTCGCTGTCGTAATAGTTGTGGGAGAGCCCCAGCGTGTGCCCCACCTCATGCGCCGAAAGCTGGCGGATACGGGCCAGCGCCCACTCCGCGATATCCGCCGGCTGTTCGTCGCCGTTCTCGTAGGGCGCCAGCAGTCCCTCGGCAATCAGGTAGTCCTGCCTCACGCGCAGCGAACCGAGCGTCACCGTGCCCTTCAGAATCTCTCCGGTGCGCGGATCGGTGATCGAACCACCGGTGCTCCAGCCCCGCGTCGAGCGGTGCACCCAGTTGATGACGTTGTAGCGCACGTCGTGGCTGCTCACGTCCTCGGGGCGCAGCTCCACGCGGAAGGCGTCGATGAAGCCCGCCGCCTCGAAGGCCTGGTTCCACCAGCGCGCGCCGTCCAGCAGCGCCGAGCGGACCGGTTCCGGCGTGCCCGGGTCGAGGTAGTAGAAGATCGGCTCGACGGGTTCGCTCATCGCCGCGTTCGGGTCCCGCTTCTCCAGGCGGTGACGGCGGATGAAGCGCTTCGTCATCGGTTCGCCCAGCGGCACCGAGTAGTCCTGATAGGACATGCCGCCGTACCCCGCGCGGGAATCGTGGGCGCGGGGCGTGTACTCCCCCAGCTCCGGGAGCTTGATGAGCGAGTGGTGCATGCGAACGGTGGCGGCCGCGCCCGAGGCCGCCACGCTGGCCCCCCCCCCGCCGGCGCCCCCCCCCCCCCCCCCCCCCCCGCCCCCCCCCCCCCCCCTCCGCTGGGACGCAGCGGCACCCAATGGGCAGTGGCCGG
>JAPPGM010000138.1 GCA_028874995.1 Gemmatimonadota bacterium | reverse complement strand
CCCGGCGCCTCGCCGCTCTCGGTGCTCGGGCGGCCTTATCCACGGACTGCTAGCTTTGGGAGGCTCGCCGGGCTGCACTCCACATCATCCTCCCATCGCCGACCCGATTTGGCCAAGGCCGATCCTGAACCGCCCTTCCCATGAAATCCGCTGAAATCCGCCGGAGATTCCTAGAGTATTTCGAGGCACGAGGCCACGCCGTCCGCCCGAGTTCCCCCCTGGTCCCCGCGAACGACCAGACGCTCCTCTTCACCAACGCCGGGATGGTCCAGTTCAAGGGGGCCTTCCTGGGCGAGGAGAAGCTCGCGTACGCGCGGGCAGCGACCTCGCAGAAGTGCGTTCGCGCGGGCGGCAAGCACAACGACCTGGAGGAGGTCGGCCGCACGGCGCGGCATCACACCTTCTTCGAGATGCTGGGCAACTTCTCCTTTGGCGACTACTTCAAGCGGGACGCGATCGACTACGCGTGGGAGTTCCTGACCGTCGAGATGGGGTTGGACCCGAACCGGCTCTTCGTGACCGTGCACCACACCGACGACGAAGCGGCGGGGTTGTGGACCGAGGTGGCCGGGGTCGTGCCGGAGCGGATCTACCGGCTCGGGGACAAGGACAACTTCTGGCAGATGGCCGACACGGGGCCGTGTGGTCCGTGTTCGGAGATTCACTATGATCTGCGGCCGTCCGAGGAATGGGGGACGGTGCCGGGCACGGAGGAATTCGAGAGGCGCGGCGAGGCGGGCGAGTTCCTCGAATTGTGGAACCTGGTGTTCATGCAGTTCGACAGGGATGCGTCGGGCGAGCAGACGCCGCTGCCGGCGCCGAGTATTGATACGGGGCTGGGGCTGGAGCGGCTGGCGGCGGTGATGCAGGGGGTGGGAAGCAACTATCACACGGATCTGTTCGTGCCGCTGGTTGAGAGGGTGGCGGAGGTGGTGGGGCGGGCGTATGACGCCGAGAGCGAGGAGGGTGTTTCGTATCGAGTGCTCGCGGACCATGCGCGGGCGGTGGCGTTTCTGCTGGGTGACGGGGTCTTTCCGTCGAACGAGGGGCGGGGGTATGTGCTGAGGAGGATCCTGCGGCGTGGAGTGCGGCATGCGTGGCTGCTGGGGCGGCGGGAGCCGACCTTGGTGGAGGTGGTGGATCGGGTGATCGACTTGATGGAGGGAGCGTTTCCCGGGTTGGGGGCTCGCCGGGAGAATGTGCTGACGGCCGTGCGGGGGGAGGAGGAGAGGTTCCTGGGGACGATTGATGGGGGGATGGAGAGGCTGAGGGTCGTGGCGCCTCGGGTGGGTGCGGGGGAGGCGGGGCGGCCGGTGATTCCGGGGGGTGAGGTGTTCAAGTTGTATGACACGTTCGGGTTCCCGCCGGACCTGACGCGGATAGTGGCGGAGGAGCGGGGGTATGGGGTGGATATGGAGGGGTTTGACGAGGCGTTGGAGGGGCAGAGGGAGAGGTCGCGGGGATTTACGGATCAGATGGGAGTAGACGTCTCGCGGGAGATCACTCTCGACCCCTGTCCCGCGCCCCCCTGGCAAATGGCCCGCGATGCACCCGAGCAGCGCTTCGTCGGCCACGACGCGCTGGACGCCCAAACCACGGTGATGGACTGCTGCGATGACGACGGCGAGTTGAGTCTCATCCTCCACCACCGCCCCTTCTACCTCGAAGCCGGCGGCCAGGTCTCCGACCAGGGTCGCGTCTTCACCGACACCTGGACCATGGACGTCGCCCAAGTCCTCCGCGACGGCGACCACGTCATTCTCCGCGGTCACGCCACCGGCGACTTCCCCGGCGAGTCCGTCCTCGGCACCACCGTCACCGCCCAGGTCGACGCTCCATCCCGTCGCGACACCGAGCGCAACCACACCGCCACCCACCTCCTCCACGCGGCACTGCGTTCCATTCTCGGCGACCACGTCGTCCAGCGCGGCTCCCTCGTCGCCCCGGACCGGCTCCGCTTCGACTTCTCCCACACCGCCCCCATGACTCCCGCCGAAATCGCCGCGGTCGAGGCGATGGTCAGCGAGGGGATCTGGGTGAACCACCCCGTCGTCACCGAAATCCGCTCCTTCGCCGAGGCCGTCGAAGCCGGGGCGATGGCGCTTTTCGGCGAGAAGTACGGCGACGAGGTGCGCGTCGTGGAGATTCCCGGCGTCAGCATGGAGCTCTGCGGCGGCACCCACGTGAGGCGCACCAGCGAGATCGGACTCTTCAAGATCACCTCGGAGACGGGGGTTGGCGGGGGAGTGCGGCGAATCGAGGCGCTGACTGGGCGGAAGGCCTTCGAGTACCTGGCCCGCTACAAGGATCGCGTGGAGGAGCTCGCGCTCTCCGTGAAGGCCCGGCCCGACAACGTCGAACGCCGGGTGGGAGAACTGGTGGCCGAAAAGGCGGCGCTCGAAGAGCTCGTCGACGCCCTGCGCCGACACGGCTCGGGGGGCGCCGACGTGCTGGCCGAGGCCGTGATCGAGGCGGGGGGCCGTCCCGTGACGTACAGCGGGGTGCGAATGAGGGTGCGCAATGCGGGCGACGTCAGGAAGTGGGGGGATACGTTCAGGGACTCGCCGGACGCGGGGGTGGCGGTGGTGGCTGCGGAGATGCCGGGGGGGAAGCACGCGCTCTTCGCGTTTGCCACGGACCGGGCGATCGCCGCCGGGTTGAGGGCCGACCATGTGGTCAGGGAGGTCGCCGCGAAGGTGGGGGGGCGGGGTGGGGGGCGTCCCCACATGGCGCAGGCGGGGGTGGGTGATCCCGATGGACTCGAAGGGGCGGTGCGGGGTGGGGTGGAATTGGTGCGGGAACTGGCACACGGAGCGCGGGCGTGACCATCGCCGAATGGATCGACGGGCGGGACCGTCCCGTCCCGGCCGCATTCCGCTTGTTCCTGAATGCGGAGGGTCCCGTTTCGCTCGCCAACCTGCTCGCCGCGGCCAGCCGGCAGATGCACGCCTATGCCGACGGAGACATGCGGAGCCGCAACGCCGGCTTCGCCCTCCTCGCCGCCGACGCCTATCTCACTTACGCCTGTCTCTGGGCGGTGCGCGAGAGCGGCGGCACCGCGCTGACCGACATCACAGAACGGATCGCAAGGGAATGGACCCCGCGAAATCCGGGGTGACCGGCGGATACGCCGATTTCCACAGCCACCTCGTCCCGACCGTGGACGACGGCTCGCGCAACCTCGACGACTCCCTCCATTCGGTCGGCCGCATGGTCGCGGCCGGTGTCGACCGGATCATCACCACCCCCCACCTCCGTGCTTCCGTCCTGACCAGTTCCCGATTCGACCCCCTCATGGAATACCTGGACAGCAGATGGCGTCGCGTCCGCGACGCAGTCCGGGCAACCTGGCCGGAACTCGACTTCCGCCGGGGCTTCGAAGTCAGGCTCGACTCGCCCGCACCGGACCTCTCGGACCCGCGCATGCGCCTTGGCGGGACGCGGTTCGTCCTCGTCGAATGGGCTGCGTTCATGGCCCGGCTGGGTTCACCCGAGATGCTCTCGCGGCTCGCCGATTCGGGGTACATTCCAGTCCTTGCCCACCCCGAACGCTACCACGGGATCGACCGGGAACTGCGTATCGTACACGCATGGAAGAATGCAGGCGCGTACCTGCAGGCGAACTACGGCTCGCTGACTGGCCAATACGGTCCGAAGCCCAGGGCGCTGGTCCGCCGCTTCCTCGAGGAGGGTCTGGTCGACTATCTCTCGTCCGATTTCCACGGGCAGCGCGGCTACACCTTCTACCTCGATCCGGGCACGGCCGAACTCAGGCGTCTGGGCGGCGATGCCCAGCTCGAACTGCTCGCACGGGTCAACCCCACCCGGCTCTTCGAGGGTAGGCGCCCGCTGGAGGTGCCCCCGCTGACGATCGACGAGCCCCTCACCCATTCGTCTGGAAGGTGGTCCGATGGCTGACATCGCGAGGATGTCGAGGAGCAGCCTGGACAGCCTGTCCGAACTGGCCCGGACGGTGGCGGAGTCCCTCGGGGGCGAGATTTCCGCCTACGGCGAGTTCGCGCGCGCTACCATCGAGGCGGGAGGCAGGCTTCTCTTCTGCGGCAACGGCGGATCCGCGGCTGACGCCCAGCACCTGGCCGCGGAGTATGTCGTCCGGCTGGCAAGATCGCGCAGACCCCTCGCGGCTCTGGCCCTCACCACCGACACTTCGGTCCTCACGGCCTCCGCCAACGACCTCGGCTACGACCAGGTCTTCGCCCGCCAGGTGGATGCACTGGGAAGACCCGGAGACCTTCTCGTCCTCCACTCGACGTCGGGGGAGTCGGAGAACCTGATCCAGGCCGCCGGGACCGCGACGCGCGCGGGACTCTTCACCGTGGCTCTCCTAGCCCGGGGAGGGGGGCGTCTGCGCTCCATGGTTGACGTTGCCATCGTCGTGCCGACGGATCGTGCATCCCGGGCGCAGGAAATCCACCTCGCGATCGGCCATATTGTGTGCGGGTACGTCGAAGAATCGATCCTGGAGAATCCCGAGTGACAAGTCTCAACCTGGATCTGGCAGGGAAGAGGGCGCTGGTGACGGGAGGGTCGCGCGGTGTCGGTGCCGCGACCGTGCACCTGCTTGCCCGGGCCGGTGCCGATGTGGGGATCTCGTACCGGAGCCGCGCCGCCGACGCACGCCGAGTGGTCGAGGAGGCCCGTGCGATGGGTGTCCGCAGCTGGGCCGAACCTGGCGACCTCTCCGGCCGGACGGACGCGGACCGTCTCTTTCGCCGCGTCGACGAGGAGTTCGGGGGACTCGACATCTTCGTCGGCAACGCGGGAATCTGGCCGGTGGCGGACGTTCCCATCTCCGAGATGGACGACGAGCGCTGGCACCGGACCATCGCCGTGAACCTGGACTCGATCTTCTTCACGACGCGCGAGGCGATCCGCCGCATGAACGACGACGGCCGCATCGTGCTCGTCAGCTCGACCGCGGGACAGCGGGGCGAGGCCTACCATTCCGACTACGCCGCCAGCAAGGGCGCGATCCACTCGCTGGTGAAGGGGTTGTGTACGGAGGTGGGGGGGCGGGGCATCACCGTCAACGCCGTGGCCCCGGGCTGGATCGACACCGAGATGTCCGAGGAGGCGCTGCAGGGTGAGGGCCGGGCCGCGATCGAGGCGGCCATCCCGATCAAGAGGGTGGCGACTGCCGAGGACGTGGCCGGACCGATCGTGATGCTCTGCTCGCCTCTGGCCCGCCATATTACTGGTGAGATTCTAAATATTAATGGGGGAGCGGTACTTGCAGGGTGAGATCTAAGGTGAAAAGTGAAGGTGCAACGGAATAGGCGACGAGGTCGATCCGAACATGCCGCCGGATCCAAGCCACAGATCCAGGTCCCGGATCCGGTCCGCGAACTGATCAGGAAGCTCGAGGACGAGGGGTTCGAGACGTGGACGGTGGGCGGCGGGGTGCGGGACGCGCTCCGGGGGAGTCCCTCCGACGGCCGGGAGTGGGACCTGGCGACCCGTGCCACCCCCCGTCAGGTGCGACGGCTCTTCAAACGTACCGTTCCGCTGGGCGTGGAATACGGGACCGTGGGAGTGTTCGGGTCCGACCGGAGACTGTATGAGGTCACCACCTTCCGCCACGATGTGGTCACTTACGGGCGCAAGGCGAAAGTGGCCTTCGCCGATACCCTGGACGAGGATCTGGCCCGCCGCGATTTCACGGTGAACGCCATGGCGTGGCATCCCCGTCACGGGGAGCTGCGCGACCTGCACGGAGGCCGCGACGACCTGGACAACAGGGTTCTGCGCGCCGTGGGGTCACCCCGGGAACGCTTCCGCGAGGACTATCTGCGCGTTCTGCGTGGACTTCGCTTCGCGGGGGCGCTCGACATGACGATCGACCCAGCCACCTGGGAGGGTATGGTGGAGGCCGTGCCGGGACTCTCGGTGCTTTCGATGGAACGGGTGCGCGAGGAGCTGGAGAAGGTGCTCTCGGGACCCCATCCCTCCCGCGCGCTCGAGCTCTACCATCGGTCGGGAGCACTGCAGCAGATCCTGCCCGAGCTTGGGGAAGGCGTGTCGCCAGAGGCGATGGCTACCGTGGACCACCTCGATCAGGATGACTGGCTGCTCCGCGTGACGGCTCTCCTCCTCTTCGGCATGAGAACGGGGGATGCGACCCCTGGCCGGGTCGCCGACCTCCTCTCGCGCCTGCGCTTTTCCAACGCCGACGCGGAACGAATCGGGGCCGTGGTGCGGGGAGGACTGGGGCCAGCGGAGGGGATTGCGGACGATCCTGTCGCCCGGCGGCGATGGGTGGCGCGGATGACGAGGGCGGGTGCCTGCACCGTGGAGGACATCCTTCGCATCTGGGAAGCGGTCGCCCAGGCCGCCCCCACACGCACCCACCCGGCCGCGGTGGCTCGCCTCGCCGCCGACATCCAGCGGGATCACGCCGCCGGGATCCCCGCGAAGGTCGGCGACCTCGCCGTTGCGGGACGCGACCTGGTCGCGCAGGGTTGGCTTCCCGGCCCCGGTATCGGCGCTGCCCTGCGCTCCCTCTTGGAAGCCGTATGGGAAGACCCCGCGCTCAACAACCGCGCCACCCTGCTGGAAAGGGTCGCGGCCCTGAAGCCGGCCCGGCTCGAGGAATGAGCTGACGATGACCGACACCCTCGAACTTTTCCCCGGCGGCGACCCTGCGGCACGAAGCCGTCCGGACACCCCCGACCCCGCCCACCCCGCCCCTCTCGCCGCTCGGATGCGCCCCCTCACCCTGGACGAGTTCCGCGGCCAGCAGAAGATCGTCGGCCCGGGAGGCCCGCTGCGCGCCATGATCGACACCGGCCGGATCTCCAGCTTCATCATGTGGGGACCGCCCGGCTCCGGGAAGACCACCCTGGCGCGACTCGTAGCCGACTCCGCCGACGCCGCCTTCGTGGCCTTCAGCGCGGTCACCGAGGGGGTCGCGCGGGTACGCGAGATCATCGCCGAAGCGCGCTCCCGCCGCCAGGCGACCGGCCGCGGAACCATCCTCTTCTGCGACGAAATCCACCGCTTCAACAAGGCGCAGCAGGACGCCTTCCTGCCCGTCGTCGAGACCGGCGACATCGTCCTCATCGGCGCCACCACCGAAAACCCCAGCTTCGAGGTCGTGCGCCCGCTGCTCTCCCGCGCCCCCGTCGTCGTCCTGGATCCCCTGTCCCCCGGGGACCTCGCGCGGATCGTCGCCGACGCCCTCGCCGACAGCGACCGCGGCCTGGGCACCGCCGGCGTCACCGCCCCGGGCGACGTCATCGAACACATCGCGGAAGCCGCCGACGGCGACGCCCGCCGCGCGCTCGGAATCCTGGAACGCGCGGCCGGGCTGGCGGGCAAAGACGCCACCCTCACCCTGGACGTCGTCGAAAGCGCCATCCAGCGCCGCTTCGCCGTCTATGACAAATCCGGCGACCAGCACTACGATCACATCTCCGCGCTGCACAAGTCCGTCCGCGGCGGCGACCCCGACGGCGCTCTCTACTGGCTCGGCCGCATGCTCGACGCGGGCGAAGACCCATTGTACATTGCGCGCCGCCTGGTTCGCATGGCGTCGGAGGACATCGGCCTCGCGGATCCCCACGCCGTGGGCGTCGCCATGGCCTGCCGGGACACCTACCGCTTCCTGGGATCGCCCGAGGGGGAGCTGGCGCTGGCGCAGGCGGCCGTGTACCTGGCCTCCAGTCCCAAGTCCAACCGCCTCTACAAGGGGTGGGGCAGGGCGCTGGGCCGGGCCCGCGAGACCCCCGGAGAACCCGTCCCCCTCCACCTCCGCAACGCTCCCACCCGCCTCATGAAGGACCTGGGCCACGGCGAAGGCTACCTCTACGACCCCGACCAGCCCGGCGGCGTGTCGCGCCAGCACTACCTGCCCGAGGCCATGACCGGCGAACGTTTCTACGACCCCGGCGACGCCGGCTGGGAGGCCGAGCTGCGCCGCCGCCTGGCCGAGTGGGCCCGCAGAAGGAGATAGCAAGCCATTCCGACCCAGCTGCTGGACAATCGCACCCCCGTCGAGCGGGCGATCCTGGTGGGGACGCCCCGGGACGGCGACGGGTCACGCGAGGCCGCGGAACACCTCGTCGAACTGGCTCGCCTGACCGACACCGCCGGCGGACTGGTCGCGGGCGAACTGGTCCAGCGCCTCCACGCACCCAGTCCCCGCTACTACCTCGGCAAGGGCAAGGCGGGCGAACTGGCCGAGATGGTGCGCGACCGCGAAGCCGACCTGGTCATCTTCGACGACGAACTGACCCCGGCGCAGGGCAAGAACCTGGAAACACTCTGCGGCGTGCGGGTCATGGACCGTGCCGAACTGATCCTCGACATCTTCGCCACCCGGGCCCGGACCTACGAGGCGCGGCTGCAGGTCGAGCTGGCGCAGCTCCAGTACCTGCTGCCCCGGCTCAGGCGCATGTGGATCCACCTCTCGCGCATCCGCGGGGGGATCGGGCTGCGCGGCCCCGGCGAGACCCAGCTGGAGACCGACCGCCGGCTCATCGGCACCCGCATCGCCGAGCTGCGCCGCAAGCTCAAGGCCGTCGCACGGGCCGAGGCAACGCGCCGCAAACGCCGGGAGGGACGGTTCCGCGCGGCCCTGGTGGGGTACACGAACGCGGGTAAGTCGTCCGTCTTACAGGCGCTCTCGGGCACCGAACAGTTTGTCGAGGACCGTCTCTTCGCGACCCTGGACGCGTCGACCCGCGTCGTCTCCCTCGAGAACGGCCACGAGGCGCTGGTCACCGACACCGTCGGCTTCATCCGCAAGCTCCCCCACCACCTCATCGCCTCCTTCCGGTCCACCCTGGAGGAGGCCCGCGAGGCCGACGTTCTGCTGCACGTCATCGATGCCTCGCACCCGGACCGGGACGGCCAGAGGGAGGTGGTGCGCTCGGTGCTGGATGACCTCGGGCTGCGCGAGCGTCCCCGCATCGTGGTCTTCAACAAGATCGACATGCTGGCCGGCGACGAACTGTTGGCGCTGCGCAAGAGGGCCGCGAACTCCGGTGCTCGCCCGGCGCTCTTCACCTCGGCGCTCACGCCCTCGACGCTGGAGCCGCTCAAGTCGGAGCTGCGCGACCGGATCCGGGCCCGGCTGCGGAGGGTGCGCGTGGAGATGCCCGCGGGCGAAGGGAGGGCCCTGGCGGCGCTCTACGAGGAGGGCGAGGTGCTGTCGCGCAGCCAGGAAGGCCATACGGTCACGGTGGTCGCCAAGGTGTCGCCCGCGCTGATCGGTCGGCTGCGGGCCCGAAACGGCGTGCGCGTGACCGATTGCGGGTGAAGGGCGGCATCCGCCCCGGCGCTGGTACATTTGAGGCAATCAACCACACAGGAGTCCGCACAATGAGGCTCTACATCAACATCGATCACGTTGCCACGGTCAGGCATGCGCGCCGCACCGACGAGCCCGACCCGGTCCGCGCGGCCGTCCTGGCCGAGCTGGGTGGCGCCGACGGCATCACCATCCACCTGCGCGAAGACCGGCGCCACATCAACGACCGCGACGTGCGCCTGCTGGCCGAGACCGTGCGCACCGGCATCAACTTCGAGCTGGCCGCCGCCGACCCCGTGGTCGACATCGCGGTGGCGCTCGCGCCGATGCAGGCCACCCTGGTCCCCGAGAAGCGCGAGGAGGTCACCACCGAGGGCGGCCTCAATCTGGCCACCGCCTCGGTGCGGGACGCCGTGGGCGCGTCGCTCCGCCGCCTCGAAGCGGCCGGCACGCGCACTTCGCTCTTCATCGACCCCGACGCCGAGGCCCTCGACCACTCCGCCGCCCTCGGCGCCAACGCCGTCGAGCTCCACACGGGGGAGTACGCCAACGCCGCCGGCGACAGGGACAAGGCGGCCGAACTCACCCGGCTGGCCGACTCCGCCGCCCACGGCCACGCCCTCGGGCTTGCCGTCCACGCCGGCCACGGCCTCACCTACGAGAACGTGGCTCCGGTGGCAGCTCTCCCTCACATCGAGGAGCTCAACATCGGGCACAGCGTGGTCTCGCGCGCGGTGCTGGTGGGGCTGGAGCGCGCGGTGCGGGAGATGAAGGAGATCGTGCTGGCCGCGCCCACGCGGGTCCCCGAGCCCGGTCGCTGGGTCCCCCCGATCGGCTTCTAGCCTTCCGTGCAGACGACCCCTCCGGGGCGGCCGTCCCGGTCGCGAGTGCGCATCCAGTGGCCGTTGCTCGTCGTGGTGGTGCTGGTCGCCGCGCTGCTGTGGTTGCTCTTCCGCAACGCGGACCTCCCGGCCGTATGGGGCCACATCCGCGCGGCCGACGCGCCCCTCCTCCTCGCATCCGCGGTCATCGCCATGGCGGGATTCGTGGCCCGAGCGGCGCGCTGGCGCTACTTCCTCGCGCCCGTGCAGCCAAGCAGCCCTTTCGGCTCCCGTTTCGCGGCCGTCGCGGTTGGCTTCATGGCCAACAACCTCCTGCCCTCCGGCCGCGCGGGCGAACCGGGACGAGCCTACGCCTACAGCCGCATGGAGCCGGTCGGCTTCACGGCCGCGCTGGCCACCCTGGTCGTGGAACGCCTCCTCGACGGCGCGGTCATCTTCGCCCTTCTGTTCCTGGCGATCCTTAGCCCGGACTTCCCCGCGGAGTCCCTCCCCGAGGAACTCTCCGGAGGCATGCGGATCGCCGCCGGGGCCCTGGGCGTCGTGCTCGCCGGCGCCGTCCTGGTGGTGGCCTTCCCGTCGCGCTGCCTCCGGATCGGAGCCCGGCTGGTCGCCCTCCTCCCGCCCGGACGACTGGCCACCGGGTTGCACGGTGTCATGGCGGGAGTCGTGGAGGGACTGGCGTCGATGCGCGGCTGGCGACTCATGCTTCCCGCCCTCGCGTGGACCTTCGGAGTCTGGCTCCTGCAGTCGCTTTCGTTCTGGGCCGGATTCCTGGCCTTCGACATCCGATTGCCCTTCGCCGCGGCGCTGCTGACCAACGGTGCCGTCGCCATGGCCGCGGCGCTGCCGGCCACGCCCGGGTACTGGGGAACGCTTCAACTTGCCGTATCCCTCGCTCTGGTGCAGGTTTACGGGGTAACTCCCGAACCGGTGCTCGCCTGCGCGGTAGCGTGGCACGCCGTCAACTTCCCCCCGATCACGATGCTGGGACTGTGGTACACGCGGCGGCTGGGCATCTCGATCAAGGACTTCAGGGGCCGCGGCTCGGAGCCCACCCAATGACAGCCTTCTCCATCATCTGCCCCGCCAAGCTCAACCTCTTCCTGCGGATCGTTGCGCGGGAGCCCTCGGGGTATCACCAGATCGAGACGCTCTTCCAGGCCGTGGGACTCTACGACCGGATCGACGCGCATCCGGCCGGGCACGGGATCGCCTGCGATGTGCGTGCGGGCGAGACCGAGCCCGGGTTGGGAGACATTGCCGGTGAACTCGGCGACCCCGCCGACAACACAGTGGTGCGGGCCGCGCAACTGTTCTACGACCTAGCCGGCATCGAGCCGGGGGTCAGGCTGGTCCTGACCAAGGCCATCCCGGCCGGAACCGGCCTCGGGGGCGCGTCCTCGGACGCCGCGGGGACCTTCTCGGTGTTGAATGCGCTGCACGGCCGGCCGCTACGGCTTCACCAGATCATGCGGCTGGGCGCCCGGATCGGCTCCGACGTGCCCTTCTTCTGCACCGGGGCCGCGACCTCGCTGGCGTGGGGCAGGGGAGACCGGCTCCTCGGGCGCCCCTCGCCTCCCGCCGCGCACATCGTGCTGGCAATTCCCGGCGCGCGAACTTCGACGGGCGGTGCCTACCGCGACGTGTCCGCAAAGCTGAAGCTGCCCGTTCCTCCCAGGTGGCTGGGCGACATCGGGACGGGCGACTGGGAGGCGCTGGCGGCGCTGGAGCAGAACGACTTCGAACTGGTCGCGTTTGAACAAATGCCGGAGCTCGGCGCGGTTCGGGAAGCCCTTGTGACAGGCGGGGCCGTGATGGCGCGCCTGACCGGCAGCGGCTCGGCGCTCTTCGGCGTGTTCGTCGACGAGGAGCGGGCTCGCGCGGTGGCGGAGGAGGTTGGCGCGATGGACGGTGTCGCGGCCGCGTTCGTCGTGCCCACGTTGAGTGAGATGCCGGCGGTTCGGCAGGGTGACCCAGCTGTGTAATGCATACATGACTTAATGTCATGTGCAGTGGGGATTATGTACTTAGGTTGACACGAGCCGGATCGTCGGCCACCTTTTTCGGC
>JAPPGM010000161.1 GCA_028874995.1 Gemmatimonadota bacterium | reverse complement strand
GCACCACGCGTCACTACCGCGTGTCGGCCATCAATACGGCGGGGCCGGGTCCGCCGTCGAACGTGGCCAACGCGACGACCAGGGGATCCGGCGTCACGGTGCCGGACCCACCGACGGACCTGGAAGCCGACGCGGCCGGCGACCGGGTGGACCTGGACTGGGAGAGGCCGGATTTCGACGGCGGCTCGCCGATCACCGGCTACCGGATCGAGTACTCGACGGACGGGGACGACTGGGACGATCTCGAGGAGGACACGGAGACGACGTCGACGAGGTACCGGCACCGGGGAGTCGAGCCTGGCACGAAGTACTACTACCGGGTGCGCGCGATCAACGCGGTGGGCGAGAGCGAGCCGTCGAACGTCGCGAGCGCGACCACGGAGGCGGGTGTTCCCGGCGCGCCGACGGACCTCGAGGCCGATGCGGATGGCCCCACGGAGGTGGAACTGGACTGGGAGGCGCCCGCGGACGATGGCGGCAGCCCGGTCACCGGGTACCGGATCGAGTACTCGACGGACGGGGACGACTGGGACGATCTCGAGGAGGACACGGAGAGCACGTCGACGCGGTACGTGCACCGGGGCGCGAGCCCCGGGACGAGGTACCACTACCGGGTGCGTGCGATCAACGCGGCGGGCGAGAGCGAGCCGTCGAACGAAGCGAGCGCGACGACGGAGACGTCGGAGCCGGACGCGCCCACCGGGCTGGTGGCCCGGGCGGTGGACGAAGGCCGGATCGACCTGTCGTGGACGGCGCCCGAGTTCGACGGCGGCAGTGCGGTGACGGGGTACCGGATCGAGGTGTCGTACGGCGACGTGAACTGGGAGGTGCTGACCGAGAACACGCAGTCGACGGCGACGTCGTACACGCACACGGGACTGGATCCGAATACGGAAGCGACCTACCGGGTGGCGGCCGTCAACGCGCAGGGTCACGGCGGCTACTCGAACACGGCGACGGCGAGGACCGACGCGACGGTTGCCGGGGCACCGCGGGGCCTGAACGCGCGGCCGGTGGGCACGGACCGGATCGACCTGTCGTGGACGCCGCCGCTCAATGATGGCGGATCGGAAATCGAGGGCTACCGGATCCTGGTGGCGGGTCCGACCGGCGGTTTCACGGCGCTGGTCAACCACACGGGCACGACGGCGACGACGTACTCGCATTCGGGTCTCGATCCGGGGACCCGCCAGCGCTACCAGGTGCAGGCGATCAATGATGCGGGCGTGGGGCCGAGTTCGAACATCGCGTCGGCGCGCACGGACCCGGTGGTCTCGGACGCGCCGGTCAACGTGGTGGCTGGGGCGCAGGGTTCGAACGCCATCGTGCTGACGTGGGAGCCGCCGGCGTACACGGGCGGCGTGGAGATCACGGGCTACCGGATCGAGGTCCACGACGGGACCGGGTGGGCGGTCCTGGTGGATGACCACCGCCTGTCGACCACGTACACGCATACGGGACTCCTACCGGGCGACGAGCGGCGCTACCGGGTGTACGCGCTGAACGAGGCGGGCGCGAGCGAGGCGTCCAACGTGGCGGTCGCGGCGACGGATCCGGTGATCCCGGACCCGCCGTCGGAGCTGGAAGCGAAGGCCAACGGTCCGTACCGGATCGATCTCGAGTGGCGTGCACCGGGCTACGACGGCGGCGCGGACATCACCGGCTACCGGATCCACGTCCTTGCGGACGGAGAGAGCGAGTGGCGGGTGCTCGAGGAGGACACCCGGACGGGCGAGACCCGGTACGCGCACACCGGACTGGAGCCGGCGACGGAGAACCGGTACCGGGTGGCGGCGATCAACGCGGCGGGGGTGAGCCACCTGTCGGCGCCCGCGGCGGCGCGTACGGATCCGGTGGTGCCCGATCCGCCCGAGAAACTGCGGGCGGAGGCGAACGGGCCGTACCGGATCGACCTCGAGTGGGACGAGCCGAGCTACACGGGCGGCGTCCCGGTCACGGGATACAGGATCGAAGCGTACGACGGGACGCAGTGGACGGTCCTGGTGGCGAACACGCGGTCGGGCGAGACGTCGCGGAGCCACACGGGGCTCGACCCGGGGAGCGAGTGGAGCTACCGGGTGAGTGCGATCAACGAGGCAGGCACCGGCGAGCCGTCGGAGATGGCGACGGCGGTGACGGACCCGATCCCGCCGGACCCGCCGATCGGGCTCGAGGCCGAGGCGGACGGCGCGTACCGGATCCGGCTCGATTGGATCGCGCCGGCGTACACGGGCGGCGCGCCCATCACGGGCTACCGGATCGAGGGCTCGCGGGGCGACGCGGTGTGGACGGTGGTGGCGGAGACGGAGACGGTGCTGACGAGCTACGTGCACCGGGGCCTGGAACCGGCGAGCACGTGGTACTACCGGGTGTCGGCGGTCAACCGGGCGGGCGCGGGCCTGCCGTCCGAGATGGCGGTGGCGACGACGGACCCCGTGCGGCCGGACCCGCCGACGGGTCTCCGGGCCGAGGCGCAGGGCGCCTACCGGATCGACCTGTCCTGGGCGCCGCCGGCGTACACGGGCGGGGCACCCATCACGGGCTACCAGGTCGAGGTGTCGGAGAACGCGGGTGCGTCGTGGGACGTGCTGGTGACGGACACGCGGTCGCTGGCCACGGCCTACCAGCACACGGGGATCCGGCCGGGGAGCACGCGGCACTACCGGGTGAGCGCGATCAACCGCGCGGGCGTGAGCGACCCGTCGCCCGTGGCGTTCGCGAAGACGGAGGCCACGGTACCGGACGCACCGGAGAAGCTCCGGGCGGTCGCCATCGACCACGAGCGGGTCGGTTTGTCGTGGGCGGCCCCGCCGTTCGACGGCGGTGCGCCGGTCACCGGCTACCGGATCGAGTACTCGGAGGACGGCGGCGTGTCGTGGGAGTACGCCGACGAGGACACGCAGTCGGGCAGGACGGAGCATGTGCACGGCGGACTTCGTCCCGCGACGACGTACCACTACCGGATCGCGGCCATCAACGAGAAGGGCGCCGGCGCGGCCACGGACCCGGTGAGCGTGCGCACCGACGCGACGGTCCCGGATGCGCCCACGGACCTCGTGGCGGAGGCGACCACGCCACGCGAGATCACGCTCACCTGGGAGGCGCCGGCTTACGACGGTGGCGCGGCGGTGACGAGCTACCGCGTCGAAGTGTCGCTGGACGGCGACGAGTGGGAGGTGCTGGACGACACGGACGGGGCCGAAACGGAGTACGTGCACGACGGGCTCGCGCCGGGCGACACGCGGCACTACCGGGTCTCGGCCACAAACGAGGCGGGCACCGGGGAGCCGTCCAACGTGGCCACGGCGACGACCGACGATCCCGTCGAGCGTGCGGCGCGGGTGAACGCCGCGATCCTGCCGAGGTACGCGTCGGCCGTGACGGCGGGGATCGTCGAAGCGATCGGAACCCGCGTGCAGGCGGTGGCGAGGGGCGCGGGGGGCGACCAGCTCCGCTCCGGCAACCTCATGGCGGCGCGCACAGGCGGTCTCAGGGCCGTCCTTGGCGGTTCAAGCGCGGCCCGGAGCTTCGGTGGCCTGTCCACCTGGGTGAGCGCCGGGTCGGTGTCACAGGGTGCCACGGGCGCTTCGCCGGTCCAGTGGGATGGCGGGCTGTTCAGCGCGCACGGGGGCTCCGACGTGCGGCTCCCGTACAACCTGTTGGCGGGCCTGGTGGTGAGCCGGTCGAGCGGCGCGTACGACTGGACGGACATGACGGGCGGGCGCGACGTGGCGGGCACCTACGAGGCCCGGATGACCAGCATCACGCCGTACGCGGCATGGACGCCGGGTGGCCGGGCGTCCGTCTGGACGGCGGCCAGCTACGGGCGCGGCAACGTCGAGATCGACGACGCACTGGCGGGCACGCGGGAATCGAAGACGACGCTGCGGACCGGGGCGGCGGGCGTGACCGGCCGCCTGCTGGGCAACCGGTCGGGTGCGCTCAACGTGCGGGCGGAAGGCTGGGCGTCCTGGATGGACCTCGCGGAGGCGGACGGCATCGATGCGATGGACTTCCAGATCCGGCGGATCCGCGCCGTGCTCGAGTGGACCCAGCTCAACCGCTTCGAAGGAGGGCATGAGGCCGGGCTGCTGGTCAGCGGCGGAGCGCGCTACGAGTTGAACGAGGGGGTGGACGACGTCAACGGGATGGAGGTGGTCGGCGGGCTGCGGTATGCGAGCCCCGCCCGGCGCCTCCGGATGCAGGGACAGGGACGGCTGCTCCTAGCGATCGACAGCGACTACGAGGAATGGGGCATCGGCGCGACCGTGCAGATCGATCCCGGCGCGGAAGGTGGCCTGTCGCTCCGGCTGAATCCGTCCTACGGGCGCGCCGAGAGCGGCGTCGAGGCGCTGTGGTCGAGCGGCGTGGCGCCGGGGATACCGGGGATGGAACGCGGACGCGCGAAGTTCTCGGTCCACACCGAGTACCAGTTCGGTTCCGCCGGCGGCGCGATGCCGGGCGCCGAGATGCGGGCCGCCGCGATGCCGGCTGGCGCGATGCCGGCCCTCAAGCCGGTTCCCTACGCGCGGGCGGAGCTGTTCGGGCCGGCGCGCGGACTGTGGCTCGGGGCGCGGCTCCGGTGGCTGGCCCTCGAGGGAACCTATGACCGGAACGGCCCGGCACTGTCGGCGAAAGGAGCCTGGAAAAGGTAGCCCGACGCGGTCGCGCGATCCCGGTATGGCTTGCTGCGGCCCAGGGTGCGCTACGAGATCGGGGCACGGATCAACGCGATGAGCTACGCGGGCATCGGCGTGGTCCGGCGGCTGGTGGCGAAGCTGGGGCTGGCCGGCGAGATCGACGGGCGGCTGGAGCTGCTGAAGCGGCACCTGCCATACCACGAGTCGGACCACGTGCTGAACATCGCCTACAACCTGCTGTGCGGGGGCACGCGGCTGGAGGATCTGAGCGCCCTGCGCAACGACGCGGCCTACATGGTCGCCCTGGGCGCGGCCGAGGTCGTCCGGCTGGCCAACGCCCGCTGCGACCAGGAGAACGTGGTGGCGCAGCTGAAGAGCGGGGTGGGCGCGACGCGGGTCCGGCCTACGACCTGGTGAGCAACTGGTCCTACATGGTGATGGCGGCGCTGGCGTGGAACCTGAACAGCTGGTTCGCCCTGATGATGCACTTCAAGGTGGACCTAAAGAAGTACGTCGCGATGGAGTTCAGGACGTTCGTTCGCGAAATGATCCACCTGCCCTGCCAGGTCATCCGCCGGGCCCGGCGGATCACACTCCGCATCATCGGTTGGCGACCGGCTTCGGCCGACGCCGCACAGCCCCGTAACCCCCCTCGTGCGCCCCGCCGAACCTCCACTTGGACGGGTGTCGCTCGCGGCCAAAACCACCTCGGGACAGCCGGAAAAACCGGCCCCGAAATCCTTGTTCATCCTCCTGCAACCCCGCGACACGGCCTCCTGCAACGCCTCCAAGTCCGCATTCTGCCAATTTACGCTATGGTAACCGCCCGCGTGGCCTACTCGCTTGTTCCGGCACCAGTGCTTGAGCCGCGCGTCATCGCGCGCGACGACGCCTTGTCGGCCAGGCGCCTCGCCGCTTGGTCGGCGATGGCTTTGTCCACGGACTGCCAGGCGATACCGCGACCTTGCGCGCTTCGCGTTTCAGTTGAAACGTCCTTCCGAGGCTTTGGGGGGGTGAACGGCTCCGTCCAGCCGGTCACGTTCACTCTCCGGATCGAGGAACCACATGCCGATGCCAACCCAAGCCCGCGGAATATCCGCCGCAACCCTCACGCTGCTACTCACGGCCTGCGGCTCCGGATCCGACCCGGCGGCCGAAGTCGTTCACAATACCGATGAGCCGCTCTGGGCACCGGAGGAGGCGTGGCAGGTTGTCGAGGATCTGAGGATCGGGAGAGCCCTGAGCGAAGGTCCCGATCTGTTCGGGGCCATCTACTCCTTCGACGTCGATGCGTGGGGCCGGATCTTCGTCCTCGACGATCAGGCGCAGGAGGTCCGCATCTTCGACTCCGGCGGTGAGTTCGTGCGAACGGTCGGCAGCAGGGGCGAGGGACCGGGCGAGTTCACCGGGGCAGTCTCCGTCGACCTGTCCCGGAGCGGCGAGATCTGGGTGATGGATATGATTGGGGGACGCCTCTCGATCTTCGACACGACCGGCACCTACCTGAGACAGGAGCGTACGAACACCGGCGGTTGGATGGTGAAGCCCTACCCCGGAGGGTTTGACGCGATGGGCCGCTACAACATCCTGATCCGGTCCGAGGGCAACAGAGTGCTGGCCCGCTTCGACCAGTCCTACAACGCGATCGACACGATCCCCATACCCGAGAATCCCGTGGAACGCGATTTCTTTGAGACGCCGAGATCGAGCGTGTCGGTTCCCTTTCAGGGCTCGATGCACTGGCGCGTCTCGCCCACGGGCACCGTCTGGACGCTGCTGACCGCCCGGTACGAGTTGACGGAGATGACGACCGGCGGCGACGTGCTGCGAACGGTGACCAAGGATCACGAGCCGATACCGGTGACGGACGAAGACCGGAAAGAAGCCGTGCGGGACCTCGAGTGGTTCACCAGCCAGGGCGGGCAGATCGACATGTCGAAGTTCCCCGAGACCAAACCTGCCACGACTTCCTTTTTCGTCGACGACGAAGGGAACCTCTGGGTCGAGCAACGGGTTGCGGCCGCCGCCCAGCAGGATGAGGGCCGTCTCTTCGATGTCTTCGAGGTGGAGGGTCGCTATCTCGGCACGCTCAGGCTCCCCTTCGAGCTGGTATCGTCGATCCGCGAACCGATCGTGCGCGACGGCGTCCTCTACGGCGGTACCAGTGACGAACTCGGGGTGGTGTACCTGGTGCGGGCCAGGATCGTGAAGCCCGGGAACTCCTCCGCAAACAACGGGCCCGGTCCGTAGAGCGGGTCATTGGTGTAAACCCTTCGGCCCGCGCGAGCGTCAAAGCAGTACCCACGATTCTCCGCCCATCGCGTTTCAGCTGAAACGTCCCACCGCGGGCGCGGAGCCGACAAGCTGCGACCGGCCCCGGTGCGTTCGCTTCCCCGATCAAGGTGCCAAGCCGATGCCGACCATCACCATGTCCCCCACCCGAAAACCCCTCCACCCCACGCCGGCCACAGCCGTCGCGCTCCTCCTGACGGCCTGCGGTTCCGGCTCCGACACGGTCGGCCCCTGGTCCGGCACCATCGACACCCTGCCTTCCGGCGAGATCGTCGTCCATAACACCGCCGATCCGCTCTGGACGCCGGAGGAGGCGTGGCAGGTGGTCGAGGACCTGCGGATCGGCCAGGCGATGAGCGAGGGACCCGATCTGTTCGGTAGTATCTGGTCCTTCGACGTCGATGCATGGGGACGGATTTTCATACTTGACGACCAGGCGCAGGAGGTCCGCGTCTTCGACTCGGAAGGTGCGTTCGTCCGAACGGTGGGCAGGAAGGGAGAGGGACCGGGGGAGTTCACGCAGGCCGGTTCGGTCGATCTCTCGCGCAACGGCGAGATCTGGGTGATGGGGCTGGGCCAGGGCCGCGTCTCGATCTTCGACACGGCAGGGACGTTTCTGAGACAGGAACGGACCGACGGAGGCTTCGTCGTCAAGCCCTACCCCGGAGGATTCGACCCGATGGGCCGCTACAATGTCCTGATTCCGACCGGTGGCATGCGCACGATGGCACGGTTCGACCAGTCGTACAACCCGATCGATACGATCTCCCTTCCCGAGGATCCGGTGGAAGGCGAGTTCTTCGAAAACGTCAGCGAGGACGGCTCGTCCACCGTGCGCGCCGGGGTCCCCTTCCAGGAATACATGACCTGGCGCTTCTCGCCGACGGGCACCGTGTGGACGCTCCTGACCGGACGCTATCAGTTGACCGAGATGACGATCGATGGGAAGGTGCTGCGGACGATTACGAAGGACCATCAACCCATTCCGGTGACGGACGAGGAGCGGGATCAGGCTGTCGACCGCCTTGAGTGGTTCACCAGCCAGGGCGGGCAGATCGATCGGTCGAAGTTCCCCGGGTCCAAGCCTTCCACGGTTTCATTCTTCATCGACGACGACCGGAACACCTGGGTCGAGCGGCAGGTCCCGGCTGACGACGAGGACGACGTGGGCCGCCTCTTCGATCTCTTCGACGACGAGGGTCGCTATCTGGGCATGCTCCGGCTGCCCTTCGATCTGCACTATTCGATTCCCGCCCCGATCGTGCGCGACGGGGTACTCTACGGCGCCACGTATGATGAGATCGGGGTGCTGTACGTGGTGCGGGCGAGCATTGTGAAGCCGTAGGGCGGCTACTCCCCGAAAGACGCTCGCTTGCGGTGCCGCCGGCCCCGCACATTCGCCGTCCGGTACTCCACCCCGTCCATCCCCGCGAAGTTGGCGTCCTGCGTCCAGAGCACCGCGTCTTCCCGCCGGGCCGTCGCCAGGATTACGCTGTCCGCCATCGGCAGTCCCGACTCCGCGCTCAGTTCGGCGGCTGCGACCGCGAGGTGTGCGTCGAGGTCGACCACGCGTCCGCTTTGCATGTGGGCGACGGCGTAGAGAGCCGCGTCGAGGTCGCGCTGGAGGCGGATACTCTTGAAGACCTCGAAGAGGGTGACCGCCGGGACGATCAGGCGCTCGGTGTCGGCGATCGCTTCGGCGAACTCGCCCGCGTTGGGTCCGTCGCCGAAGTACTCCAGCCAGGCCGAGGAGTCGACGACGTTCATGCGCGGCCTCCTTCGCGTGGGACGGTGGTGTCGATGCCGCGAACGAAACCGCGCGCGACTTCGATCGGTTCCAGGGGGATCAGCTCGACGCGGCCCTTGAAGGGGAGTGCCTGCACCTTTTGTCCGGGCTGTAGCGAGAGCTGCTCGCGGACATCCTTGGGGATGACGATCTGGTAGCGGGAGGAGAGGGTGACGATGGTCATGGGGGGTCTCCAGGTGGCGGAATTGGATGAATCGGCGAAACGGACTGGTAAGACACTACAGTCATCGAATAGACAAACGCAAGATGTATGATCGAATCGATGAAATACTCATAAGACGACCATCCCCCACTCGGGCGGGCGCATAAATTCGTTGTCGCCGTCAGACTATCAAATGGTAGATTCGATCCAACGTCATCATGAAATGCACCTTGCGCACGTGAGAAGATCCCACGATTGGTTGGAAGCGACCCGCATGAGGATCTCGGTGGGGGAGATGTTGGGGACGGCGGAGGTGGATGAGTGAGGATCATCGTGATCGCGGGGCCGAACGGCGCGGGAAAGTCGACGTTTGCGGCCGAGTACCTGAAGCGGGAGGGGGCGGGACGGCCCTTCGTGAATGGCGACGACATCGCGGCGGCACTCAATCCCGAGAACCCGGCCGCAGTCGCGCAGGAAGCCGGTCGGATCGCGCTTCGCCAAATGGAAGCATATGCCGCCAGCGGGACGGACTTTGCCGTCGAGACCACCCTGAGTGGACGCGCCTACGCCGCGAGGATCAGGCGCTGGCAAGCGAGGGGTTACCGTCTCGCGATCATCTACCTTCGTCTGCCGTCGGCGGAGTACGCCGTCGAGCGGGTCGTCCAGCGAGTCAAGGAAGGTGGTCACGACATCCCGGACGCCGTGGTGCGCCGCCGCTTTGTTCGGAGTTGGACGAACTTCCTCGACCTCTACCGGGATATTGCCGACGAATGGCTAGTCTATCACAATTCGGTGCGTCCGTCGGTCCTCCTCCAGGAATCACCGGGATGGCAAGGGGTCCGCGAGCCGCGCCTTGACGGGCGATCAATGGCCCGCGGTAACCGCGACTCGCCCCGAAACACAGCCGACCGAGGCCCCAAGTACCTACCGATGTGGAGAGTGCAAATGACAGGACAACCAGGCAGGTTCCCGGACGGCGAGCCGTCGGTCAAGAGCGTGCTCGCCGCACTCGCCCGGGCCCAGGACGTGGCGATGGCGCGGGCGGCGGCCGTGCGGGATGCCGAAGCCTCGCCGGAGTCGGCTGACGATGCGACACCGGCGGCCCCGCACATGGACCAGGCATCTGATGCAGCCGGTGACCGTTCTGCAATGATGCAAGACGATATATCGAACGAACAGAAAAACGTAAGACGGTAAGACGAGATTCCCGGTTCGTTCGCTCCGAAGAAGGGGCCGCCCTTCCCGGCCAGAGGTGACACCCGCATCTGACCGGCATGCCAAAGGTGTGGTTGTGGCGCCTCGCCCCCCCAAAGTGCACCTTTCGTGGATGCCCTTCGGTTCAAACGCGTCCAGTCTCCGTCGCCCGTGCGGGCCGCGCGCCTTGACCGCCCTCCTGGTGCTGGCGAGCGCCGCCGCCGCGCTGGTCCCCGCTGCCGCCCAGGAAGCACCCGGCTTCGAGGCCCTGCGCGCCGGGCGCTACGACGAGGCTGTGCGAGCCCTGCGGACACAGGCCCTTGAAGGCAACGCCGCCGCGCTCTCCGGGTGGGTGACCGCGCTACGCGAAACCGGCGACTACAAGGGCGCGGTCGAGGCAACCGAACGGGGGTTGGAGCGGGGGGTGGCGGGAGCACGGGCCCTATTGGGGGCCGCGCTCATGGAGGTGGGGCGGATCGCCGACGCGCGCGCGGCACTGGAAACGGGCGCTCGCGAACCCGGCGCCGCCGGAGCCCGCGCCCGCGTCGAACTCGGCATCCTCGAGTACCGCCACGGCGACCGCCAAGCCGCCCGCGCCCTCTTTGAAGGCTTCATCGACTACTACAACAACGGGAGCGATTTCTCACCAGCTGAACTCACGGCAGTCGGACGCGCCCTCCACTACCTGTCACGCTGGAACTACGAGTACGCGCACGACGCGCTGCAGGCACTTGACGAGGCCGTCGCGGCCGGCCCCCTCGACCACGCCCCACAGCTCGCCACCGGCGAACTCTTTCTGGAACGCTACGACGCGCGGCAGGCGGCTGAAGCCTTCCAGTACATCCTCGCCGAGAACCCCAACCACCCGGATGCGCTGCTCGGGATTGCGCGGGTCGCCCGTCTGGAAGGCGGCGGCGACGTGCCCGGCGCGATCGGGGCGGCCCTCGCCACCAACCCCAACCTGGTGCCCGCCCGGACGCTGCTGTCGCGACTACGGCTCCTGGAGGGCGACCGAATCCAGGCGCTGGAGGAAACCGAGCGCGCACTCGAGGCGAACCCCGCAGACCTGGAGGCCCTCGGCACGAAGGCGGCCATCCTCCACCTCTCCGGCGACGACCGGGGCTTCCGCACCGTCATGGAGACGGTCCGTTCCCTCACCGCCTTCCCCACCACACCCCTCAACCTCCTCGCCGAACTGCACGCCGATCACCGCAAATACGAGGACGCCCTCGCCTTCGCCCGCGAGGCCACCGAAGTAGACCCCGACAGCTGGACCGGTTGGGGTCTCATGGGGCTCAACCAGGTTCGTCTCGGCCGGGTCGTGGAGGGCCGGGAAAACCTGGAGAAGGCGTTTGCGGGCGATCCCTTCAACCTCTGGTTCAAGAACACCCTCGACCTGCTGGACACCTTCGTGGACTACCGCACCGTCGAGACGCCTCACTTCCGCTTCGTGCTTCACAAGGAGGAGGCCGACCTGCTGGGCCCGTACATGGAGTCGCTTGCCGAGCGAGCCTGGCGCGAAATGTCGGCCCGGTACGGCTACGCTCCGGACGAGCTCATCCGCGTCGAGGTCTACCCGAGCCACGCCGATTTCTCGGTGCGCACGGTGGGCCTGGTGGGGATCGGGGCGCTGGGAGTCAGCTTCGGGCCCGCCCTGGCCATGGATTCGCCCGCGGCGCGCGACCCGGGCGCATTCAACTGGGCCTCGACCCTCTGGCACGAGATCGCGCACACCTTCCACATCGGCGTTTCCAACAGCGAGGTGCCGCGGTGGTTCTCCGAGGGGCTGGCGGTGCATGAACAGCGCATCGCGGATCCGGGTTGGGGCCACCAGGCGGGGATGAGCTTCGTCTCGTCGCTGGCGGCGGGCGAACTGCGGCCGGTCAGCGAACTGGACAGGGGGTTTTCCAGCCCGCGCCATCCGGGCGAGGTACGTGACAGCTACTACCAGTCGTCGCTCGTCTTCGAGGTGATCGAGGAGCGGCATGGGTTCCCGGCCATCGTGGAGATGCTGCATGCGTATCGTGACGGCGCCACGAACGAGGAGGCTTTCGAGCGGGCGCTGGGGGTCGATCTGGAGGACTTCGACAGGGATTTCGAGGAGTTCCTTGAGGAGCGGTTCGCGGCGGCGATCGCGTCGGTGGGTGGGGAGCCGGTGGAGGCGGCGGAGGCGACGGGGGCGATCACACTGCCCGATCTCATCCCCGACATCGCCACGCTGGAGGCCGCGGTCGCGCGGGACCCCGGCCGTTTCGCGCCCCGCATGGCCCTGGGGCAGGCCCTGTTCCGGGACGGTCGCGGCGCCGAGGCCGCGGAGCATTTCGAGGCCGCGCTCGAGCTCTTCCCCCAGTACGGCGGCCCGGACGGCGCGCACTGGTTCCTGGGCCGCATTCGCGAAGAGGAAGCCGACACGGCGGCGGCCGTCGCGCACTACCGTGCCATCGTCGCGCTCAACGAGAGTCACTACGACGCGCGGGTCGCGCTGGCAGGGCTGCTCCGCGGCGGAGGGGACGGGGCGGGGGCCGCCGAGGTCCTGCGCCACCTTGCGTACATCCACCCCTACGAGATCACCGATCACGAGCACCTGGCCGCGCTCATGGAGGAAGTGGGCGACCTCGACGGCGCGATCGCGGAACGGCGCGCGGTCATCGCCCTGCGTCCGGTCGACCGGGCGGTGGCACACTACCGGATCGCCCGCCTGCTTCACCTCAAGGGCGATCGCGCGGCCGCCCGCAGCGCGGTCCTCGCGGCGCTGGAGATCGCCCCGAACTACGAGGACGCCCTCGACCTGCTGCTGGAGTTGCGGCGCGGAGGGCCGCGGCGATGAGGGCGCCGAGAGTCACCCTGCTCGCCGGCCTCGGCACGCTTGCCGCGGGAGTGGCGGCGCTCGCCGTCGCCCGTGCGGGGTCAATCGCTGTCGAGCCGGTGGCAACCATCCCCCATGCAACCGCCCGGCAGCTCCCCACCGTCCCCTATGACGGAACCTTCACGTTCGTGCGGGTTCGCTTCAACGCGGGGCGGCGGGACTTCAGTGGCGGCTTCGGACGCGGCCGCAACCCCGGGTGGGCCCACGACTATCCCTACGCCGACGAGAACTTCATCAAGATCCTCGACGAGGTGACGCTGCTGGGCCCCAACATCGAAGGCACCAACGTGATCGACGCCGACGATCCCGAGCTGCACAGCTACCCGATCGCGTACGTGTCGGAGCCGGGCGGATGGGCACCCACCCAGGCCGAGCTGGACAACATCGCCTCCTACCTTCAGAAGGGCGGATTCCTGATCCTCGACGACTTCCGCAGCAACCGCGAATGGGCGAACGTGGAGGCCATCTTCAACGTCGTCCTCCCCGGCCACAGCTTCCGCATCCTCGAGCTGGAGGAGCCCATCTTCAACTCCTTCTTTCAGATCGAGACCCTGGACCTGCCCCCGCCGACCTTCCAGCAGTACACTCCGATCTTCCTCGGGCTCCACGAGAACAACGATCCCGAGCGGCGTTTGATGGTCATCGCCAACTTCAACAACGACATCGGCGACTACTGGGAGTACTCGGACATGGGCTACTATCCCATCGACCTGTCTAACGAAGCCTACAAGTTCGGTGTCAACTATGTGATCTATGCGATGAACCGATAGACTGGAAGTCGGCAAACTGCCGCCTCACCTCGCCGCTCCCGACGAACTGCGACAGCAAACGGAGATTGTTGCGCTCAAATCGAATCCTACCGGCCACAACTGCGGGATGAACACCGATTTCGTCCGCGAAATGCAGCACGTTCATCGCCGTCGGGTGACTTCGGACACTGCTTGCCTCCCACGCCTCCTGGGGTATCAGCGCCTCCTCGGCCCATTCATCCGCTTCCGCTTCCCGTGGATCTTCTCCGGAAGGCTCCGCACGGCGCAGCGACAGGTCATCCAGAAATGTCCTGGGATTGTCGTAGTCCATGTGGCGCCCAACGTGAGCCAGCTCGTGCAACAGACAGAACCAGAAGTTGTCTACGCGGTCGTGCCGGAGGGTCAGCGCGATGACCGGACGTCCGTCGACAAGCTGAAGCGCCGCGCCGTCAAGATAGGTGCGAGGCAGGTGGGAGAGCGTGACGAACGGGATCCCGAGGCTTGCCAGAAAGTCATCGGCCCGACGGGGACCGTCCCGACGCCTGCTCAACTTTGCGACGTGACGCAGCATCTTCAACGTGACTGTGCCGGGAGCGTAGTCAGCCACCGGGTGATCTCGGTTCGCAAGCGCCATGGCCTGCCAGCACCAGGCCTGAAGCGCATGCCAGTCGGCTTTCGCGTTCGCACGGAGACCCGTCTGCCTGAACATCGCAGCGCTGTCAGGACTCGTACCGGCACGGTCCAGCAACTTCTCCATGATCTCCTTGGCGTGGTGGGACAAGCCCGGAACTTTCGGAATCCACCCCCGGTTGGCCATCGCTCGCAGCGGAAAGCGGCGCCAGTGGTCGTCGTCAAACGTTTTCGGAGGTTTCGGTTCCCGAAGCAAGACGTCGGCGGGGATGCCCAGATGCCTGTTCAAGGCTCGGGCCATTGGCAGGGTGAGCGAGCGCTTACGTGCCAACACATCCGATACTCTGGAGGGACTCCCGATGCAGGAAACCAGGTCGTGTGGAGACAGGCCTTGTTCTTCCATGCGGAGTTCAATGGCGTCGACCGGGTCCAACTCGCCCAGCGAATAGTGTCTTCGTTCGTACAGATCGACGAGGTCCGTGAGGAGATCCAGCTCCCTCCCCTCCGGGCTCGAGGGATCGGCCCCCATGAGCTTCCTGATGCGGGACAGCGCTTGCTCGTACGCGCTCTCCGAGCGAATCGGCTTCAGCTGTGGCATTCTAGATTGTCTCCGCGTCAACCTTGTCGTATTGGCTGTGGGTGCCGGCGAATCGGATCAAGACCACCTGATTCCTGTAGTCGATCTCCGTGATGATTCGGTAGCGGTTCCCTCGGATTCTGAAGACTGCTCGGTTGCCCGGTAGGGTGCTGGGATTCCAGCGGCCCGATTGAACATCGGCGGGGCTGCTCCATTCGGCCCGTTCGACGCTGGCCAGCCAATCGAGAAACGCAGATCGGGCATCGGCATGGCGATGTGCGCAGTCCAAGAGCGTCTTCTTGGCGACGATCCGCATCGATTCTTTGCTTGTAGTATCCTGACATTGGAATGTACCGTACTAATATGTTCCCATTTTGGAAACAATAATCGAATCCAGCGGTCGGGTCAACTGCCACTCCGGTAGGGTGATCAATCCGCGGAGGTTACCATCCTCCGGCTGGCCTCCTGCCCCACCTGTCTCCCACCACCATCCGCGCATCCGGTCCCCGAGGTCTGGATCCCGGTCCCCGCCCTCCTGAACCCCCCCGGGCAACGAACTCGCCCGTTTGGCTGTCTGCTTAATGGCCGACCGATTAGCTTTCGGTCACTATACGCAGACTCCTTGGCGGCTCCGCCGTCCACGCACCGGCTGCCAGCCCTACCGAACCCGCACTACGACCGAAGCCCCCCAACCGAAGACCCCCAGAGGTAACCCCTTGCCAACCGACACCGTAACCCCCGCCACCACCGAGCCCCAGGCCGACGTCGCCCTCGCCCGGCGGATCCAGGAAGGCCGCGAGAAGATCCTCTCCGAGGTCCGCAAGATCATCATCGGGCAGGACGAAGCCGTCGAGCACGTCCTGCTGACCCTGCTGGTGGGCGGAAACAGCCTGATCGTGGGCGTGCCCGGGCTGGCCAAGACGCTGCTCATCCATTCGATCGCGCAGGTGCTGGACCTGAACTTCTCGCGCATCCAGTTCACGCCGGACCTGATGCCGTCGGACATCACCGGCACCGACATCATCCAGCAGCGCGAGGACGGGACCCGCAGCCTGGAGTTCACGCCCGGGCCGATCTTCGCCAACGTCGTGCTCGCCGACGAGATCAACCGCACCCCGCCCAAGACCCAGGCCGCGCTGCTGGAGGCCATGCAGGAACACCGGGTCACCGTGCAGGCCAACACCTACGAGCTGGATCCGCCCTTCTACGTCTTCGCTACGCAGAACCCGATCGAGCTCGAGGGGACGTACCCGCTGCCGGAGGCGCAGCTGGACCGGTTCATGTTCCACATCCGCATGGACCACCTGGAGGAGGACGAGGAGATGGAGGTGGTGCGGGAGACCACGGACGAGGTCGAGCCGGAGCTTCACGCGGTGGTTTCGCGCGAGGACATGATCGCGTTTCAGGACCTGGTGCGGCGGGTGCCGGTGGCCGAGCCGGTCATGCGATACGCGGTCGGGCTGGTGCGGGCCAGCCGCCCGAACCCGAACGGAGGGCTCGACTTCATCAAGAAGTGGGTCGCGCACGGGGCGAGCGTGCGGGCGGCGCAGTACCTGATCCTTGGCGGCAAGGCGCGCGCGCTTACCCAAGGGCGTCTGACGGTCAGCTTCAACGATATCCGGGCGCTGGCGCTGCCGGTCATGCGGCACCGCGTCCTGACCAACTTCCACGCCGAATCGGAGGGGCGCACCACCGACGAGCTGGTCACCATGCTCCTCGACTCCGTGCCGCTCCCCACCTCGGGGATGTAGCAGCCGCCGGGCACCCATGGCCGCCCCCACAGCGTCGCGCACGTCGTTCCTCGACCCAAACATCCTGGCCAGGATCGACAACCTGCAGCTGCTCGCCCGCACAGTGGTCGAGGGCTTCATGCAGGGCATCCACCGCTCGCCCTACCTGGGGGTGAGCATGGACTTCGCCGAGCACCGCCCGTACATGCCCGGCGACGACATCCGCCGGATCGACTGGCGCCTCTACGCCCGAACCGACCGCTTCTACATCAAGCAGTTCGAGGCGGAGACGAACGCGGACGTGGCGTTTCTGCTCGACACCTCGGCTTCGATGGGGTACGGGTCCGGAGAGATCACCAAGCTGGACTACGGGCGCTTCCTGACCGCGTGCCTTGCATGGTTCTCGGCGGGACAGAAGGACCGGGTGGGGCTCTATGCCTTCGACAGCGACGTGGTCGAGCACGTGCGGCCCTCGGCGGCCCACCTCGACAAGGTGCTCCACGCGGTGGCGCGGGTGAAGGCCGATCGCGCGGGGGATTGGGAACGGCCGGTGGCGCGCGTGGCCAACACCTTTCTCCGCCGCGGAATCATGGCCTTCGTCTCGGACTTCTACCACGATCCCGACGAGATCGCGGAACGGCTCGGCTTCTTCCGCGCGCAGGGACACGACGTGGTGGCGTTCCACATCCTCGACCCCGCCGAGATCGACTTCCCCTTCACCCAGGCCACCAACTTCCAGGACCTGGAGACGCGGGCCATCCTGCCGGTGAAGCCGGAGAAGTACGCCGACGCCTACCAGGAGCAGATCCGCGCGCACATCGACATCCTGGGCAAGCGCTTCGGCAGGCACGGCGTCGACTACGTCCTCCTCAACACCGCCGAGCCGCTGGACGAAGCCCTCTACGCGTACCTGGTCTTCCGCCAGAAGATGGTGAGGAGCAAGCGGTGAGGGTGGGTTCGGGCGTGGGCGGACATCGGCGTGTGGCAGGCGGGCCCGTCCTTCGGCCCGCCGCCTGAACCTCGTGGGCTTCCTGACCCCCATCTTCCTGGTCGCCCTGGCGGGTCTGGCCGTCCCGGTCCTGATCCATCTCACCCGCCAGGAGAAGGGGAAGCCGCTCGGCTTCCCGTCGCTGATGTTCCTGAAGCGGATCCCCTTCGAGGAGACGTCGAGGCGGCGCATCCGCCACTGGGTGCTGCTGGTGATGAGGCTGGCTGCGCTCGGGCTTCTCGTCGCGGCTTTCGCACGGCCGTTCGTGCGCGGCGGGGCGCTCGCTTCGGTGGGGGGACCCGGGCCGGAGGAGGTGGTCATCCTGCTCGACCGCTCCTACTCGATGGACCTGGGCGACAACTGGGCACGGGCCGTCGACCACGCAAGGGGCGTCGCCACGGCGCTCAGGCCACAGGACCGCGCCTCGCTCGTCACCTTTTCCGAGACGCCCCACCTGGTCCACCGCTCGATCAACGACCCGGCGCGCTTCGCGGCCACCCTGGACACGCTTCGCACGGGATCGCTGGCCACGCGCATCGGGCCGGCCATCAAGCTGGCCCGGTCCACGCTCGCGGCCTCCGAGCTGCCCCGCCAACGCGTCGTCCTCATCAGCGACTTCCAGCGCACCGGATGGCGTCCCGACCCCGACGCGACGCTCCCCGCCGAGGTGACGATGGAGACGGTGGTGATGGGTGAGGAGGGCGCCGCCAACCTCGCCCTGACCGACCTGGAACTGGACCGCCAGTCCGCCGGAAACCGCGAGCGGGTCACCGTTTCCGCACGCCTCATCAACACCGGCGACGCCGTGTCCACCACCGAAGTCACCCTGGCCATCGACGACACCGACATCGGCACGGCCACCGTCACCGCGCCCCCCGGCGGAGCCATCCCGGTCACCTTCGACCCCTTCACACTGACCCACCCCTTCACCCGCGGCGAGGTGCGCGTCGCGGAGGCGCCCGGCAACGGACTCGGCGAGGACAACACGCTGCACTTCGTGGCTTCGCCCGGTGGCAACCTCTCCGTCCTGATCGTGGACCCGCTCGGACAAGGGAATTCCAACCTGTATCTGCGCGGGGCGCTCGGGATCGCCGAGGGCGCGGGGTTCGGCACGGTGCTGGTTCGCGGAGCCCCCAGCGAAAGCCAACTGGCCGGGGCGGACGTGGTCGTTCTCAACGCCGCCCCCTTCCCCGGCGGGGGCGCGGGCGACCGGTTGCGCGCCTTCGTCGAGGACGGTGGCGGACTCCTCCTGGCGCTCGGCCAGCGGAGCACGGTTCCCTCGGTCCACGCCGAGTTTCTTCCCGCCACCGTCGGTCCGGTCACAGAGGGAGCGGAGGAGCGCCGCCTCGGATTCGTCGACTACGACCACGCGGTCTTCGAAGCCTTCATGGGCCCGCGCTCCGGCGACTTCTCCCAGGCCAGCTTCTACCGCACCCGCCGCCTCGATGTCACCGACGGCCGCGTGACCGCGCAGTTCGACGACGGCACGCCGGCGCTGGTGGAGGGCAGGCGCGGGAAGGGACGGATCCTCGTGTGGGCGTCCGGGCTGGACCGCTTCTGGAACAACCTGGCGCTGCAGCCCGTGTACCTGCCGTTCGTGCATCGCGTGACCAGGTTCCTGGGGGGGCGCGGCGAGGCCCAGCCGTGGCACCTCGCGGGCTCGACGGTCAACCTCTCCGCACTGGCCGAAGCGGGCACCACCCTCGAGATCCCCATTGGCGCGGTGGCAATGGAGCCGGGGGGCGGCTCGGTGGCACTGGACCCCTCGAATTCCCTGTTGCGGCTGGCGAGCCGGGGGATCTGGGAGATCCGGCCGCCGGGAGACCGGCCCGAGCATCCCATGGCGGTGGCGGCCAACGTCGATGTGACCGAGTCGGACCTGGCCAGGCTGGACGTCGAGGAGTTCGTGGGGGCGGTGGGGGGGGAGCCGACGGCGGGGGATTCGGCGGTGGCGGATGCCGGGACCGTCGAGATACAGGCGGCGGACTTCGAGCGGCGCCAGTCGTTCTGGCGCTACCTGCTGGCGGCGGTGTTTCTGCTGATGGTTTCGGAGACCGTGTTGGCCAACCGGCTGTCACGGAGTAGGATCAAAGAAGAGTCGGCCGTTGTAGGATGAAGTAGGCCCGGACGGGTCAGGGACGGAATCGCGAACACGTCCCGCGACAAATTCAGGAGGCAAGATGTCCATAGCGAGCAACTGGCGAACCAGAGACCAACTCCTCCGCGTCGTGCGCCAGGTCCGCCGCCGCTGGCGCACCAAGCTGGTGCTGCGCGGCCTCGCCCTCACCCTCGCGGGCACCCTCCTCACCTTCCTCATCTCCGCCTCCACCTTGGAGTTCCTGCGTTTCGACCCCGGCGCCGTCACCGCCTTCCGGATCGTCCTCTGGCTGGTCGTCGCCTTCTTCCTGGTCCGCTCCGTCCTCTGGCCGCTGCTCCGCCGCGTCTCGGACGAACGCGTGGCGCTGTACCTGGAGGAGAACCATCCGTCGCTGCAGTCGCGCGTGCTCGCCGCGGTCGAGTCCGCGCAGAAGAGCGACGAGCTGGAGCGGTCCCCCCTGCTCCAGGAGGTGGTGTTCGAAGCGGTCAGGGAATGCGGCCGGATCGACTACGGCCGGGGTATCGAACGAACGGCCATGCGCCGCTCCGGGGCGGTCCTGGGAGCGCTCGCCCTCGCCTCGATCCTCTTCGTCGCCCTCGGTCCGGGCTTCCTGCGGCACGGCATGTCCGCCCTCTTCAACCCGGCGCGCGCGGCCGAAGCGGTCAATCCCTACAGCGTAGCGGTCTCGCCCGGCGACACCACCATCTCGCGCCACTCCGACCTGCTCATCTCGGCCACGCTGACCGGATTCGGCACCGACGACGTCGTCCTCTACACCCGCGAGGAGGGATCGAGCGGCTACGTCGCACTGCCCATGATCGAGGACGGGATGGGGGCGTTCGAGGGGCTGCTGCTCAACGTCGCCGAAGAGACCGCCTACTACGTGGAGGCCGCCGGGGTCCGCTCCGCGACATTCACCCTGGGCGTGGCGGATCTGCCCGCGGTGGACCGGCTCGAGATGGTCTACAACTTCCCGGCCTACACGCGGCTCGCGCCCCGCACCTTCGAGTACGGCGGCGACGTGGCCGCGCTCGGCGGGACGCGCGTCGACCTGACCGTGACCTCCACCATCCCCACACCCGGCGCCCTCCTCGTGATGGACTCGGGCGACACGATCACCATGGAAGCCGGACCGGAGGGCACCTTCACCGGTTCGTTCACGGTGCGCGAGCGCGGCTACTACGGCATCAAGTTCCTCACCCATGACAACCTCTGGGTGGCGGGCGCTCCCGACTACCGGATCGATGTGCTCACCGACCAGGGCCCGTCAATCTCCTTCTCGAAGCCCGGGCGCGACATCTCGGTCAGCGCCATCGAGGAGGTGTTCCTCGAGACCCGCGCCGACGACGATCTGGGCGTGGCCGAGATCCTGCTCGTCTACAACGTGAACGGCGGCCCCTCCGACACGGTGCGGCTTCACGCCAACGCCGGCGCGCCGATGGCGGAAGTCACCGCGGGCCACACCGTCTTCATGGAGGACTACGAGCTGGAGACGGGGGACCTCGTCGCCTACCACGCGATCGCGCGCGACAACGCGCCGTCGCCGAACGAGGCCCTGACGGACATCTACTTCCTGCAGGTGCGCCCCTTCGAACGCGAGTACCGCGAGGCCGAGGGGGGAGGCGGTGGAGGCGGCGGAGGTGGTGGCGGAGGGATGGAGGACGACCTGTCCGGGCTGCAGCGGCAGATCATCGCGGCCAGCTTCAACCTGGTGCGCGACCGCGACAGGTACGAGGAGGACGTGTGGGAGGAGAACGTGGTCAGCATCGCGCTCAACCAGGAGCGGCTGCGCGAACAGGTCGAGACGCTGGGCCAACGCATCGTGAACCGGGGGATCACGGGGGCCGACGAGACGTTCCAGCGCATCGCCGAGACGCTGCCGGTGGCGGTGGAAGGCATGAACGAGTCGGTCGACTCGCTGCGGGAGCTGAATCCGCAGGGCGCGATCGCACCCCAACAGCGGTCCCTCCGTCAGCTGCAGAAGGCCGAGGAGACTTACGAGCGCTTCGTGTCGCGGGAGCAGCAGCAACAGGGTGGCGGTGGGGGCGGGAGGCAGCAGGGTCCGAGCGCCGAGGATCTCGCCGATCTCTTCGAGCTGGAGACGAATGCCCTTCGAAACCAGTACGAGACCGTGCAGCGGAGCCAGCAGGAGTCGGCCGACCAGGCCGTCGACGAGACGCTCGAGAAGCTGCGCGAACTGGCCCGGCGCCAGGAACAGGAGCTGGAACGGCAGCGCCGGCGCGCGGCGGCGCAGCAGGGCCGGCAGAGTCAGCAGGGGGGCGGCAGCCAGAGCGCGCGGGAGCTCGCCGAGGAGGCCGAGGAGGCGGCCCGCCAGCTGGAGCGCCTGTCGCGCGAGGCCGGGCAGCGGCAGCTCGAGGAGGTGGCGCGCGAGTTGCAGCAGGTCGCCGACGCTATGCGCCGGTCCGCCGCGCAGGGAGGCAACGCGGGGGTGGCCGAGGCCCAGTCGGCGCTGCGACGCCTGCGCGATGCCCGCGACCAGCTGGAGGGCGTGCAGAACGAGCGCCTCCAACGCGACCTGAACGACGCGCGTGAGCGGGTGGAGGAACTCGCCCGCCAGCAGGAGGATGTCGAGAATCGCATGGAAGCGATGAGGCAGGCGGATCGTCCATCGCGCAGCCAGCGGGACCGCGTCATCGAGACCAAGACCGAGATGGCGGAGGAGGTCGGGGACCTGTTGGCCCAGCTCGACCAGCTCGCCGCCAGCGCCCGCCGCGACGGAGCGGACGGTGCCGAAGAGCTGGAAGAGGCCAGCGAAACGATCCGCGAGACCCAGCTGCGCGAACGGCTCCTCTATTCGCGCAACCTGGTGGGACGCGCCGGACAGGAGGAGTACGCCGAGGCCTTCGAGAACCAGACCGCGCAGGCCATCCAGTCACTCCGGAACCGGCTGGAAGAGGCCGACGAGGCCGTCCAGGGGGGCGCCGTCGCCGACACCGAGAACGAGGCGCTGGAGGCCGCCCGCGACCTGGCACGCGGACTGGAGTCGATGGGGCGCCGCCTGGAGACGGGTGCGCGAACCGGCGGTGGAGGGGGCGACCGGGCCACCAACTTCGACGAACGCAACGCCGAACGAACGGGCAACGGCGGTCCCTGGGGCTTCGACCCGGAGCTGGTTCGCCAGATGCGCCGCGAAGGCCGCGTGCGGCTGGGCGAGGCGAGGGCGCTGGCCGAACTGATCCAGCGGGCCGGCGCGGACCCACGCGAACTCCAGGCGATGATCAACGCCATGCGCGCGTTGGACCGTGCGAGCACCTACGACGATCCCGAAGAGGCGATCCGATTGCAGGCCGAACTGGTGGAGGGCATGAAGCAGCTGGAGTTCCAGCTCCGCCGGCTCTTCGGCGCGGAGGACGAGGACCAGCTGCTGCTCTACCAGTCGGGGGACGTGCCGGAGGAATACCGGGCGATGGTCGAGCAGTACTACCGGGAACTGGCCAAGAGCCGGGGGAGCGGGAGATAGCGGCGTTGAGCGAGGAGGAGGCACCCGCCAACGCCCCCACCCGAGTCATCGAACTTTCGGTCGGGATCGCCGCACCCGTCGATGACGTGTGGGACGCGATCGCCACGGGCGACGGGATCGCGCGGTGGTTCGCGCCGTTCGCGTCTGTGGAGGAGGGGGAGGGGGGGACTGTTAGCCTGGCGTGGGAAGAGGGCGCCGAGTGGCCGAGCCGGATCACCTTGTGGCAGCCCGGCGAGCGTTTGCAGATGGTGGACCTGTCCGACCCGGAAGCAGCCACGCAGGGGACCGCCCTGACCGTGGATTACCACCTGAGCATCGCCGACGGAAAGACCCGGGTCCGTCTCGTCAACTCGGGCCTGCCGGCCACGCCGGACTTCGACGACCATTTCCACATGATGACGAACGGCTGGCGCGTCTTTCTCTGGAACCTGAAGCATGCGGTGGAGCGCCACCCGGGAGTCGCCCGGCACGTGATCAGTGTGCGACCATGGGTGACGGGCAGCCGCGAGGAGGTGTGGGAGCGGTTGTTCGGCGAGGAGGGGTTAGGCGGGGATGGGGACGCAGACGCGAGTCCGGATTCCGAACCCACCGACGCCTTTCCCGTCCCTTCGCCCGCGGAGGGCGACCTCTTTCACTTTGACCTCGATGACGGGGAGGTGCTCAAGGGGAGGGTTGTGCTGTGCGACCGGCCGTGGGCGTTCGCGGGTATGGTGGAATCGCTGAACGACGGCGTGCTGCACGTGGAGATGGAGGGGAGTGGGGAGCGGTGGAGGACGGGCGTGTGGTTGTCGGCGTACGGGGTGGCGGAGGGGCGCTGTGACCGCGTCGCTGAGGCGCTGGAGAGGTCGATGGGGAGGCTGTTTCCGGGGGAGGGGTAGGGCGGGGGGCCTGGCGCGGCACACGTTGCCAACGGGAGCGGGGCGGCTCTGCGGAGGGGCGATCAAACACTCACGACACCACAAGGAAGCCACATGTCCAAGCCCACCCTCCTCTGCAGCCTCGCGGCCGCCATCCTGTCGGCCCCAACCGCCCACGCGCAGCAGATCCTCGAGATCGATTTCGACAGCGGCCGAACCATCATCGACGATGAGTGGCGCGCAATGATGGCCGCCCCGGTGGCCGTCGACTGGGAACGGAACATTCTCTACGTCGACGACGCCGAGGAGCCGGAAGGGATCATGGCGTTCTCCCTCGAGACGGGTGAGTGGCTCAGGACGATCTCGACTCCGAAGGGTGAGGGCCCGTACGAATTCCCCCAGCGCCGGAACGGCATCGCCCTCGCGCCCGGCGGTGGGCTCTACGTTTCCGGTCATTTGAGGGTCGTCGAGTACGATTCGCAGGGCATGGCCATCCACTCGTGGCGCCCGGAAGCAACGTTGGCGGAGCGGGTATGCAACTTCGGCGGGGTCCCGGCGGTGCCGACCTACGGGGGAGTGGTCAGGCGTGGGCCCGACGGCACGAGCGAACTCGTCGGACCCGTCTCGGAGCCGGCCCGCGCGGAAGACGCCGTGACGATCCGCGACCCCGATGCCTACATCAGGTTCAGGGGCACCAGGATCGCCTGCCTGGGTGACGTGGCCTATGTAGCCATGTCCAACGAGGAGGGACCGGATTCCGTGTTCGTGTACCACGGAAGCGGCGAGGAGGGGAGGGTGGCGGTTCCGGTCAGGGGCGTCAGCGACCGCACCGGGTGCATGAGACGGTACGAATGGGGCGGGGAGGTAATCGAGGAACCCTGCCCCCATTGGAGCGAGCGGGCGCGGCTATCCTTCGACGACCGGGACAACATCGTGCTCCTGGGCTACGACAACGATACCCACGGCGCCATCATCAATCCCGATACCGGCTGCCACGCACTGATACGCAACACGACACGGGGTCGCCATACGCCGATCGGCATCCACGCGGACAGCGTCCTGGTGTTCCACGACCCCTTCGAAGTGACCGAGCAGGACGGACGAACCGTGTACCACATCACCGGGAACTCCGCCTACCGCGTGTCGATGCACCCCTTGCGCCGCGAGAGCGGTGAACCGTGCCCGGGGATGCTTCCGTCGGTTCGCTGAGCGCTGCCCCTGAGTCGGGTGGATGACCTCTTACTGCCCCGTCGGGCGACGAGGCCCCCACGTGAACGGGTCAACGATCTCCACCCCCGCCGCTTCGAAGTCCCTCCGGTTGCGGGTAACCACGACGAGGCCAAAGGCAAGCGCGGTCGCCGCGATCAGGCTGTCCTTGATCGGCATGGACCTCCCGCGCGAGCGGAGACCCGCCAGCAGTTCCGCCCAGCGAAGGCCCGTTCTTGTGTCGATCGGCACACATCGGATTCGGCGCACGACCTCGGTGAACCACAACTCGAGGGAGTCCCGACTCCGTCCCGGCCCCAACGATCGGATTCCGAACCGGATTCCCCCGAGGATCACCGGGTTCACCGCAATCTCCTCCTCGTGATCCCTCAGCCACTCGACAACCCCTGGATCGGGGCTCCTCTTCGTAGTCTCCGAAAGGACGTCGGTGTCAACGAGGTATCTCACTGACCCCCGATCCCCGGATTCTTCAGTTCAGCGGTCGACTCCGAGGGAACCGGCACGAACCAGTCCTTTTCGGGACAGGACAGCAGCCAGTCCACCAGGCCGCTGTTCTCCGGTTGACCTGCGCGGGCCAGGCGATAGACTCCCGGACCAAGCCGCTCGACGTCGAACTCCTGGCCGGGCACGACCCCGTCGCGCTGGCGAAGCTCGGCCGGCAGCACGAGCTGTCCCCTGGTGGAAATGACCCCTCCTCTTGCTACCCACCTTGCCGGAGAGTGGGTTTCCACACGTCGTAGGCGACGGTGGCAACGAGTGTGTCCACGAGAGACACGAGAATCCTGGACGGAGGGCGGTACCCGAGCCACACATCGGACCGCCGACTTGCGAGCACACGCCCCGAGCCGGGGTCCACGACCTCAACCACCCAGTCGAAGAGGCGTCGCACCGCCGAAGACCCGGCTCCTTTCATCGGCCGCCCGTTCCCGGCTATTATGCCAGCCATTCCCACCGAACCATCACACGGAAGACCACGAAACATGACGGCACGCAAACCGGATGCCGGGTCATTCCGGCGGGACCCGCTGCGCCCCCTACCCACTCTGGCCATCCTCCTCGCGGCGACCACCCTCCTCGTCCACCCCTGCCCGACCCTCGCCCAACTACCCGGCGACACCACTCCCGACCTCCGCCAGGAGGGTCTCCCTCTCGCCCCCGGACGCACCATCTCCACCAGCTTCAACGAAGGCTCGTGGATCTCGGTCGATGTCAGTCCGGACGGCCAGACCCTCGTCTTCGACTTCCTCGGCGACCTCTACACGATGCCGATCACCGGCGGCACCGCCACGCCGCTGACGCAGGGCATGGCCTTCGACGGACAGCCGCGCTTCAGCCCGGACGGCAGCAGGGTCGTCTTCACGTCGGACCGGAGCGGCGGCGAGGGGATCCACATCATTTCGGTGGACCTGAGCGACACCGTGCAGCTCACCACGGGCAAGTCGAGCGCCTACCAGTCCCCCGAGTGGACGCCCGACGGGAACTACGTCATCGCGACCAGGCAGGGTCCCGGGCAGGGCAAGCTCTGGATGTATCATGTGGGCGGCGGATCGGGGATCCAGCTGATCGACGAGCCCGCGAACCTGCGCACCACCGGCGCGGCCTTCGGCCCGGACGACCGGTACATCTGGTACGCTCAGCGAAGCGGTGCCTGGCAGTACAACTCGGGCATGCGGCAGTACCAGCTGGCCGTCTACGACCGCGAAACCGGCGAGTCGGCGACCCGCTCCTTCCGCTACGGCGGCGCCTTCCGCCCGGTCCTGAGTCCCGATGGGCGCTGGCTGGTGTATGGCTCCCGGCACGTGGCCGAGACGGGGCTGCGCATTCGCGACCTGGAGTCCGGCGCCGAACGCTGGCTGGTCTTTCCCGTCCAGCGTGACGACCAGGAGTCGCGCGCCACCCGCGATGCGTATCCGGGCATGTCGTTCACGCCCGACTCGCGCGAGGTGATCGCGTACTGGGGCGGCGGGATCTGGCGCGTCCCGGTCGACGGTTCCGAACCGGCGCCGATCCCCTTCCGCGTGGATGTCGAGATGGCGATCGGACCCGAGGTCGATTTCGACTACCCGATCGAGGACACCCCGACCTTCGTGGCCAAGCAGGTACGGGACGCGGTGCCGTCGCCGAGCGGCGACCGCATCGCCTTCTCGCTGATGGCGCGCGTGTACGTCATGCAATGGCCCGATGGGACGCCCGCCCGCCTCACCGGGGACGAGGTCAACGAGCACATGCCCGCCTGGTCCCCCGACGGCGAGCGCATCGCCTACACGACCTGGGGCGACGACGTGGGCGGCCACATCTACAGCGTGGACGCCGACGGCGGTGATTCCGAGCGCCTCACCACCACCCCCGCCCTCTACAACAACCCCATCTGGTCCCCCGATGGAGAGCGCATCGTCGCGATCCGCGGCCCGGCCCGCGCCTACGACGAGGCCCTCACGCGCGGCGTCCCCGGCGGCGCCGACGACCTGGTCTGGATCCCGTCCGGCGGCGGCGACGCCACGGTGATTTCTCCCGCCCGCTACTCCGCCCACCACTTCACCCGGAACCCCGACCGGATCTACGCCTACGCTTTCGGGGACGGCCTCGTGTCGTTCCGCTGGGACGGCACCGACGTGAAGCGGCACGTGCGCGTGGTGGGCTCCGGCGCACCCGGTTCGAGTGCGCCCGCCACCGCCTCCCTCGTCATGATGGCCCCACAGGGCGACCAGGCGCTGGCCCGGGTTTACAACCACCTTTACACCGTCACCGTCCCGGTCGTGGGCGGGGACCCCCCGACGATCAACGTCGGCAACCCCGAGAGCGCGTCCTTCCCGGCGCGGCAGCTCACCGAGGTGGGGGGCGAGTTCCCCGCGTGGAGTCAGGACGGCCGCGCGGTGCACTGGACCATCGGCAATGCGCACCTGGTCTACAACCTGGACGATGCGCAGGCGTTCGAGGACTCGGTGGAGGCGGCAGCCCGCGAGGAGGAAGAGGCCGGGGATGAAGCGGAACCGACCGAAGGGGAGGACGAGCCTGCGGTCGAGGAAGAAGAAGCAGAGGGTGCCGAGGAGGAGGCCGAAGAAGAGGACGAAGAGGATGCCCGCTATCGCCCCACCGAAGTCCGCATTCAGGTCGAGTTCCCCCGCGACATCCCCCAGGGCGCGGCCCTCCTGACCGGAGCCCGCGTCATCACCATGGCGGGCGACGAAGTCATCCAGCAGGGCGACATCCTCATCGAGAACAACCGGATCTCCACCGTCGGCCCGACCGGCTCGCTCACCGTCCCCGAGGGCGCCGACACTGTCGACCTCATGGGCAAGACCGTCGTCCCCGGCTTCATCGACACGCATGCCCACCTGCGCGCCCAGATCAACATCCTTCGCAGCCAGCCCTGGTCCTACGCCGTCAACCTGGCATACGGCGTGACCACCACCCGCGATCCCCAGACCGGCACCACCGACGTCGTCAGCTACGAGGACCTCGTGCGCGCGGGACGGATCCTGTCCCCGCGCATCTACTCGACCGGCCCCGGCGTCTTCTCGTCCGAGAACGTACAGGACCTCGACCACGCCCGGAACATCCTGCGCCGCTACAGCGACTACTACGACACCAAGACGATCAAGATGTACGCCGCCGGCAATCGCGAGCAGCGCCAGTGGATCATCGAGGCGGCCCGCGAACTGGGCCTGATGCCCACCACCGAGGGCGGCCTCGACACAAAGGTCAACATGACCATGGCCATCGACGGCTACTCGGGCGTCGAGCACAACATGCCGGGCTTCCCGATGTACGCCGACATGGTGGAGCTCGTGGCGCAGTCGAAGATGGCTTACACGCCCACGATCTTGGTCACCTACGGCGGTCCGTGGGCGGAGAACTACTTCTACGCGACGGAAGACGTGTTGGGGGACGAAAAGCTGGCCCGCTTCACCCCGGTCGAGGAGATCCACAGCAAGGCGACCCGCCGCGTCCCCGGCTGGTTCCATCCGGAGGTGCACACCTTCGACCTGGTGTCGGAGTTCGTGCGAGACGTGATCCGGGCGGGGGGAAGGGCTGGGGTCGGCAGTCACGGCCAGCTGCAGGGGCTCGGCTACCACTGGGAGCTGTGGGCCACTCAGGCCGGGGGCATGACCGAGCTTGAGGCGCTCCAGGTGGCGACCATTCTCGGTGCCCACTCGCTCGGACTGGACCGGGATCTGGGCTCGATCGAGCCCGGCAAGCTAGCCGACCTGGTCATCCTCAACGCGAATCCGCTCGACGACATCCGTAACTCGAACGCGATCCACCAGGTGATGATGAACGGGCGCCTGTACGATGGCGACACGCTTGACCAGGTGTGGCCGGATCAGGTGACGGCGGGGCCGTTCTACTGGCAGCGGGAGGGAGCGCCGGAGGGGAATTGAAGCCCCCGTCCACGACCGTGAGGCACACTGTCGCTCCCGGCCTGGACCGGTTGGTCAGCGGTGAAGCCTCAGAGGCCAGTGGGCTGCGGCGCAGCCGCCTCGGCCTGATCGCGCACCCCGCGTCCGTCACCTCGGACCTGACCCATGCCGCCGACGCCATCCGCGCCGCCGGCTACGACCTACACGCCATCTTCGGCCCCCAGCACGGGGCCCGCGGCGAAAAGCAGGACAACATGATCGAGTCCGACCACTACTCGGACCCGGTCACCGGTCTCCCCGTCCACTCCCTCTACGGCGATGTCCGCAAGCCCACCCTGGCGATGCTCGACGGCCTCGACGCCCTCCTCTTCGACCTCCAGGATGTCGGCGTGCGCGTCTACACCTTCGTGTGGACGATGGCCCTGGCCATGGAAGCATGCGCCGCCGCCAACGTCCGTTTCGTCGTCCTCGACCGGCCCAACGCGATCGGTGGGACCCGCCGCGAGGGCCCCGTGCTGCGACCCGGCTACGAGTCCTTCGTCGGGCTGCACCCCGTCCCCCTCCGCCACGGTCTCACCTGCGGCGAGATGGCGCGCTGGCTGAACGAGGAACGCGGCATCGCCTGCGACCTCACCGTCGTCCCCTGCGGAGGCTGGCGGCGCTCGACGCTGTGGCAAGACACCGGTCTCACCTGGGTCATGCCCAGCCCCAACCTTCCAACCCCCGATTCCTGCGTCGTCTATCCCGGAATGGTGCTGCTGGAAGGCACCAATCTCTCCGAGGGACGCGGCACGACCCGCCCCTTCGAGCTATTCGGCGCTCCCTGGCTGAATCCGGCGGCCCTCACCGCCCGGCTCGCCGACGCCCGCCTCCCCGGCGTCCACTTCCGCCCCTGCCACTTCGAACCCACCTTCCAGAAGCATGCCGGCCGCCTTTGCTGCGGCGCCCAGCTGCACGTCACGGATCCCCACACCTTCGAACCCGTCCGCACCGCGGTCGAGATCCTCGTTGCCGCCCGAGCGCTCGCTCCGCAGGACTTCGCCTGGCGTGAACCCCCCTACGAATACGAAGAGACCCGGCCCCCCATCGACATCCTGTGGGGGCACCCGGGGCTGCGTGAAGGTGTACAAGACGGTGCGGCCACCGACGAGATCCTGGAGGGAGTGGAAACCGAATTGGAGGCGTTCGGTGCGTCGGTGGAGCGGTACCTGCTGTACTGACAGAACAACGTGCGACCCTGGCGCCGACGTGCCGTATGATCTCGCGACCCCCAATCGAGACAGGACGAGAATGATGAGGACCGATTCCCCCGGCGCGCCCTCTGGCGGCATTATCAAGGACCTGCTTCAGCTAACGCTGACGGATGGTCGGCTATCCGAGGAGGTTGCCGAGGGAATCCGGCTCATTGTCGAACATGCCGAGAGGGAACGGGGGACGGAGTGAGACGAACGGCTCTGGTGGTCCTGCTCCTCTTGTCGGCCTGCGACGATCATGCGGTACCGGAGATCACGGGAGTCTGGACCAGCGGCTGGACCCGGTTGACGCTCACCGGGCACGACGACGGGAGGGTCACCGGCATCATGACGGCTGTCGGCGGCCGGGTGCGGGGGGAGGTCGAGGGCACCTACGAATACCCGGAGGTCGTTCTTGTCTTCCCGCTGACCCACGCCTGGCCCCTGGAGCCCGACCGGGTTCGGTTCGAGGGGGTGATGGAGCCCGGCGGAAGGTCGGTCGGCGGTACCGTGACCGACCTGGACCTGGGCGATGTCTCTCCGTACACCATTCACAAGCTGGGGGAAAAGCCATGAACAAGGAGGCCGAGGCTCTTGTCCTCGCAGCGGACGCGGCGGAAGCTGGCGACGATGCGCTGGTTGGCGTGGAGCATCCAGGACCGGATCGAGACCCGCGCCGGACTGGGCCGGGACAGGCCCAGACGCTCGTGGGACTGGAGCCGAAGCCGGGCCGAGGTTGGCATTCGCTGCGGCGGAAGTTCGCGACGGACCTGATGGATCTGCCGCTCAAGGTGCTTTGTGAGCTTGGCGGATGGAAGAGTCCCCAGACGGTGCTGCGCTGCTATCAGCAGGCCGACGCTGGACAGCTTCGGACGGCATTGGAGAGCCGCCCGAGGGCTCGCACCTGAGATCCCAATCGGAGGGAGTCAAACGGAGGGAATCGGGTCGCCGAATCCCGTAAACTCAAAGCACACAGGAAGATGTAAATCTGTGTGAGCTTGCGGAGTAAGCGGAATACCAGAAGCTCAGATCACGGCAAGGAACCACGTAAGTTCAACGAGGACTGCACGATCTGCCATCCTTGCCGACTGACGAGAGCTGACCCCATCGTGTCCCCACGGCGGAGACCACGGGTTCGATTGGCGAGAATCACTGCCGCTACCACAACTCCGGCCGCGCTGGTGGAGTGCGCTTCCGAGCGATGGTGCGCACCGAAGGCGGCTCAGAGAAAGGCACCGGCGAAGCGCAGGCGGCGCCGGTCCAGAGCCGGTGCGCCAGTCACAACTGGCGGTCCCGGTGAGCACCTTCAAGGGCATGGGGGTCGACGGCCGCGTACCGGAAGTTCCTGACCATGTATGGGAGCGGGTGGTACAGTGTGCCGCAAATCAGGGACGCCCTCCTCCAGGGTGGCGACACTCTCCGCCTCACGTCCATCCCGCCTGCCGGCCATTCGTGATTCAAGGCGGTGTCCCCTGTGGAACATTATCGAATGCAGTGGGTAATGCAGACGGTCAGCGATTTCAGACCGTCCAAAACGCATGGGGGCGGGGCAGGCACCGACAGACCCGGAGGGGGGAAGGGATGAGCAAGGGAATGGGCAAGTGTAGGGTAGTCGTAGCGGTGTTCCGGGTGCCTGCAGGAGCGCCGAAGTGGCGGCGGCGCATGCGGTGATTTCCGTCGAGGTTGCGCCGCCTGTCGGCGCGCTCGTGTGGGCGCGTCATGGGCGGCGTCCCGGTCTGGCGTCGAGTGCCGACACGACCATCGCGGTGGTCGACTCGGCAGGTTTGGTCACGGCGGTAGGCGCTGGCACGATGACGATCGCGCCACGGGCGGGGCGAGGTTTCCTGCGCGGCGACAGTGATCGCGGTGCAGTCGGTGGGGTCGGTCGTCGTTTCCCCCCACGCGGGCACTATCGCGCCGAGCGACACGCTCCAGCTCGTCGCGGAAGCGTTCGACCAGAACGGCGTCCCCGAAACCGCGATCGTTTTCGGGCTCGAAGCCGCGATCCCTTGTTCTCATCTTGTTCGTCGCGACGCTCTCATCTTGGTTTTCGCCGGACACCGGCCGGACGGAACGGATGTGGAGCGCTTTTCTTATCAACTGCCAAGCGATCGGAGTGCTAAACCATGCGAAAGGGACACGGATTAATCCAGATGCTGGTGCTGGTGGTGGGCTTCAGCGGCTGCGGAGGCGGAAGTGAAGATGGCGAGACCGCCAGCATCCCCGTCCAGATCAAGGACAGCGCTGGCGTGCGCATCGTCGAGCACGCCGGGATGCCGGACACGACAGCACCATTCCGGTTCGCGGCGGAACCACGCTACCGCCACGGCACCGGCCCGGGTGACTACGCCTTCCAGAGGATCAATGCGGGAAGCCTTTTCCCGAACGGCAGCGCCATAGTCTCGGACCTTTTCAACCAGGAACTGATTGTGTTGAGTGCGAACGGATCTTCACACGAGGTGCTTGCCAGGCGGGGGGAGGGGCCGGGAGACATTAGCTACGTGGAGGCCACGTACGCGCTCGGGCCGGAAAGGCTCCTGGCAGTCGACGGGCACCGCGTTATCATCTTCGCAGGCGGTTCGGTCGAACGCGCGGTGGACATCCGGAACACGAGCGGTCTTGGTATGAAGGGAATCGGCTCACCCGGCCAACTGCTGATGGCCACGAATTCGTTCACGTCCGACTTCGAAGCGGCGTGGCTCGCGGGACACATGGCCCGGTTCGACATGGAGACCGGCGCCCTCGACACGATCACGTCCTACGACTCCAGACCGCGCACACCGCCGGGACAGCAGCGGAACCCAATCCTGGCGTGGGGCTGGGCTGCGGTCGCCGCCGGTCAGTTCGTCTACGCACGCTCCGACCTGCCCCAGGTCACTTGGCGTCGTCCCGAAGACGGCACGGTCACGCAGATCGTGCGTTGGCAGGCCGAGGCGACTCCTCTGACCGAGGAATCGTTTGAGGACATCGAGGCCAAGCTTTGGGCGGGTCACCTGATAGACCACAGGGGGGACGCGTCGGAGGCCCACCTCGATGAATGGACCGAGGGGGAGATGGTCTTCTACCGGGCGGTCATCGGCGAGCCGATGCCCCTCTTCACCGCTCCATTCGGCGACCCCGAGGGGCGGGTTTGGCTGGCTCCCTACGACCCGGGGGGTGTGGGCGATGAGGTGCCACAATACACCGTCATCTCCGGCGACGGGGAGTGGGTCGGCACGGTGAAAGCCCCGCCGCGGTTCCGGATCCTTGATGTGGCTGATGGGCTCGTGCTAGGAGTCCAGCTGGACGCCATGGATGTGGAGAATGTCGTGGTCTACGAGTTGGTGGGAGGGGATGCAGGTGGTGGCGGTCCCTGTGAGCACCGAGCACTCCCGCCCGCACGGCAAGACTCTAAGTCACTTGCGGTGCGTTAGACCGCACCCTTGGTGACGCCTTCGGCGGCCTCCTTGCGCTCTTCGCGGAAGGAAACAGGAGCCTCCACTTCGGTAGCCGAACGGTGGCGAAGGGCGTTCGAGCAGTGGTAGTCGCCGATCCATCCGCCGCGACAATACGACATGAGATCCAGAGCGTACCGGGCTGATCAATCCGTGTGATCGTACCCCGACGACCCTATGCCCCCGTTGGGGTCGGGAAACAGCGGATCCGGCCCCCCCCGCCCCACCGCACGGAGCGTGATAGAGGCCCAGGTTGTGCCCGAGTTCGTGGGCGATCGTTCTCGGGAGTGGCATCGAGAAGCTCGACCAGGAGGGGATGCCGCGCGCCACACCCAAGAGGCCGCCGGTGGGTACCGGGACCTTCATTGCCAGCCAATAGCCGGGACCGTCGCTCTCCATCTGCCAAATCACTTCGGCCTCGCTGAGGATCGCGAAACCGTCATCCCGCCTGCCGGCCATTCGTGATTCAAGGCGGTGTCCCCTTTGGAATATTATCGATTGCAGTCGGTATATAGACGGTCACCGAATAGAGCCGTCCCAAAATGAATGGAGACGGGGCAAGCACCGACAGACCCGGAGGGGGGGAAGGGATGAGCAAGGGAATGGGCAAGTGTAGGGTAGTCGTAGCGGTGTTCCTCTCGGCAGTCGCCTGCGGCGATGACGTCACCGAACCGGAGTCACTGTACCCCGCGACCGTCGTGGTGTCGCCGGAAACAGGAAGGACGGAGACGTTCGCCGACACAATCCACCTGACCGCCACGCATTTCAGCCGTCACAGCCGCGAATTGGGGCTGCCGACGCCCAAAACCGGTTTTCCCGCACAACCCGGGCTGTTTGTGCCCCACCTCCACCTCGCACAAGCGGCTTTCCCCGAGAACCCGTTTATCCACGGCCTGCTAGTGGAGTAATCTTGACTTGACATTTTGGTGCCGCCTACACCCGGCCGGGATCAGCGCAGAATCGCCAGCCGAACCACGTAGTCCACCCCCAGCTCGTCTGTGTCGACCGCGTAGACATGGTCCTCGGAGATCCACCGAACCGACATCCCGAACAGGCCGCCGGGCCCTTCAGGCTGGCCAAGATAGCGCCCATCCCGGTCAAACACATCGAACCCTTCGACCCCGTCCCCGACGGCGCGGCGCACCCATATCGTGCCGTCCCCGGACCGGTACACGCTCCCCACGGGCGGATACACGCCGGGTACTTTGCGCCACTCGTTCGCCGAGGGCCGCTCGCTCCACGCGAATTCCCCCCAGAGTGACATCAGGGCCGCGGCCCGCATGGAGTCCGATACCTGGACCGGCTCATACCATTGCACGATCGTCAGCAGGGTGTCGCCGCTCTCCAGGTCGATCCGGTGAATCTCATAGCGGCCACCCAGATCGCGTCCATTGGTGTACCACGCATCCCATCCAGACCCGAGATCCCATCTGCGCGTGGGACTGAAGGGGGGAGGTATGTTCCTGACAGCTCGGCCATCCGGGGACTTGAACTCGACCATCGGTGGATCCGGCGGGGGAACCGGCATCTCCAGGACGCGTCCCTCGGGCTCGAGCAGGCTGCCAGACCCCCGACTGTAGACCGTGTAGACACCCTCCAGACTCTCAGGGTGCGGGCCCAGCGATAGCAGGAGTCCTTCATCCGTCCACTTCCCGCCCCAGAATCTGGAGTCCCTGTTGTAGCCGCCGATCCTCGTGCCGGAGGTGTCGAAGACCTCGAAGCGTTCCATCGTCTCGTCGTCGATCCAGACCTCGCCGTTCGGCCCGGGGAAGATGTCGCCGATGTCCAGGAATTCAGCTGGTCCCTCGCCTCTCCCGCCAACGGTGCGGACAAAGCGGCCGTCCGCGTCGAACACCCTCACTTCGTTGGCCTGCTGGTCGGCGACCCAGAAGCGGCCAAGCTGGTCGATCATGAGGGAACCCACGTCCCCGAAGGCGTCGGCCCCCTCGGCAGTGGCACTCCCGATGCGCAGTTCTTCGGCAATCCTCCAGCGTGCGCCCGGATCGGTCTCCCAGAAACCCTGGACGGGGTTGTTGACGACGACGGTACCGTCGCTGAGCGTGTCGACCGACAGCGTCGTGGCGTCTCGTGCCGCGTCGCCGGTGCAGGCGGCGAGAAGAAGGGTCGCGGCGATCGACCACGAAGTTCCGCGAGTCGTCATGTGTCGTCTCTCGACTCTAGTCCCGAATCGAATCTTCGCACCGGGATCTCATCCGTCCGGGCCCGCATTCGGCTGGCATCGTGCCACGCCTGCATCCGCAGCAGCATGTCCATGCTCACCCCGAAGGCCTTCTCCAGTCGCAGCGCCATCTCCGGAGAAAGCGACGCCCGGCCGTTGAGAAGGTCCGACAGCGTCGCCCGCCGCACCCTCAGGATTCTGGCCGCCTGGGATACGTTGAGTCCCCAAATCCTCAATCACCTCTTCGCGTATGAATTCCCCCGGGTGCGAACAGTGATAGTCCTCCAGATCAAGGCCGCTCACGACACCGTCTGCTTCGTCGAAGGTAAACTGCGATTCACATAATGTAATCGCGAGTTGACATTCGTGTCCCCTACAGGATCGCGTCCGCGTAAAGATAGAACCGGAACCGCTTCTCCGGCCCCCTCAGCCCGTTCGCGATATCGGCCCTCACCAGCCCGTCCAGCACGGTCAGCCCCAACCCGGCGGCCGACAGCAGGTCATCCCGGTCGAACTCACCCCGCTCCCCCGCCCACCCCACGTCGTAGAACACGCTTCCGCCCACGCCCTCGAAGACCCTCGCCACCTCCACCCGGCCGCGCATGAACGTCGACCCTCCCATCACCGACGGCTCGTATCCGCGCAGCGTCGCCGCCGACCCGAGAAACCACGCCCGCTGCGCCGGTGCATCTCCCCAGGTCGTGCCCGCGGCGGCCTCCACACCCAGACGCCAGCCCGTCCACTCATCCCCCGCAAACGGAATCCTCGCCCGCGCGACGGCGCTGCTCCGGAGGAAGTTAGCCGCCACCCCCGCCTCCCCGTCCCCCACCGACGACCGGTTCCTCGCAACCTGACCGTACCACTCGACACCCGCCTGCACCCAATTCGGCTCCTCACCCCACCACGACCGGATCGTCACCTCAGTCCCCGCTTCATCGACCTCGTCGGCCTCCAGGTTCGGCGCGAAGTTCCACTCGTCGTCGAAGGCCTCGAAAAACGCGAAGCCCGCGCGCGTCTCCACCGCCTCCTGCCGCTCACCGTACGCCCGCAAGACGAACGACTCCCTCTCGCCCTCCGACGGCCGCCACGTCATATCGAAGCCCGTTGCCCGGTAGTACTCTCCCTCGTCGCGCCCTATCACCAGGGCCGTGAGCGAGTTGCCGATTCCGAAGTGGCCCGCCTCCGCGTCCGTGCTGCGCAGCTCGTGAAACCCGCCCACGGTCAGCCTGCGCAATTCGGTTGAGCGCTCCAGCCCGATGCGCGCCTTCACCTTGCCGTCCGCCAGCCCGAAGGACGCGGAAGTGAGGAGCTTGTGCGGACCGCCGAGCACCGCATCGAACTCCAATCCGGCCGCCAGCCCCTCGACGCGGTTGTAGCGAATCATCTCGGGACTCCCCCAGCCGTACCGGAACGCCCACGGCGTGCGGCTGTACGAGGCGACCGGCACCTGGGCGAGCGTGCCGGCCAGGTCCTCCGCCTCCCCGATCGTCGCGAAGTGCGGCGCGTCTTCCCAGATCGGCGGCGGCAGCTCGGGGCTCATTTCCAGGAGCCTGCGGTCCTTCGGGACGATGAACCTGGTGTCCTTGCCGCGAGCTACGGATTGGTCCGTCAGTTCATATCCGTCGCCCGCCTGGGCAAGGAGTGCGGCGACGAAGGCGCTGTCGGCGGCCTCGTCGTGACCCGTAGCGGCGGCGGGATCCTCGGACACGCTGGTGAACGACTCGATCTCGTACGACACGTCGACCGTGAGCTTGCCCTTCAGCACTCCGGCGGTCGCCACCACCTCGAAGCGCGCCCTGTGCGGGAGCCAGTGCTCGAATTCCCACAGCGCGTAGTCGACGAAGACCGAATTCAGCCGGAGGTTCACCGGCTTGAAGACCCCCGGCATGAGTCGAAGAGCGAGGTTCGCTCCCGGCGTCCCGGGGTCATCGACATCGTGCATGAAGTCCATTTCCACGCTGGGCCGGTAGACCGCGCGTATCAGCACGCCCGACACCGGATCGATCCACAGGGTGCCCGTCAGCAGGAAGGCGCCCGCGCGATAGGGGATGAACTGCAGCGCGACCGCGCGGACGAGGCGGCCATCGGGAAAGGACACGGTGATCGTGTCGCCGCTGCGGAAGCGGTAGGCCTGGTCCGCTCCATGCGAGAGAGGGTGCACGAGCGCGCGGCCGTCGGCACCGGGGGGACCCACTTCGTCTTCGCGGTTCCAGCCGAAGAGGAGGTGGTCGTCACCGGGCGAGAACGGCTCGGCGTAGGGCATCGCATCCAGCCTGTCCGCTTCGTCCCACCGCAGGAGGAAGTCGCGGCCGGGATAGCGGGTGCGGTTGCCGAGGACCATCGTGACGGGGCGCGCTCCCCTCCGCCACCAGGTGCGCACGGCGTGTTCGTTGCTGTACATGACCCGGTCGCGCAGCGGCGTCCGCAACGCCCCGGCGACGCGTTGCCGGATCAGCGCCGTGTAGCTCGCGACCGTCGTGTCAAGGGCGTGCCAGCGGTCGTAGGCGTCGGTGTAGAGCTGACGCGCGACCGGGTCCTCGAAGGCGCCGGGCACGAACCGCGACTGGGCGAGGGTGGGCGGAGCGATGGCGGTGGAAAGGGCAACCGCAGCCGCGAGTGCGGAAAGTGCTACGAGGGGAGGTTTCATGGGGTGTGCGGGGCTGGCGGGGGGATCCGTAGCTGGACGGAGGTCAACGATCTCAACCTCAATTGACGTGAATCGTCATCCCCGGGTTGCATGCGCCGGCGGATGGGCAGCCAGGCTCGACACCGTTCGCTCAACGAAGCGTGAAATCCACCACCAGCGGCAGGTGGTCGGACTGCAGCGTGTCGGACTCGCGGATGCCGAGCTGCGCCAGTGCCGCGGGCGACAGGTCGGCTGCGTCGAAGATGAACGCGCGTTCGATCCGGAGCACCGTGCCCCGGTAGAGGACATAGTCCAGCCTGCCGGGCGAAAACGGGTCCCCGGCGCGGGTGCTGCGCCAGGTCGCCAGGGACCGGTCGCGGAGTCTTTCCAGCCGGGCGATGCTCAGGTCGCCTCCGCCGGTGGCGAGGCCGAACCGCAGCGCATCGAGCGGACGGGCGGATCCCACCACATTCAGGTCGCCGCCGATGACGAGGCCTGCGCCGGGCCGGTCGGCGAGCACGGCCGCGATTGCGTGGTTCAACGTGCGCGCCTGCAACTCGCGCAGACGGTCGCGCGGGGAACCGTCGTATCCCGCGCTCTGCAGGTCGACGGGCACGAAGAGCACCGCGCGGCCTTCCACGGTGACCCAGGCTCCGGTCGCCGAAAGGCCGCCGGCCGCTTCCGCCCGGGCCAGCCTGGAAGGCGGCGGCATACGGGGCGACTCCGGCTCGTCACCGACCTCGCGCAGCCATCGCGCAAGCGCACCCGGTGGGTGGTCCACCCGGGCCAAAGCGGTCTCTCCGCGCAACTCCAGGCCCCTCGCGCCGACGGCGGCCCGCTGTCGGCCGCCGCCCGTTGCCAGCCACCACTTCCACGACGATTCGTTCACCGGGCCCGGACCGCGGCCGAAGCGCGAGAGGTCCGCCATCGTGACGTCGGCGTAGACTTCGTCGAGGAGGACCACGTCGGGATCGAGGGTGGCCAGTACGCGCCGGAAGACCTCCGGGTGGTCGCGGAAGTTCCCGTCCGAGACGTTCCAGGTGACGACGCGCAGGGTGTTGGGAGTTCTCGCCACCGCGTCCCCATCCAGCAACGGCGGGGCCTCACCCGGGTCCGTGGCCAGCGTGTGCGTGAAGACCGGGGTTTGGTCGACCACCGCACCGGCCCGCAGGTAGCGCAGCCGCCCGCTCAGGACTTTCCCGGCGCCACCTGGAGGGCTCGCCCCTGGCTCGTCCAACGCACCGGCCGCGTCCGATCGCTCGGCAAGCCGTTCCCGCCGCATCCCGAGCCGGTCCAGCCGCACCTCGAACCGGTCCGACGAGTGGGTCGGGGACAGGATAAGACCGACCGTTGACGCGCTCTCGATCCCGCCCGCACCGCCTTCCCCGATCCGGCGCACCCCCACTCCGGCGCCGTGAACATCCGCGGCAGGATCATCCTGGCGGGACAGGACAATGACCAGATCGGCACCCGCCACCCCGCCATGCGACCCCCCCGTCCCCGCATCCCCGTCTGCATCGAGCACGATCTCCACGGTCCCCGGCATCCCCTGCGCCGTAACCGTGTCACCCAGGTCGACCAGGAGGTGGATGAAGCGCGCGTCATCCAGCACGAACACCGCACCCAAGTCAACGGGCGACCCCGGCGGTACGTCGCCCGCGGGATCCACGACTGCTGGCGCGGCACTCGCCCAGTCCTCGAACACTCCGTCGGTCCACACGACGGGAACGGGCGGATCCGGGTCGCCGGCCGGGCCACACCCCATGAGGGCGATGAGTACGGCGAAGCTCGCTGACGAGGAGGCTCTGCAGGTGGACATGCGGCATCTGCGCGGAAGAGTTCAAGGCCGGGACATCTTACTCGCGTCGACCCTCAGGTGACCATCGACTCAACCAATACGCCGTTCGACCCCCGGACAACCCCGGTTGCCCCGCAAACCGGCCCACGCTATCTCGAATGCCCCTGCCACGGCCCCCTGTCGCACCCGAATGGTCCTCACCGAAGTCTGACAACGTCATGCTGCAACGCTCCCGATCCCGAATCCCGCTCGCGTTGCTCCTGGCAACGACCACCGCCGCCTGCGAGCCTCGCCCCCCGGAGCTGGAGCCCGACACGCCCCCCGCGGTCACGATCCGCGACTCGGCCGGCGTCCGCATCGTCGAGAATCATGCTCCCGAGTGGGCCACCACGGACTCCTGGACCATCGATCCCGAACCCGTCATCGTCATCGGCGACCCGGGCCTCGGTGCCGCCACGGAGGATTCCGTCCATCTCATCTGGCAGGTCGCAGGGTTGGGCCGCCTCTCGGACGGGCGGGTCGCGGTTCTCTCCAGCGGCAGCAAGTCACTTCGGCTGTTCCACCCCTCGGGCGGGCTGTCGAAGTCGATCGGCCGCGCGGGGGAGGGTCCGGGCGAATTCAACCATCCGGCGTATCTGCAAGTCCTCCCGGGCGACACCCTGGCCGTTTGGAGCGATTGGTTCGGCTACGTCTCCTACTTCGATACCGCCGGCACCGTGGTGAAACACCGGCGGATCGATGTGGGCAGAATCTTCGAGCAGACCCGCATCCCCGGCCAGACACCGCCCGAGAGGATTCACATGCCCCTGGCCGACGGGTCCTTTCTGGTGATCGTGCACCGCGACGTACCGATTCCGGAATCGGACGAATTCTTCCGGCCAGACTGGGGATTCGTCAGGATCGATACCGCCTACGTGGCGCATTCATTGGGCTGGTGGGGCGGGATCGAACAGCGCATCTCCCGGCCTTTCGATCCCACCACCCGGTGGCCTTTTCCCCTTTTTGGCGTGATATCACATGTGGCCGCGGGGGGAGATCCGCTGACGATATACGTGAGCAACGGGGACCGGGACGAGGTTCACCAGTTCTCCCCCACAGGCGATCTGCAGCGGATCATTCGCCGCACGATCGGTCCGATCCCGATCACCGACGAAGAGCGGGAGCGCGCGAAGGTGGGGATTCTGGAGTTGAACCACTGGGCTCGTAGGGAAGCACTGGACGCCCTGCCGCCGCAGGACTTCCATCCCCCGGTAAGCAGCCTCCTGGTGGATGCGACGGGCCATCTTTGGGTACGTCACCAGGCGGGCCGGTGGAGCGTGTTCCACCCCGAGGGGCGCTGGCTCGGTACGTTGACAATCCCGTTCCGCGGGCGTCCGCCGTGGGTGGGCGAGGACCTGATCCTGGGAGTCCGCACGGACCCCGCCACCGGCGTCGAACGGGTGGAGGGGTATCGCCTGAATCGGTAGAGGAGCGCGCCCCTACCGTCCCCGCCCCCCTCTCCCACGACCCGGCCGCCCGAAGTCACCCCGCATCCCCAGCCGGTACATGACCCGCACCATGAAGTACTGTCCCAGCGACTCGGTGCGCGATTCCTGGATGAAGCTGGCTGAATTGGAGATGCTCACCGCCTGGTTCTGGTTGAGCAGGTCGTAGGCCCGGAGTTCGAGTTCGGCCCGGTCGTTCAGCAGCCGCCGCGAAGCGCGGGCGTCCCAGCGCGCGACGTTCCTGCCCGGTGTGTTGACCTCGCCGCCGCTCCCCTGGCTGTAGATGTCCTCGTCGTACACCCTCCAGTTGAAGGTCGACCCGAGCGTCCAGGCCCCCAGGTAGAGCGTCCCGTTCGCGTAGTAGCGGCTGTTCACGTAGTCGCGGTCCAGCGACTGGTTCAGTGAGTACTCCACGTCGTTGAAGGTGAAGTTCGCGCCCAAGCGAATGTCGAAGAGGTCCTTGGTGCGGTTCTCCAGGCTGGCCTCGACGGTGTTTCTCAATACGCGGCTCTGGTTCGTCTGCCGGTTCACCTGCTCCCATCCCCTGGAGTAGCCCGCCCGGTAGTCCAGTTCCACGTCCACGCCCAGCCTTCTGATCGGCGTTTCAAAGTTGACGCTCGTACCGGCGGACCACTCCGGGTCGGTGTTGATCGGAGTGACCGTCTGGAAGCCCTGTTCGTCGAAGACGCGTGCGCGTGCGATGGGGTTGGTGGTGTACTCGAAATCCGTTCGCAGGTACACGCTCAGGAAGCTGAACTGATCGAAGAAGCGGTAATCGGCCTCGAACTCGTGCGTGTACTCGGGCTGGAGGTCGGGATTCCCGACGTACACGTTGATCGGGTCGCGGTTGTCGACGAACGGCTGAAGTTCCGTGAGGGACGGTTCATCGGTAGAGCCGTCGTACTCGAAGCTGATCGTCTGGTCATCCTTGAACTGCCACCTGAAGTCCAGGTTGGCGAGCAGGTGCGTGTAGCCGCTGGTGATCGTCTCGTCGCGGTCCACGAGAATCCCTTCCAGCGACGATCGCTGCCCCCGCAACCCGAGCGTGATCCAGGAGTTTTCCGAGTTGCGGCTCAGGCGGGCCCCGGCGTTCATGTAGCCGTAGGCGCGCTGGTAGCCTGAGCTCAGGTCGGGGTTGCGGATCTTCTCGTCGCCGCGGAGATCGTAGACCGACTGGTCCTGGTCCTGGTCCTCGGTGTTGGCGCGGGCGAAGACCTCCATCGAATACGAGTCACCCAGCCGCTGCGTGAGCGAGAACCGCGCGGAGTTGTTCCAGTTCTCGCCGTTGTTGTTCTGCTCCTGCAGAATGTGCCGGTCCTGGTCGCGCCCGCCGCGCGACTCGCCCGTGATGGTCGACTCGAGATTGGTCACGCGATCGGAATTCTGAAGCGCACCGCGCAGCTCCGCCACCAGGCTGCGGCCGCTGTCTCCCAGGCGCTTGCGCCAGGTGAGCCGGACATCCCCGCGCTGCTGGTCGCCCGTTACGGTGTTGGTGGTCGAAGCGGTGTTGAGAGGCTGCCCGTCGACCGTCTGGGTCACGCGATCGCGGAACGACTCGGACGACGAGGATCCGGCGTTCATGTTGGCCCGTATGCGCAACTGGTGCCCGGGCGAGAAGGTGTACTGTCCGTTCAGGTTCAACCGGTGATTGTTGTTGCCCGACTCCTGGTCGGTCGTCTCGTCGACCAGCGACGCCACATCCGCGCCGAAGAGCGCCTGCTGTTGCAGGGTCCGGTTCTGCTCGTTGTCCACCTCGCTCAGGAAATAGCTGCTCCTGATCCAGGTGTTGTCGCTGCCGAAGTCGCGGCTGGCGTTCAATCCGAGCCCCACCGACTCGGTGAATCCGTTATCGCCACCACCACGTCCGCCTCCATCCTCCCACGAGAACCCTTCCTGGTTGACGTTGTTGGTGTTCGCGGTCAGGGCCAGCTGCTGGGTCGGCGAGAAGCGGTTCAGGTTGAACCTGCCGTCGTAGCGCAGGTCGTTGCCAACGGGGTCGGTGCCGATGGTGGGACCCAGACGGCCGGCGTTGTTCACGTCGCCCCCGAAGCCGCCGGTCATGCGGCCGAAGTACCCGACCCTGGCCTCCTCGCGGAGCCTCAGGTCGATCGTGCGCTCGTCCTCGCCGTCGGGGATTCCCGTGAACTCGGCCATGTCCGATTGCTTGTCGTAGACGTCGACCTGTTTGACGGCATCGGCCGGCAGGTTGCGCGTGGCGATCGTCGGATCCCGGCCGAAGAACTCCTTGCCCTCCACCAGGACGTTCTGGACCTCCTCGCCCTGCGCCGTGATCGTGCCGTCGGTGTCGACATCGATCCCGGGAAGGCGGCGCAGCAACTCCTCGACCATCGCGTTCGGGGGGGTCGGGAAGGCGTTCACGTTGTAGCTGAGCGTGTCCCGCCGGTTGATGAAGGGGACGTGCTCGATGCTGACCACCAGCGAATCGATCTCGATCGCCTCCATGGTCATGGTCACGGAACCCAGGTCGACATCGGCGCTGGTCACCTCGAAGTCGTTCCGAATGGGGGCGTACCCGATCAGCGTGACCTGCAGGACGTACGCGCCGGGGTGCAGGTTCTCGAGGACGAAGTTTCCGTCGGCGTTCGAGAGGGCATACTTCACGAGCACCGAGTCTTCCCTGCTCAGGGCCACCACCATGGCGTTCTGCATGGCCCCGCCCGCGGAGTCCGCGACCGAGCCGCGCACATCGTATTCCTGCTGTGCCCGGACGGGCGTTGCCGCGGTGAGGAAGGCGGCTGCACACGCCAGGACCGGCAGGAACCGGGCGCACGCGCCCCGGCCGGTTTCTACGTGGCGCGCCGGCGCGTTTTGCTTCCGGCTATTCACTGTTCATTCTCCCGTGGCCCGCCGTCCGATCCGGGGGGCCTTCTCGATCTTGTCATCTCCTCGATCCGCTCCCTTACGAGCTTCTCGAATTCCTCGTACGAGACCTCGTCGCCGTCTTCCGGCGGAGCGATCAGTCCCGCTTCCAGTTCCTTCAGCGCCACTTCCGTCGCTTGATACTGCGTCTGTCCGTCATTCAGCGAGAGCACCAGGATCATCCCGGGCAGTCCCCCGTAGGATGCCGGGCCGCCAGCGACAGGAATCTGGGGCGTGAACCACGCCTCCACGGTCGTGCTGTCGTGCTCCGCGGTGGCCTTCATCACCGTGTAGCCGAGGTGCTCCGCCTGTTCCGTCCCGATGCGCCAAGCGTACGTGGGACGTTCGCGCGTCACGCGGAAGGTCCGGCCGAGAAAACCACGGGCTTCGACCATGATCCCCTCCGCGTAGTCCAGGTAGGCGGCCTGCAGGGTAGTGGCCTGGTCGGGGCTGGCACCCGGCCTGAAGCCGAAGCCGAAGCGCCCCCCTCCGCGTCGATCACGAAAACGGGCTCCGTCCACCGCACGGTCTCCCCCACCGCCAAAGCGCCGTCCGCCCTCACCCTGACGACGCGGATTCGCGCTGCGGACCATCAGCGACACGGTCGGGCTGAAGTGGACCAGCACCGTGTTCGTCTGCGGGGGCGGGGGCTCCCGCATCCTCTGCGCGAAGCCGGGCGGAAGCTCCCGCTTGACCACATGGTTGTAGGTGATCGTTCCCTGTTGAGCGGCCAGCGGGGCCGGCGCCACAAGAATGGCCAGGCCTGTCACGGCCACACCGAAAGCGATCCCGCCACGATCGCGCGGGCAGGTGATTCCGGAGCCGATTCGCTGGGGAATCCGAATGAAACGGCGAAGCAGGCGCATGCTCCCTGGTCTCCTGTGGGGAAGGACTGTCCTGGTCAACCGGCGGGCTGCGGCGTTTAGAAGCGCCGACAGCCCGCCCACTTACTGGGACACGCTCGGAGACCCGTTTGTTAGGAGCTCACCCCCGCCCGGGCCGCCCGAAACCCATCATCCCCAGCCGGTACATGACACGCACCATGAAGTACTGGCCCATCGACTGGGTCCGCGACTCCTGGATGAAGCTGCCCGAATTTGAGATGTTGACCGCCTGGCTCTGGTTCAGCAGGTCGAAGGCCTGGATCGTCAGTTCGGCCCGGTCATTCAGCAGCCGCCGCGACGCCCTCGCATCCCAGCGGGCGACGTTGCGGCCCGGAGACGGCGAGTACGACTCTCCACGGCGTCCCGCGCCCATGTTGTACAGGTTCTGGTCGTACACCATCCAGCTGAAGGTCGAACCGAAGGTCCAGGCTCCCAGGTAGACTCTGCCTCTCGCGTTGTACCGGCTGTTCACGTAGTCGCGGTTGAGCGCCTGGTTCAGCGAGTACTCCACGTCGTTGAAGGTGAAGTTCCCGCCCGCGCTGATCTCGAACCTCTCCTTGTTCCTGTTCGACAGGCTGGCCCCTACGGTGTTACGGATGACCCGGCTGTCGTTCAGCGACCGGTTGATCACCTCCGTGCCCTCGGAGTAGCTGATTCCGTACGACAGGTCGATGTCGACGCCCAGCTTCCGGATCGGGGTCCCGAAGTTCGTGTTGCCGTTGACCGACCAGGAGGCGTCGGTGTTGATAGGCGAGATCGTCTGGAATCCCTGGTCGTCGAAGACCCGCGAGTTGGCGATCGGGTTGCTCGTGTAGTTGAATCCCGCCCGGGTGGAGAAGTTGACGAAGCTGAACTGGTCGAAGAAGCGGTAGTTGGTGCTCAGCCGGTGCGAGTACGAGGGGTCCAGATCCGGGTTGCCGACGTACACGTTGATCGGGTCCCGGTTGTCGACGAAGGGCTGCAGCTGGTTCAGGGAGGGCTCGCGGGTCGATGTGCTGTAGCCGAAGCCGAAGAACTGGCCGTCCTTCACCTCCCACTTGAGGTCCAGGTTGCCGAGCAGATGGGTGTAGCCGTTGCTGATCGTCTCGTCGCGGCCCACGATCGTCCCGTTCAGGTCGGATCGCTGCGCGTTCAACCCCAGCGTGACCCACGACTTCTCGCTGTTCCGGCTGAAGCGGGCCCCCGCGTTGTAGTAGTTGTATGTGCGCTCGAACCCCGAAGTGAGCTCGTCGTTGGGGATCAGTCCACCGCCGACGATGTCGAAGACCTCGCGGTCCTGATCCTGGGCCCTCGTGCGGCCCCGGCCGTAGACCTCCATCACGTAGCGTTCTCCCAGCGGCTGCGTGAACGAGATCCGCGCGGTGTTGTTCCAGCTCCGCCCCGTGTTGGACTGCTCCTGCAGGATATCCTCCGTCGCACCGCCGCCGCCGGACCCTCCACCGGACTCGCCGGTGATCGTCGATCCCAGGTCCGCCACCTGATCCGAGTTCTGAAGGTCGCTGTTGAACTCGGCCACGATGCTGCGGCCGCCCTCTCCCAGACGCTTGCGCCAGGTGACCCGCGCGTCCCCGTTCCAGTTGCTGCTGTTGACGTCGTAGTTGGTGACCGCCGTGTTCAGCGGCTGCCCGTCCGCGGTCCGGGTCACGCGTTGCTGGAAGGAATCCATGGTGGACGACCTTGTGTTGGCGTTCACCCTGACCCTCAGCTGGTGCCCCGGCGAGAAGGCGTACTGACCGTTCAGGTTGAGGCGGTGGCCCGTGTTGCCCGACTCCTGCTGGCTGCTGTCGGCGATCTGTGACGCGACGTTGGCACCGAAGAGCGCCTGTTGCTGCAGGATGCGGTCCTGGCGGTTGTCCGAGTCGTTGAGGGAATAGCTGCCCCGAATCCATCCCTTGTCGCCGAAGTCCCGGCTCAGGTTCAGTCCCAAACCACGCGAATTGCCGAACCCGCCGCCACCTCCCCCGAACCCCTCACGCGCCATCATCTCCTCGACGATGAAACCGCCTCCACCCATGGCCATGATCTCCCCGAGGCCGTCCATCGAGAACCCCGACCGGTTGGTATTGTTGGTGTTCGCGTTCATGGACAGCTGCATGGTCGGCGAAAACCGGTTCAGCGTGAGCCTGCCGTCGTAGCGCAGTTCGTTGCTGGCCAGCGCGCCGAGACGCGCCTGGGTGTTCATGTCCCCCCCGAAGCCACCGCTCGCCTGGCCGAAATACCCGCGCCTGGCCTCTTCGCGGAGCTTCAGGTCTATGGTGCGCTCGTCGTCGCCGTCGGGGATTCCGGTGAACTCGGCCATGTCCGACTGCTTGTCATAGACATCCACCTGCTTCACGGCCTCGGCGGGCAGATTCTGCGTGGCGACCTTGGGGTCCTTGCCGAAGAACTCCTTGCCGTCCACGAGGACGTTCTCGACATCTTCGCCCTGCGCCTTGATGTTGCCCTCCGTGTCCACTTCGATCCCGGGCAGCCGCTTCAGCAGGTCTTCCACCGTCGCATTCGGCGGAGTCGGGAAGGCGAGCACGTTGTAGCTGAGCGTGTCCCCCCGGTTGATGAACGGGACGTGCTCCACGCTCACGACCAGCGAGTCCAGCTCCACGGCCATGACCGTCATGTCGACCGTGCCCGCGTCGACGTCGGCATCGGTGATCTCGAAGTCGCGCCGGAAGGTCGCGTAGCCGATCAGCGTAACCTGCAGGATGTACCGGTTCGGGGGAAGGTCCCCTATGACAAATCGGCCGTCGCCATTCGTGAGGGCGTACTCCGTCAAGACCGAATCCGTCTGAGTGAGCGCGACGACCATCGCGTTTCTCAGCGGCGTCCCCGCCGAATCCGTAACCTGCCCCGTGACCTCGTATTCCTCCTGCGCCTCGAGCGGGGCGGCGATCGCTGCGAAAGCCAGAACCGCACCACACGCCAACACGCCGCGACCGCTCCATCGACCCATGCGCCGGCTGTTCATCGGCCACCTCCCCCAATGCCACGGATTCGCCCGCCCATCAGCTTCCGCATCTCTTCCATCTTCTCCGCAACGACCTTGTCGTACTCTTCTTTCGACATTTCCTTGCCCTCGTCCGGCATCTTGATGAGCCCCTCCTCGACATCCCCCAACGCGATCTCCGTCGCGAAGTACTTGATGTGACCGTCGTCCGCGGAGAGCACGAGGATCATCCCCGGCAGGCCCCCATATGGCCCCGGCCCGGCCCCGACCGGGATCTCCGGCGTGAACCAGGCCTCGATGGCGGTGCTGTCGTGCTCGGCGGTGGCCTTGATCACCATGTACCCCAGGTGCACCGCCTGCTCGCCGGTCAGCCGCCATTGGTATTCCGGCCGCTCGTCGACAACGCGGAAGGTGCGCCCCATGAACTCGTGGGTCTCGACGATCCTTCCGTCGGCAAGGTCGATGTATGACTCCAGGGCCGGGGCCTCGGTCCTTGTCAGCTTCCCCCCGATGTTCATGCCGCTCGAAGCCATGAACATGGCCATTTCGGCGAACATGGCCACCTCCATCACCTCCACCTTCTTGTTCCCGTTCTCTCTCTTCCCGATCGGTGCCGGGACCATCAGCGACGCCGACGGGTCGAAGTGCAGGAGCAGATCCCGGGACATCGCCGAGGGGATTTCACCCAGATCCATCATCGCGAGTTCCGGCGGCAACTCCAGGTCCATGTTGATCGAGTGGGTGTAGGTGATGGTGCCCTGCTGGGCTCCGAGGGCGGCGGGCCAGAGGGCCAGAAGGCCCAGCGCGGCCAGTCGCAACATGATGTTCCTTCGATTCGTGGTAGGCGCCACGGTCTTTCCTCCGATCTCACTCCGGGAAGTCGGATCCCGGCTTTCCTTGAAGTTGGACAACCGCGGGTCGCGGACCGTTGCTTTCGAGCGGTCCGGGTTCTCTGCCAGCTCCTCCGCGGCCATGGATCACAGAACGAGAAGGGGGGCCGAATGGTGTCACGATGCCCTGACCTTCAAGGCGACTCCGATGCGTCTCACGGCCAGCCCGCCGGAATACCGCCGAGCAGTCCTCAATTCCCGCTCCTGCCCTCCGTACCCTCCGCCGCCTCATCTTCTTCAGGCGCCTCCCAGAAATCGGGGTTCGAGGGCGCGACCGCCGCCACTCCGCCGCTGTACACCGCCGCGTTGAACAGGATACGGAAGTTGCCGAAAGGCTGGCCGCGCCACTGCGGCCTCATTCCGAGCAGCAGGACCCGGCCATCCCCGTGGGCCACGTCCAGGGCGGCCGCGTAGCCCTGCAGGTGCTCTTCGCCGAGAAGGTAGCCGGAGAGGAGGGGCGAGCCATCCCCGGGGTACTTCGCCAGGACTGCACCCTCGAATCCCTCTTCGGTGGTGAAGACGGGGCTGCGCTCGACCACCACCTTGGCCCGCTCCGACATGCCGGACATGACCGGATGGGACGGGTCCACCTCCATCTCGACGATCGACCCGCTCATGAAGTAGTCGGCGGACTCGAGGTCCGCGATAACGTTGCGGACCGGCAGGTGGAACTGCTGAATGGCGAACATGCTCGCGTTGTTCAGCGTCACCAGCGTGCCCCCGCCGCGGACGAACGCGTCCAGCTCCCGCACCCCCCTCCCCCCGATCCCCCCCTCGTAGCGGGGCGGCACCGACCCCTTGGCGAAGCCGTTCAGGATCTGTCCCGCACCCATGTCGGCGACGATGATCACGTCGTAGCGGTCGCGGAGGTCCCCCGCGAGGATGTCGGGGTTGTAGAGGCTGGTGAAGTCGAAGTCGTACGCTTCGAGCAGCCAACGGGTCCACCCCTCGTCCATGGACGCGCTCCAGGGGCGGTAGAGGCCGATCCGGGGCTGGGCGAGGCGCGTGCCGTCGTTGCCGCCGCGTGTGGAGGCGCGTAGGTGCAGGCTCGACACCAGCGCGCTGCGGGCGCTCCCCGAGAGACCGGAGACGACGTAGTGGCCGGAGGTGCCCGCCGCCCCCTCTTCGCCCACCGTGCCCGGCACGAAGCGTACCTGGCCGCCCGCCGCCCACGCCCGGTTCAGCGCCTTGAAGCCGTTGTTCTGCGCGGGATCGACGAAGAGCGCCCCGCCCCCCGCATCACTCCCCGGCGGCGGGACGATGGCAGCCGCCACCGGGTGGCTGTCGAACCCGACCCCGGGGGGCGAGTCGAACGGGGCGGCATCGTCCACCTCGGCGTCCCACGCGACCATTGCATCGCCCACCTCCCCACCATCACCCAACCCCGTCATCGCCCCCCGCACCTCATCACCCAACGGCGAGGCCGCCTCGACCACCCGCACGTCCATCAGGTACGGCAACGTCCACCCCGACACGTCGTACGGCTGGTCCGGCGGCCCCTCCGGATACTGGCGCAGGTCCGGATAGTCCTGCACCGCGAAGAGCTGCCGCACGAAGTTGGCGAACGGCTGGTCCATTGCGATCACCCAGGTGCCGGCCGGGTGCGCGATCCCGTCATGGGTCACGCCCGCGCTCAGCTGGTGCACTTCGATCCCGTTGTACGCCAGTCGGCGCAGCATCTCGACAGCCGCCACCGGATCGCGCTGCTCCCGCGGGATGAAGTACGCGTACGGCGGCCCATCCGTGTATTGCGCGATCACGTCGCGCCCCGCCTGGTAGCGGTTGTAGAGGACATCCCGCCGGTACTTGGCCGCGAAATCCAGTACCGAGATCGATGCCGTCAGCATGTAGTCCACCGCGTCCCGCAGCCGCCACCACCCACCCTCCCACGGGCTGCTGTAGAGCGATTCCGGGCGCAGCTCGCGCGTGCGCGGGGGGAAGTCCTGAATCGTGTAGAAGCCGGGCGTCGCGTAGCGGTAGAGCCCCGTCTCGCCTGCGCCATCGACATCCCGATCAGGTTGACGGTGCGCCACATGAGCGGGTGCACGTGCGGCGAGATCGGCTCCGCGAAGGGCGGAATCCAGATGCGCGTCGGGAAGGGCGAACTCTGGTGGTGGTTGTAGAGGATCTGCGGCTCCCATTCGCGCGCCACCCGGGTGGCCATCCGCGACTCGATCTGGTTGATCATGTACCCGTCGCGGTTGTTGTCGTGTCCGATGTACTTCTGGTAGAGGAACGGCGCCGGGGCGACTTCGTACGGCGTGCCCAGGTTGGACCGGTACCACTCGGCGATCATCGTCTGCCCGTCGGGATTGATCGACGGCCACAGCATCAGGATCACGTTGTCGAGGATGGCGGCGATTTCGGGGTCGTCGTCGCCGGCGACGAGGTCGTAGGCGAGCTGGATGGTGTGCTGATGGGTTGCGGCCTCGCTGGCGTGGAGGCCGCCGTCGATGTGGACCAGGGCGCGGCCTTCGTCGGCGAGCGCGCGGGCTTCGGCGTCGGTGAGACCGCGGGGGTGGGCGAGGCGAAGCGCGATCTCGCGGTGGCGGTCGAGGTTGCGAAGGTTCTCGGCGCTGGAGATGAGCGCGATGTAGACGGGGCGGCCGAAGGAGGTGCGGCCGACTTCGCGGAGCTCGAGGCGGTCGGTGGCCGCGGCGAGTTGGTGGAAGTAGTCGATGGATTCTTCGAAGGTGGCGAGGTGGAAGTCGGCGCCGACGCGGTGGCCGAGTACGGACTCGGGGGTGGGGGGCTGGGGGTGGAGGGGTGATGCGTTCACGAACAGGGCCAGGGTGGCCACGGTGAAGTACGGAGTCCGGGCAGATCCGGTGACGGTCGGAATTCTCATGCAGGTGACTCTTTCTCACGCGGGCCGCGGGCCAGCGCCTTTGGTCAGGGCTTGCGGCCCGTGGACAATGCCCGTGCGGGTTGCCACCGAACCGCTGGAAGCTGGACGATACCCGATGGAATCGGCGGGGCGCAACAGCCTTTGTCAGCCCGGCAGGAGGTCGTAGATTCGCAGCTGGTCATGGGCATGGAATTCACGAGCTTGGCCGGCCGGATTCGGACGAGTGCGGCTGGCCCGACCCACGCGGCCACAACTGAGTGGCGGTGGTGGCATTGTGCGGTCCGAAGGGTGGCACGGTGCGTAGCGCTCAGCGCCGTCTTCGTGGTGTCTTCCGTGCTGCCCGGGTGCGATCACCGGGAGGCCGGTATTTCGGCCGGACCGGACGCCGGGTTCGCGATCCGTGACTCCGCAGAGATCGATATCGTGGAGAACCACTCTCCGGAATACTCTTCGGACCGGTTCTGGCGAATGGACATGGAACCCGAGATCGTGCTCGGCGGTGGCGATCGGTCGCTCTTGACGGGTGATTCCGCCCACCTGATATGGCAGGTGTCGGGGCTGGCGCGACTCGAAGACGGGCGCGTCGCCGTCCTATCCCGCGGAAGCCGACAGCTTTATCTGTTCAAGCCCACCGGCGAGCTGTCGCGGGTCATGGGCGGAGAGGGGGAGGGCCCCGGAGAATTCAGTAGCCCCGAAGAGTTGCAGTACCTTCCCCCGGACACTTTGGCCGTGTGGGATTCGTGGTTCGGGCCGGTCAGCTATTTCGATACGGACGGAGATCTCATCCGGACGCGGTCGGTGGACCTGGGCAAGGCGCTTGGGGCCGTCAACGGCCTGTCAGCTGAATCGCGCCGCATCCCGTTGGCGGATGGGAGCTTTGTGACCGGGATCGAGGATGACCCGATGTTCAACCCCCCGGCCGGCACGCTGGCCAGACAACCCCTGGAATTCGTGCGGATTGACCCGGAATACGCTACCAGCTCATTGGGTGTGTGGAAGAGCGTGGAAGCCGTAGGAGTGGACATCCCGGCTGCCAGCCTGCCGGTACCCTGGCCGGTTTTCACCTTTCTCGACGCATTCCTTGCAGCGGGTGCGGACCCCCCAACCATATATGTCGCCGACGGGACCGCCGACGAGATCCGGCGGTTCTCGTTTGACGGGCGGCCCGTCCGGATCATTCGCCGCTCGACTCCTCCGATGCCGGTTTCGGACGAAGCACACCGGGCATGGGTCACCTACCTGGCCACCTTGAACGGCTTAGCGGCCCGGGGTCTCGATGAGCCGCTCCTGCGAGCGATTCCGAGGCGGGACTTCCATCCCCCCGTCGCAGGCCTGTTCGTGGACCCCGAGGGACACTTGTGGGTTTCGGAGTGGTCTGCGCCGGAGGTGGGGGGACCCGACCGCTGGAGCGTCTTCAGCGCTGAAGGACGGTGGCTCGGAGTGCTCCCGGCACCAATGCTGGAAGTGCCGTGCCACTGGTATCGGAACCCGTGCTGGATGGGAACCGACTTCTTTCTCGCCGTTCGACGCGACGAACTGGGCCGGGAACGAGTGGAAGGCTACCGGATTCGGCGTCACGATTGACCGGCGCAGGGTGCAACCGGTCCACGACGGGCCGCTACATTCGCAGGGTCGTGCAGGCCGGGTCCGGCGAGTCTTCGGATTTGACGAATATATGGCAACCATATACCATATATCTCATGAAGACGATCAAGACGACGGTGTACCTGAACGCTGCGGACTACCGCAGACTGAAGTCGCTCGCAGCCGAAGAACAGCGCTCCGCGGCCGAGCTCGTGCGCGAGGCGGTGGCCGAGTACACGGCGCGCGCGACCGAGCGCGACTGGCCGCGAAGCTTCGGGATGGGGGACAGTGGCGATCCGCATTTTGCCGAAAGGTACGAAGACTATCTCGACGGTTTCGGCGAAGACGGTCTCGAGGACTACTACGGGAACCAGGGGTCCGGCGATGCTCCCGCCGGGAAACCCCGCGGATTGTCGGAATAGCCCAGGGTCTGTGGTCGTCGTTGACACCAGCGCCATCCTCGCGCTCATCGACATCGGGAATCCTCAGCGAGCCGCGCTCCAGGTGGCCCTGTGCAAAGATCCCGAAGGCTGGGTAGTCCCATGGGCCGTGCTACCCGAGTTGGACCATATGGCAGCCAGGCGACTGGGACTGGCAGCTACCCGAATGTTCCGCACCGACCTGGCGGAAGGCCGCTTCCCGATCGAGTGGGGCACCCGTGATGACCTTCGCAGAGCACTCGAACTCGACCGCACTTATCGCGATCTCTCACTCGGATTGGTCGATGGCGTCGTCATGGCGGTCGCAGAGCGGCTGGAAGCACGGGCGATCGTGACCCTTGATCTGCGTGATTTCGGGGCGGTCACGCTACGGGGCCACCCGGAAATCTGGCCACGGGATCTTTAGCCTCTCCCTAAGCCCCCACAACCGGCCACGGCGCCCACTCCCGCCACTTCCCCCGGGTGAAGTCCGGAAACTCCACCGGCGCGCTCCCGTTCGCCACGCTGATCTCCGACAGCTCGCACACCGCGCTCAGCGCCGCCGCGTCGTAAACGTTCATGTCCAGCGGCAGTCCCTCCCGCAGGCACTTGATGAGGCGGTAGTCCTCCATGAAGTCCATGCCGCCGTGCCCGGCCCCGATCGAAGCCTCGCGCAGCGCCGTCCACAACGGATGCTCGAACTCCTCGTAGTAGGCCTCCGCCTCTTCCCAGCGGTGCGACTGGCTCCGCCCCTCGATGTAAACCCGGTCCGGGTAGCCCTGAAAGATCCCGCGCGTCCCCTGGACCTTGTTGATGCGGTCGTAGGGGCGCGGGAGGTTGGTGTCGTGAGCCACGTAGATGGTCTTCCCCATCGCCGTCCGGATGAGGCTGCCGTTCACGTCGCCGAGCGCGAAGGTCTCGGCGCGCTTGGCGTGGCCCTCGGGGTAGTTCGCGATGGCATACTCCTGCAGGCCGCGCGAGGGGCTGCTCATCGAGACCAGGTACGCGAACTGGTCGCCGCGGTTGATGTCCATGCAGTTGGCAACCGGGCCGAGGCCGTGCGTGGGATACAGGTTGCCGTTGCGGGTCCAGGAGTGGTCGCGGCGCCAGAGGCCCTCGCCGTCGTCGCCGAACTTGATGCCGCGCAGGTCGTGGAGGTAGCCGCACTCGGCGTGGAGGATCTCGCCGAGCAGCCCCTGGCGGACGAGGTTAAGGCAGAGGAGTTCGGCGCGCCCGTAGTTGACGTTCTCCATCATCGCGCAGTGACGGTTCGTCCGCTCGGCGGTCTCGACCAGTTCCCAGCAGCCCTCCAGGGTGTACGCGGCGGGGACTTCGGTGGCGGCATGCTTGCCGTTCTCCATGGCGGCGACGCAGATGGGGACGTGCCAGCGCCACGGGGTGGCGTTGTAGACGAGGTCGAGATCCTCTTCGGCGCAGAGGCGCTCGTAGTCGGTCTCGCCGTTCGTGTAGAGGGCGGGGCGGGGGTGGCCCGCTTCTTCGATGAGGTCGGCGGCGCGCTCGGCGTGCGCTTCTCGGATGTCGCAGACGGCGGTGACCACGCATCCGTCGATGCGAACCAGGTTGCGGATGTGCGCCGTGCCCATTCCACCGACGCCCACGTAGGCAATCCGGACCTCGTCGATCGGCGGCGCGGCGAAGGGTGCCGCCGGTGGTGCGCCCAGGCCGTTCGGGACCTTAGCAGCGTTGGCCAGTGCTTCAGGCCCGACATCGGGCGTATCCCGTCCTGGGATCGGAGGCCGAAAGGCACCCACCTCGGCGGTCTTGGCACAGCCCGTGACCGCGCCGACGGCCAGCCCCAGGGCGCCGGTCTTCAGAAAGTCGCGTCGGTCGAGTCCGCTCGCGCCGCCCTTCTTCGATCGTTTGTCGTTCCCCATGGTCTTCCCCGATCCGTGAATGGGTGTTCCGTCGCAATTCGAGGTCCGCGCCAGTGAAACCGAGCCTTCCGCGGTTGTGCGCGCGTGTCGGGCGTTTGTTTGGCAGGTCCGAATCCTGGGCCGGACCAGGCATGCGGGCAAGTGCCTACCGCCCGCCCCCCGTCCGCATCCACTTCAGACCGGGGTGGAGTGCAAGCAGGGCTGCCAGACCCGCCACCGGCATCGACAGCAGGGCGGCCGTCTGCGGACCCATCGCGTCGGCCATCACACCGGTCCCCATCACCCCGACCGATCCGACCGTCCACGCCAACCCCATAACGATGCCGGAGCTGGCACCGGGCGCCCGCGGGATCATCTCCTGGGCCATGACCACGATCGGGGGAAGCGTGGACATGCCCAGGAACCCCGCCACAGCGATGGCTGCAAGACCGAGAGCGCTCCAGGGTCCAAGCCAAACCGCCAGCAGGTGCGCGGGAAGTGCCAGGGCGCACAGCCGGAACAGCAGCACGCGACGGTCCATCCGATCCGTGAGGACCCCACCGGCCACCGTGCCGAACGCCTGCGCGCCGAGGTAGACCGAGAGCGCCACCGCGCCCAGCGTCTCCGAGCCCCCCATCTCGGCCACGATGATCGGCTCCATGGTGAGGAATGCCCGCTGTACGAACGTCATGGCCGAGCTGATCCCAAACACGATGCCGAGCGGACCAGCCAGCTGGCGGACGACCTCGGACGGCGGAGGTGCCGGAGCAGCGTCCCGGGCTTCGGCGCGTCCGCTGGGAAGCCCGAAGAAGAAGAGCGGGGCCAGCACGATCGCCGGCAACATCGCGACCCACAGCCTCTCCATCCCGCCCCACGCGACCAGTCCCACCGCCGCCAGGGGCCCCACGGCGTACCCGGCCGCGCCACCGAAGGAGAAGATCGAATAGCGGGCGCCGCCTCCCTTGCCCGCCGTCAGCCGCACGGCGTATGACGCGCCCGGCGGATGGAATGCCGCACCCCCGAGTCCCCCCACGACCAGCAGCCCAAGCAGCATCCAGTACGACGTGGCAAAGCCGATGATCGACACGAAGACCGCGCTCACGAGCATGCCGCCCACTGCGAGTGTCCTGCGTCCGAAGCGGTCCCCCAGGTAGCCGAAGATGGGCTGGGGAAGCGCGGTCGCGATCGAGAACGCCGCGCCCAGGACCGCCGCCATCGCAATCGAAATCCCCAGGTCGTCCATGATCCGCGGCAGCAGCGGTGGGACGATCGAGGCGTAGGCGTCGTTGATGCCGTGCGCCAGCGCGATGATGACCGCGACGCGCACGGCGGAGGAGGACATCCGGTCGGTTCTCCGGGTTCGCCGGGTGGAGGGTGAAGTCCTTGAGCCGAGTCACCTTCCTCAAACGGCCGTTTGAGGTCAAGTCCGCCACTCGCGCACCAACGGAGTCGTCTGTTCCGGTGTCTCTACTTTGACTGGTAGTCAACGCCGCCGAACCATATGATTTAGGGTTTGGCGGTTTTTTCCGCCCCCGCCACAAGCGCGCCCCGAAGACCTCCGGGGTCCGCCCGGATCAGCCCAGAACAGGAAGACAAGATGACTCTGATCACCACCGTGAACGACCGTTCCCGGAAACTCGCGCACCTCGGTGCGCTCCTTTCCCTCCCGGCCGCTCTGGCCATCATGACGGGATGCGCCACGCAGGGGACGCCGGGGCCGGCAGAGAGCCCGGAGCGCGAATTCCCGCCCCTCCTCCGGGATTTTTCGCTCACCGGCCACGAGGACGCCGAGTTCGACAATCCTCCCGGCCTCCAGGTCAACGCGCCCACACCCGACCCGCGCGTAGGCCTCGAGCCAGGCATGTTCGACGCCGGCGAGGCCATCTGGAACCTCCGCATGCGGTCGACCACGCCACCGCCGGACGCGTTTGTGGGCGGGATCAACTCCGACCTCGCCTTCACCGGCAAGTACGCCATCCAGGGCAACTTCAACGGTATCCAGGTGTGGGACATCTCCGATCCGGCGAACCCGGTTTCGGTCGTTTCGTACGTGTGTCCCGCTTCGCAGAGCGACGTTTCGGTGTACGAGAACCTGCTCTTCGTCTCGGGCGAGGACTTCAGCGCGCGCCTGGATTGCAGCGACGAGGGTGTTCGGGAACAGGTGAGTCATGAACGCCTGCGCGGCATCCGGATCTTCGACATTTCCGATATCGCCAACCCGGAGTACGTCGCCAACGTGCAGACCTGCCGCGGTTCGCACACTCACACGGTGCTCAAGCACCCGGCGGACGACGAGAACGTGTACATCTACGTATCGGGATCGGCGCCCGTGCGACCGGCCGAGGAACTGCCGGGTTGCTCGGCTCTTTCTCCTGAAGAGGACCCCAATTCGTCACTCTTCCGCATCGAGGTGATCCGTGTGCCGCTGGCTAACCCGGCAGGGGCCGCGATCGTGAGTTCGCCCCGCATTTTCGAAGACCTCGTGGCACCGCCCCAGCACGGCGCCTCCCCGGCGGACCTGAGATTCGCCGAAGAGGCCCGTGCACGGGGGGCGTTCGTCATCGAGATCATGGGGCAGGTGCAGGTTCTGCCGGGTCAGTTCGTCACCCCGATGCTTGACAGCATCGTCGACGCGAGAGGAGGGACAGGTGCCCCGACCGCCGCCGACAGCACGGCCTTGCGCGAGTACTTCGACGAAATGTTCGCCCAGATGATGGCCGACGCGGGAGCGGGTTCACCCGAAGACGGCCCCGCCCCCGGCCCCACCCAGTGCCACGACATCACGGTCTATCCCGCGATCGGCCTCGCGGGCGGCGCCTGCGAAGGTTACGGCCTCCTGCTGGACATCAGCGACCCCGCGAACCCGACCCGGCTCGCGGCCGTCGCCGACTCCAACTTCTCCTACTGGCACTCGGCCACCTTCAACAACGACGGCACCGCGATCATGTTCACCGACGAGTGGGGCGGCGGCGGCGGGCCGAAGTGCCGCGTCGACGATCCGGCGGAGTGGGGCGCCAACGCCATCTTCACCGTCGAGGGCGAGGAGATGGCCTTCCAGAGCTACTACAAGCTGCCCGCCCCGCAGACGGAACTCGAGAATTGCGTCGCCCACAACGGCTCGCTCATTCCGGTACCGGGGCGCGACATCATGATCCAGGGCTGGTACCAGGGCGGCATCTCGCTGATCGACTGGACCGACCCGAAAAACCCCGTCGAGATCGCATTCCACGACCGCGGCCCCTTCAACGCCGACCAGATGTCGATGGCGGGCAGCTGGTCCGTGTACTGGTACAACGGCGCGATCGTGAATTCCGAGATCATGCGCGGGCTCGACATCTTCGAACTGGTCCCCAGCGAGGCGCTCACCCAGAACGAGATCGACGCGGCGAACTCGGTGGTGCTGACCCACCTCAATTCCCAGGGCCAACCCGTCTATGAGTGGCCGACCACCTTCGCGCTGGCCCGCGCCTACCTCGACCAGCTTGAGCGCTGGCACGGGATGGATGCGCCACGGGTCGCCGCCGCACGGAGCGCGCTGGACTCGGCCGAGAGGGGTTCGGGGACGGCCCGCCGAGACACGCTCCGCTCGCTCGCCGACGCGCTGGCCGCCCACGCAGCGGCCGCAGCCGACTCCGACAAGGTCGCCAAGCTGGCCGACGCGGTTCAGCGCCTGGCGGACGCCGGCTGAGCCCGGGAGGTTTCCATGAAGTGCCGACACCTGCTTATCGCCACGCTCATCACCGGCGCTGCCCACGGGTGCGCGGGCGGACCCGCCCCGGAGTCCCAGCCCACCACCCCACCCCCCGCCGATCCCCCCACCGCCACCCCCGCCCCACCCGTCACCCGCCCCGACGCGGCCACCGTGGCCAGGCTGGAAGCCCTCTACCAGGCCCGCGCGGACAGCGCACTGACAGGCTACCACGCCGCCGACGTCCACTTCATGACCGGCATGATCGGGCACCACGCGCAGGCCCTGGTCATGTCCGGCTTCGCACCGGAAAACGGTGCGAGCCCCACCATCCAGACGCTCTGCGCGCGCATCATCAACGCGCAGAAGGACGAGATCGACGTCATGCAGATGTGGCTGCGCGACCGCGGACTCGAGGTGACGGAAATCCACATCGAGGACGGCCACCTCATGATCCACGGCCCCGAGCACGCCCATCACATGCCCGGCATGCTGAGCCCGGAGCAACTGGAGGAACTGCGCCTCGCCAGGGGACGCGACTTCGACCGCCTCTTCCTGAAGTACATGATCATGCACCACAAGGGCGCCGTCACGATGGTCCTCGACCTCTTCGACACCGACGGCGCCGCCCAGGACGACTTCATCTTCAAGCTCGCCTCCGACATCCAGGCCGATCAGAGTTCCGAGATCGAACGGATGCAGCTCATGCTGGACGAGCTTGAAGGATCCCGCTGACCAACCACGGATTTCACACCCAGGGTCACCCCATCAACGTCAGGACAGCCCCATGACCCCGACATGCATCACCAGCGGCCACCGCCGCCCCCTTCCCCGCCTCGCGGCGCTCCTCTCACTCACAACCACGCTGGCCGTCCTGGCGGGGTGCGCCACGCAAGGGACACCCACGCCGGCCCAAGATACCTCCTACCCGGTCGGGGAGCTCCTCGGCGCCGACAACGAGGACGCCACCTTCGCCAACCTCCCTGGCCTCCACGTCAACCCCCCCACCCCCGACCCCCGGGTCGGTCTCAAGCCCGGCATGTTCGACGCGGGCGAGGCCATCTGGAACCTCCGCATGCTGTCCACCACGCCTCCGGAGGAACCCTTCGTAGGCCAGACCAACTCCGACCTGGCCTTCACCGGCAACTACGCCATCCAGGGCAACTACGACGGCATCCAGGTGTGGGACATCTCCGACCCGGCCAACCCGGTCTCGGTGGTCACCTACGTCTGCCCCGCGTCACAGAGCGATGTCTCGGTATACGCGAACCTCCTCTTCGTTTCGGGAGAGGGGCTGGGCGGACGCCTGGACTGCCAGAGGGGCGCGCGCGAACGGATCAGTCACGAACGGCTTCGGGGGATTCGCATCTTCGACATCTCCGACATCAGGAATCCGGAGTACGTCGCGAACGTGCAGACCTGCCGGGGATCTCACACCCACACCGTGCTGAAGCACCCGGGTGACGACGAGAACGTCTACATCTACGTCTCCGGCTCCTCGTCCGTGCGCCCCCCCGAGGAACTCCCGGGCTGCTCGGCCCTCTCGCCCGACGAGGACCCCAACTCCGCACTCTTCCGCATCGAGGTCATCCGGGTCCCGCTCGACGACCCCACGGCCGCCGCGATCGTCACCTCGCCGCGCATCTTCCAGGACCTGGTCGCGCCGCCCAGGCACGGCCCCGCGCCCGGAGATATCCGGGCCCAAGAGGAGCGGCAGGCCGAAGCCGAGGCCGCGCGCGACCGAGGCGCATTCGTACGTGAAGGCAGGGGCGGACGCCTCTCCGTCATGCCCGACCGCTTCGTCCGACCGCTGCTCGACAGCATCGCGGACGCGCGGGGCGGCGACGGCGTCACCGCGGCCGACAGCGCAACACTGCGGGAAATGTTCCTCCAGATGGACGCCGACGCCGCGGCCCGCGCCGCCGAACGCGCCCAGATGCCCGAGGGCCCCCGCCCCGGCCCCACCCAGTGTCACGACATCACCGTCTACCCCGACATCGGCCTCGCGGGCGGCGCCTGCGGCGGCTACGGCCTCCTCCTCGACATCACCGATCCCACGAACCCGACTCGAACTTCTCGTACTGGCACTCCGCGACCTTCAGCAACGACGGCAGCAAGGTCATGTTCACCGACGAGTGGGGCGGCGGCGGCGCGCCCAAGTGCCGCGACGACGACCCGAAGGAGTGGGGCGCCAACGCCGTGTTCACCATCGAGGACGGCGAGATGGTCTTCCAGAGCTACTACAAGCTCCCCGCACCGCAGACGACGCTGGAGAACTGCGTCGCGCACAACGGGTCGCTCATCCCGATTCCGGGGCGCGACATCATGATCCAGGGGTGGTACCAGGGCGGCATCTCGCTGATCGACTGGACCGACCCGAAGAACCCCGTCGAGATCGCCTTCCACGACCGCGGCCCCTTCAACGCGGAGCGCATGGAGAGCGCCGGCAGCTGGTCCGTCTACTGGTACAACGGGGTGATCGTCAACTCGGAGATCAAGCGCGGCCTGGACATCTTCGAGTTGGTCCCCAGCGACATCCTCACGCAGAACGAGATCGACGCGGCCAACTCCGTGGTGCTGACCCACCTGAATTCACAGGGCCAGCCCGTCTACGAGTGGCCCGCCACCTTCGCGCTCGCACGCGCCTACCTCGACCAGCTGGAGCGCTGGCACGGCATGTCTGCCGCCCAGGTCGCCTCGGCGCGCCAAGGCGTTGATGCGGCCGAGGCCGCGGCGGGAGAGGATCGGCAGGACCTCCTCATGGCCCTGGCCCGGAGGCTTCGGGAAGCGGCGCCGAACGCCGCGGACGCCGCGAAGGTCCGCGAGCTGCTCGTCGCCGTCCGTCGCCTGGCCAACGAAGCCGGATGAAGCGAGCGGCCTGAGCAGCACAACACACGAAAAGCCCCGCGCCGCTCCATCACTGCGGCGCGGGGCTTTCGCCTGCCGTCCCCGGATTCTATCCCACCCCGAACGGCAGCCCCATCCCGTGGGTCATCATGTTGGCGCCCCGCCGTTGTCCCTGGTCGAGACCGCCCCGGTGCGGCTAACCCACTCCAGCCGAAATCCCGACCCTGACCGTCATCAGGTTGGCTTCGCTCCGGATCGGGTCGGCCTTCCATTCACCACCCCGCAACTTCAGCAGGTTGTCGGCTCCGTTGGCCAGGTACTCGGTCATCCCGTTGTGCTTGTAGGACGCCGACAGGTCCAGCGAAAGCGGGTTCCGGCCGCCATGGATCCGGACCGACAGTCCCCCGCCCCCGGTGAACGCCAGACGGAAATCGCTGTGGTTGGTCGTGGACGCGATCGGCTCGTCTTCATACATCCCGCTCACGCTCGTCGATGTGACGAAGTATGAAAAGCCGACCGTCCCGTAGATGAACGGCCTGATCGGCCCGGTCCCCAGGTATACCTGCGGACCCAGGCCCGCCGAAACGATCCCGTTGGTGGTCTCCACGTCGACATCGACGAAGGGAACGGTGGGACTTAGGGGTACCGTCCTGCGCTCGGCCCCGTAGATGATGAAGCTCCCCTCGGCGCGCAGACCCGCGAGCCTGCTCTCGCCGAGGAACAGCACACCACCGAGTCCGCCCCCGCCCCCCAGATTGTCGACGTAGGTCGAGAAATCCCCGATGGGGATGGCGAGATCGAGGTAGCCGAAGACCTCGCCCCTGGCGTCGTCCCATTGCGCCGTCGCACGCTCCGCGGACACGAGCCCGAGGAGGGCCGCGGCACCCGCAAGGAAGATCCTGTTCGTGAAAGTCCTTGTGATTCTTGACATTACTCGCTCACTCCGTCGCTTGCAGTCTTGTCCTTCGCTCGTCGATCGAGGACCGCACCGGGCAGGGCTCCGGTGGGCTTGCCGCCGTCAACCGTTAACCGGCCGTTGACCAGCACGTAGTCGATACCCGTCGGGTAACGGTCGGGTTCCATGATGGTGGCCGGCGAACTGATGGTCCCGTAGTCGAAGACGACCAGGTCGGCCTTGTAGCCCTCGCGCACGTACCCGCGGTCGCGCAGCCCGATGATCTGCGCGGGGAGACCGGTGGAGGAGCGGATCGCGAAGGGCAGCGTGATGACGCCGCGTTCCTTGACGTAGTGGGCGATCTTGCGCGCGAAGGCGCCGTAGGAGCGCGGATGCTGGCCCGGCCGGGTCCGGAGCGACACGAAGCCGTCGGTGGAGGTGGCGGTGTATTCCTGGCGCATGTAGTTCTCGACATCGAAGCGGTGGCCGGCGACGGGGCGGAAGCGGACTCCGGCGGGGCGGAGCTCCGTGGCGTTGAGGGCGAAGTGGACGAGTTGCTCGAAGGGTGTGCGGCCGGCGGCGGCGGCGATCTCGGCCAGGTTGCGGCCCACCGTCTCCGGGAAATCGGGCGCGGCGACGACGATGTGACGATCCGCCCCGCCCTGTAGCCGCAGGATGTACTCGGTGTCGCGCTCCAGCTCCGCGGCCGCCACCGGGTCGGCCAGGTTGGCCCGCAGGTTGCCTTTGGGGTCTCGCATCAGCTCGGCGTCCCGCCAGATCGGCGCGTCGAGGCCGCCGCTCCGGTCCGTCCCGAGGGGCGCATACCCCCAGTCTGGGATCACGTCGACGGGACCGCCGCCGAAGGTCTCGTACGGGTACTGGTCCAGGTACACGTCCACGCCCTCGCGCCGCGCGGCCTCGATCATGAGGATGTCGGTCTGCGAGTGACCCCAGGTGTCCGTTCCCTTGGCCTTGATGTGTGTGCCGACCACGCGGATCCCGGCCGCGCGCCCGATCTCGATCGTCTCGCGCATCCCGTCGGTTCCGGTGAGCGGCTGTCCGTCCACGATCGACGGGACCTGCCAGAGCGGGAGGGGTGACTGGCTGCGCTGGTGCGCGTAGTAGAAACCGTCATAGTCCGCGACGACCCTTGCCAGCGCGATCAGCTCCTCGGTCGTGCTGAAGCGTCCCGGCCGGTATTCGGGTCCGGCACCGAGTCCCCAGGCGCCGTCCTCCATCCCCGCCCGCACCAGTGCCGCCATCTCGGCGATCTCGGCGTCGGTCGCGGCGCGCTCGTAGTCGTCGCCCATGACCCGGCCGCGCACCGTCCCGTGACCCACCATGGGAACCACGTTCGTGGCGACTCCCGGCGTGCGGTACGCGTCCATCTCGGCGGAGATCGGCCACACCGGGTTGCGCCCGTCCGGTCCGAAGACCGAGGTGGTGATCCCCTGCATGACCAGGTTGTGCGCGCGCCGCCCCTCGATGTTGTCCGACGCGAAGGAGCGGTCGGCGTGGGAGTGCATGTCGATGAAGCCGGGGACGATGTACCTGCCCGTCGCGTCGATGATGCGGTCGGCGGTCGCGGCGGAGAGCTTGCCGATGGTGACGATTACGTCATCGGTGATGGCGACGTCGGCGGTGTAGGCGGGGCTGCCGGAGCCGTCGAGGACCTGGCCGCCGCGGATGAGGAGGTCGAAGTGCTGGGCGGTGGCGGGGAGGGGGACGAGGAGGGTGGTGAGGAGGGTGAGGAGGGTGGCAACGAGAAGGAACGCTCTGGTCCGGACGGGGGCGGTGGGGGATGCAGGCGTGAGGGCTGGAGCGGCGAGGGCCGGCAGGGCGGGGGCGCGGCAGGGAGCAGAGCGCGGGCGAGCGGCTATCGTGGGGTCGAAGCGGTGCATGGCTACCAGATGACGGGTGCGGGGTACTGGGCGATGGCCTCGTCGGGCGTGACGATCTTCATGCCGTAAAGGATGGCCTGCGACACCAGGCCGCGGTCGAAGGGGTCGTGGTGGAGCGGCGGCAGGCGGGAGTCGAGGGCCGCGGCCTGCTCGTCAAACGCCAGTGGTTCGAGGCCGAGCCACTTGCGGCGGCTGGTGACGTACCTGCGCGGCGGCTCGGGCAGCGGCAACCGGCCAAGGCGATGCTTGACCGCGATCTCCCACGCCGAAAGCGAACTCAGGTAGACGGTGTTTTCGGGATTGCGGCACGCGGAGAGGGCGGCGGGCGTCAGCTGAGGGTCCGCCGCCGCCAGCCAGAGGAAGGTGCAGGTATCGACGAGGAGCTTCACTACTCGCCGCCCGGGGAGCCTCGCCGTTCGGGACGCCTGCCTCCGAGGGCGCGCTGGATCTCGTCCGGAAGCGGCTCGAAGAAGCTGTCCGGCACGGTCATGCCATGGTCGATGCCGATGGGGCGCAGCTCGGCGGGTTCGGAGGTTAGCGGCCGGATTTCCGCGACGGGAACGTTGCGGCGGCAGAGTGTGATCGTCTCTCCTGCCTCGACTCGTGCCAGGTAGCGGGAGAGGTGGGCTCGGGCGTCGGCGATGTTGACCTTGTTCATGTACAGGAAGATAGCGTAGTAATTGTACAGATTCAATCGGAGAGAGCGTCCGTACACCGCCCCCCATCCTCTGCCCCGATCTGCTCCAATGCCCAACGCGCGTGTTCCCGGACCAATTCAGACTGATCTCCGGCCGCCCGCTCCAGCACCGGGACCGCCTCGGCCGCACCCCAGTTGCCCAGCGCGACGCAGACGTTCCGCAACAGGCCGTTGCGCCGCGCGCGCGACACCGGGGAATCGTGGTACTGGCGCAGGAACGCTTTGCCGGACATCTCGAGCAGGCGCGTGGCGAGGTCGATGAGAGAGGGGTTGTCCAGGTCGAAGCCGGGTGAATAGGCGGGATCGGCGGCCGGTGAGGAGAACCGCTCGTTCCAGGGACACACCTCCTGGCAGATGTCGCAGCCGTACACCCGGTTGCCGATCGCGGGCCGCAGTTCGACCGGGATTGGGCCCTTGAGCTCGATGGTCAGATAGGAGATACAGCGGGTGGCGTCCATGACGGGGGCGCCGTTGTCGTCGTAGCCGAGGAGGGCGCCGGTGGGGCAGGCGTCGAGGCACTTCCGGCAGGTGCCGCAGTGGTCCTCGGTGAAGGGCGTGGACGGCTCCAGCTCCAAGTCGGTGAGCAGGACGCCCAGAAAGAAATATGACCCCCGGCGCGGGTGGATGAGCATGGTGTTCTTGCCGAACCAGCCCAGGCCGGCGCGGACGGCGAGTTCCCGCTCCAGGAGCGGTCCCGTGTCGACGTAGATGCGGCGCCGGAACGGGCGTCCCGCGAGGACTTCGAGGCGGTGGGCGAGGGATTCGAGCCTGTCGCTGAGGACGTGGTGGTAGTCGCGGCCGCGGGCGTAGCGGGCGATGATGGCGCGGGAGGGGTGGGGGGGTGGGGTGGTGGGTTGGTCGTCGGCGTAGGAGTGGGCTACGACGAGTGCGGATTGGAAGCCGGGAAGGGTGCGGTCGAGGTCGGCGCGCCGCGTTACCGCATCGGGGCGGGAAAGGTAGTCCATGTGGCCGTGGAGGCCGGACTCGATCCAGCGCCGAAAGTGGGCCATGTGCTCGCTGTCGCCGTGGGTGACCACGCCGGCCATCTCGAAACCGAGGGCGCGGGCTTCGGCGAGGACGCGGTCCGAGTCCACCACCGGGTTGTCCCGGGCCTTGCCGGCGGGTGCCGCCCGCGGCTGATCCCTTCGCGTCATCAGGCGACCCCTTCGCCGGGGAACGGGGGAAACCGGGAATATCGGTCAAGCGTAGTGCAGAGCACACTTGACGTTGCACCTGTGGTCACTGGACCGCAACCGGTCTTGGCACAGGTCGAAAAGAGTCGCCCATGAACCGCCGATCCACCCTCGCGATACCGCTGCTCGCAGGCGCCGCCTTCATTCATCCCTCCGAAGCCGCGAACGCCCAGTACTACTCCTTCGGGATTTCCGTAGGAGGAGGCACAACCGCAGCCGCACACATGGGAATCCACCTGGGATCCGTATCCTCTGCCCGTCCGACCATTCGTCTACCTCGGCTATGGCCGGCGCATGGTCCCAACGGATGGGACGGGGCCTGCCCACGAGTGGCGTTTCCTTGTACCGTGGCCCCAGCTACAGGTCTATCTTAGCCATACCGGTGGCTTCAACTGGACCTGACGGCCAGAACCAAGACCCATTCGCAATCCCGTCACCCGGCGACGCCAGTCATGAACCTCAACGAGATCCGCGCCCAATTCCCCATCCTGCAGCGCCGCAACTACCTCAATTCCTGCTCGCTGGGCGCCCTCTCCACCCGCGCCGAGGACCGTCTGTCGGACTTCGTCGCCAAGTGGCACGATTTCGGCGCCTCGGCCTGGTACGAGCACTGGTGGGGACTGCTCGCCGAGCTGCGCGGCCGGGTCGAGAGGATGGTCGGCGCACCCGAAGGCACGGTCGCGCTCATGCCCTCCACCTCGGCCTGCCTGGCTGCCGTCTCGTCGAGTCTCGACTGGACGAAGCGCCATCGCATCGTCACGACCGAGCTGGACTTCCCCACCCTTCTCTACCACTGGAAGGTGCGCCCGGGCGCGGAGATGGTCGTATTGGAGAGCCATGACGGTATCCACATCGACCCGCAGCAGTACGCGGACGCGGTCGACGAGCGGACCCTCGCGATCGCGACCAGCCATGTCTTCTTCACGACCGGGGCGATTCAGGATCTGGCGGCGATCGCGGAGATCGCGCGGCGGGCGGGCGCGTACAGCCTGATCGACGGGTATCAGGGGGCGGGGCAGGTGCCGGTCGATTTACCCGGGAGCGGCGTGGATTTCTACACGGCGGGGCCGCTCAAGTGGCTGTGCGGGGGGCCGGGGCTCGCGTATCTGTACGTTCGGGATGAGCTGATCGGGGACCTGGAGCCGCGCATCACCAGCTGGTTCGCGACGCGGGACCAGTTCGATTTCAACGCGGGGGAGTTTCGGTATCACGATGATGCGCGGCGGTTTGAACTGGGTACGCCGGCGCTGGGTACGGTGCATACCGCGCTGGGGGGACAGGAGGTGGTGGATGAGGTGGGGATGGAGGTGGTTCGGGCGCGCAATGTCGAGTTGACGGAGCGGCTGGTGGAGGGGTGTGGGGGGGCGGGGTTCTCGTTACGGGTGAGCGGGTGCCGGGAGACGCGGTCGGCGATCGTGCTGGTGCGGCATCCGGAACCTGGGGCGGCCGTGGCCGCGTTGGCCGAGCGGGGGATCATCGTGGACAGCCGGCCGGGGGTGGTGCGGGTCAGTCCGCATTTCTACAACACGGGGGAAGAGGTGGACGAGCTTGTGGGGGGGTTGAAAGGAACTGTGTGAGGGGACGGCACTCGACATTTCCTGGCACGGCACCCTGCTTGAAGAGGGACTGGCAGGAAATCCCGGTTGACCACCGGCTCGGCATACGCCCCGTGTAACAATCAGGAGGGCATCGATTCATGGTGGCGGGCCACCACGTTCCAAGCCGAACAATTGCACGTACTCCACGCCCAGCTCGTCTCGTGCGACGCCGAGCACATAGTCCGGGCCGATCTCCATCACGTCGAGGTCGTGCGGCAGCTTCACCGTTCCGAGGTACACTCCGTCCGGCCGAAAGACGTCGTGAAGGCCCGATGGAAGCCACACCACCCAACCGGACGACTCCTCGAAGTCGGGAGGAGCCGGCACCTCCCAACGCCTCCCCTGGTCATCACCGACCGGTAACCGGCGAACCCACAGGAATCCCTGGTCGTACAGGAAGAAGCTCTCGGCAATGGATAGCGAATCGACTACCGGCTGCCGACCGTTCGTCAGACTCAGCTCGGAGCGGTCGGGTTTGCGGAGTTGGAATAACCCCTGCCAAACCGCGACGAAGACCTCCGCCTCTGTTCGAGCTCTTCGGGGGGTTCGCCGCTCGACCACCATCGAGAGAGTGGCGTCCTGGAGGTCCCAGATTTCGATGCGGTAGGCGTCGTTACGGGCGTACAGGAGCCTGGGGTGTTGGCGGCCGCCGATCCAGAGCCTGCCCCTGGGACCCAACGGGGCCGGCCATAGCGAAGGCCTCCCGGCAGAAAAGCGAAGAGGAACGGTTGCTTCCCATCGCTCATTCCGAAAAAAGGTCCCGACGGTATCCACCCGGTCCAGCGTCCACGGAATCCGGATGACAGTCATGTGATGGGTCTCCCAGCGGCGACCGGGCTGCGGCGGACCCTCGCTGACGTCGCAGATCACGATGAGTTCCTCGAAGTAGGATCGTCCCTCGGGGGGGCACGAACCGACGTAGTAGCGGCCCAGCTCCCGGTGGAGCCGCGCGAAATCCAACCGGCGGTGATCGACCAACTCGCCGCCGGAGCCGAAGCGTATTCGTTCCCACCCAACGTCGACCTCGATCGTGTCGCCCACGTGTCGCTGGAGAAGCGGTCGTTGATCCTGCTGCGTCCGCATCTCGCCGGGACCGTCGCCGGGCCCACCGGCGGTCCACATGTGGCGGCCGGTGTAGTCGAAGGCGCGTAGCTCTCCGCTGCTGCTGTTGAGAACGACGACGGTGCTGTCGCGCAGCCGGGTCACTCCTCTGATCTCATGGAACTGCTGCACAAGAGGGGTGTCCACCGCCCCCAGGGTCAACAACGGCTCCGAGGTGAGCCGCCACCCCTCTCCGGAGCCCCACAGCGGCTTGCGGTTCACAACCGTCCGCACACCCGCGCTGTCCGTCACGCTGAATCCGGACGCCGGGGCTGACTCCACGACCTCTTCGGAGCAGCCCCAAGCGGCCAGCATCAGGCACCACGCGATGAAGCGATCCGGTCCACGCTCCACTGTTGCTTGACACCGCCGGTGGTCCATAGGTCCCCGTCAACTCACCGGCCGCACCCTTTTCCTCAGCACGAACAGCCCCTCCTGCATGCTCGTCACGATGATCGTTCCGCTATCAAAGTACGGATAGTTGCTCCACGCGCCCCCGAATCCCGGCCCCTCGGCGTACGGCGCCGTGTCGAAGGCGCCGACCTCGCGCGGGTTCTCCGGGTCGGAGATGTCGAGGATGTGCAGGCCGTAGAGATAGTTGGCCTGGTAGACCAGGTCGCCTTTGATGTACAGGTTGTGCGCGCTCGCGGGCATCGAGCCCATGAACTCCTTGACCAGCACGGGGTCCTCAAGATCGCTGACGTCCCAGATGAGGGTGCGGGTGGTCTCCGCGTTGCCGGCGATCACGTCTGCCTCGTCGTCCTGGTAGAAGTAGCGGTGGTCTTCGGTGAGCCAGCCCTGGTGGATGTACGCCGGGTTCGGTGAGGTGCCGCTGCCCAGGTTGACCGGGTTGTCCTTGTCGGTGACGTCCTCGATCTGGAAAGTCCCGCCGCGCGAGTTGAGGCAGATCTCCCGCCCCTGGTAACGTTCATCAGGGCCCCGGTAGATGACGCACTGGGTATCATGGATGCCGCGTTCCTGAACCGCGGCACAACCGATGAACTCGGGGTTCTTCGGATCGTCGATGTCGATCATGTGGAGGCCGCCGCCGCAGGTGTCGCCCGCGCCTCCGCCGCCGATGGTGTAGGCGATACCGGTCTCCTCGTTGATCGCGATGTTGTGCGAACTGCCGATGCGGCGGTAGTGCACGTCGGGCTCGAAGAGCACGGGCATCTCGCCCGGGGAGATGTCACGCATGCGCGTGAGGTCGAAGACCTGCATGCCGTGCTCGCCCGCCCCGTCCGCGACGATGAACGCGTGATTCTTGTGCGTCTTGATGTCCCGCCAGAGCTGCGACGGCGGGGTGCCCCACGGCTTGGGCAGGTCGCCCACCAGCACCGGGTTGGTGGGATCGGTGATGTCGACGAACGATGTACCGTCGTTGCGTCCCACGAGCGCATACTCGCGTCCCGTTTCGGGGTCGGTCCAGCCCCAGTTGTCGTTGGCGCGCACGCCGCGAGCGCGGTCACCGGCCCGCAGGAGCGAGGGAGGGATGTACGCGAGGAGTTCGATCTCGTCGCAGTCGAAGAGGCCTACGCGGCCCTCCTGGGGGCAGCGGTGCTCCTCGCCCACGACCGCCGCGAGCATGTCGGGCGCGCTCACGAGCATCTCGCCGTCTCCCCAACCGCCATCGCCCTCACGTTCGAAGAGGTGGACCGAGCCGGCCTCGTGGTGCATGCCGGGCGCCCCGACGGCCACGACCCCGGCGTCCGCGACGATCAGGCCGCCGAAGTTGTCGCTCTCGACCGTCTCCTCCATCGGGAGCTGGATGCGGCGGGGCTGGGCGGGCAGCGAACCGTCCGACCGCGCCTCGTACACGAAGGCCGAGCCGAGTTCGTAGCCGCGCGTGGTGGGCGCGCCGACCCATACGTCGTTTCCGGCGAAGGCCACGGCCGCGCCGAAGCGGTCGCCGCTCTCTCCGCCAACGAAAGTCAGTCGCTCTCCGCCGGAAACCCATTGGGTGAGGTCGGCGTTCCAGTTGTACATGTACATTGCGCCCCGGCTGTCATTTGCGCCTGGGGCGCCCACCAGAATCCTGTCACCCGAGGTCGCGAGGGCAGACCCGAAGTTTGCGTTGCCCCCCGCGTCCGTTTCGAGGGCTCCGGCCTCTTCCCAACCTTCGCTACCCAAGGTGAACCGATAGACCCGGCCGGTTTGTTCGCCCGCCGAGTCTCCCGTGCTCCACCGCGGAGCCGCAATCAACACCCCATGGGAGGTGAAGAGGATGGCCGCGCCGAAGAGGTCGCCGTCCGAGCTGTCGCCGGGCTGCAACCGGGCGCGCTCGATCCAGTTGCCGCCTTCGTCCCGCTGATACGCATGGACGACACCGCGAGGATCGGCTTCCTCCTCATAGTCCGCATCCGGTGGTCTCGGGATGCGCCTTACGGGCACCCCCGGCACACCCACCATCAGCCAATCGCCGCCGGCCGCCAGGCTGAGTCCGAAGTCGGTTCCGCAGTACCCGTCGAAGCGGCACGTCGGCGACTCGCCCGCAATCTCTTCGCCCTCGATCGTTCCCGTGGCCTGCCACGCGCCGCCGTCCTCGCGCTCGAAGACGTGAATCGGTCCGCCGCGCTGGCCGACGAAGAGGGTGTTGCCGGTCTTGGCGAGGAGGGTGCCGAAGCCGTCCGCGCGCTCCGTGTCGGGGGCGTGCAACACGGTGGACTCGCGCCAGGCGCCGCCCGACTGGGTGTAGATGTAGACCGCACCAGGGCGAAAGCTGGTGGTCGGTTCGGCAATGAGGATCTCGTCGTCGTCGATCAGGACCTGGTGGCCGAAGGCGCCGGACTGGGCGGCGAGCCGGGGGGCGACGACACTGGCGAGCGCGAGGATCGCGAAAGCAGACGTTGCGGCGATGGCCGCGATGCGAGCGCGGGGACGGGTGATGGCTCCGGGGAACATGGGTCACTCCTGGTGAGACTGGATGATCGGGAACGGCATGGTAGCCAACGGGATCGGGGCGGCGCAACCGGTTCGGAAACCCTTCGCCGACTCGCCGGAAGAAGGTTCGCAGGTCAGCGCGAAGATGACTATCGTAGGCGTACCCATGACCGCTCTGCCCGCTCCGCTCGTCCGCTTTTCCCCACCACCAATTCCCTTCCTCCGGCCCCTCAACACCCGCCTGGCCAGGAAGGTCACCTGCAACATCGTGGAGCGCCTCGCCGCTCTCGGGGCTCGCCGGGCTTTATCCACGGACTGCTGATGGCCGAGCTTGATTTGCCGCGCGGTCCCCGCGAGCTCTTTCGCGCTGTCCTCGAGCCGCTCGCCCGAGCGTTCGGCGGTGAGCAGAACATGCGTTTCGGCGGCGGTACCGCGCTGGCCGCGCGCTGGGCGCACCGGCGCAGCATCGACGTGGGCCTCTTCGTCGAACCCGATCGCTATCGCCACTTTCACTGGACAACCGGCGGCCGCTTCACCCTCGATCTCACCGCCAGGGCCTCTGTCTCGCGCCTCGCCATCGGGAGAGACGACACCTACGTCAGTTTCCACGGACTCGACGGGCACATCACCATCAACCCTGGCGCTCTCACCCCCGAACCCCGTTCTCCCGACACCGTCTGCGGCACCAGACTGCCCCTGGAGACCACCAACGAAATCCTCGGAAAGAAGCCCGTTTTCCGCATGGCTCAGCGACGGACCATCCTGTCGCATGACCTGTACGACATCGCCTGGGCCAACCGTCACGACCCGGCCGAGCTCGACCAGGCGTTCCGAGCGGCGCGCCGGAACGAGCTCGCCGACATCCTTGTCGCCTTCGAGGACCACGCCGAAGGCGGTTCCGAACTCGCCCCCCTACTTGATCCCGCGGATCCCCGGCTCGAAAAGCAGGCCCCCGCTATTGTCCGCCAGCTCGTTCATGACCACCTTCGCGACCGCGGGGCCGGCCCCCGGCGCCCGCCTGGTCCCATTCCCGGACGCTGACCCACAGCCGCACATGATCGACTACGACCTGGTCCGCGCCTACTACTTCGACCCACCTGCCCGCAACCCTCACCGCGTTCCCAGCGACGAGGAACTCATCGCCCGCTATGAGCGCCGCCTCTTCGACCATTGCGTCCTCCGCGGGGGCGATCCCGTCGCCGCAGGCCTCGGACCGCACGGCTCCATGATCGGTGGGCCGGGCAAGCCCACCACCGTCCACCACTGCCGGGTGGAACGCACCACACCCCTGGACCCCCTGCCGCTCTCCTGGTGGGCCTATCCCCGCGCCCAGCTCCGCATCCTCCCACCGGACGGGCAACGAGCCGCCCACGCCTACCTCGCCGATCTCTCCGGCCTTTACCTCGCGGGCATCGCAAACCGCCCCGACGGCCCCCGTCTCGCCCGCATGTTCCGCTCCACCCATCTATCGGACCACGACCGTCCGATGCTCACGCATCTCCTGAGCGCCGTCACAGCCCCCCGCTTCATGGACCTTCGCACCTGCGCCGGTATCTCGCTTTACGAGATGGCACGCGCGCTCCACGCCACCCGCATCCGGCGGGCCGACCTCGTCCGGTGGATCAATCGATTCGCCCGGCGGCCCGGGGGCGGACAGGCTCGATGGCCAGACAGTGTCGGCCAGACGACCGCCAGACGCCCCTGATCAGTGGTTCGCGGGTCAGCCTGAAGGCCGCTCGATGTCACGCACCCGCACGAATTCCTCGTCCATCGGCGTACGCGTCAGAAGCACGACCGAATGCTCGCTCCCCGAGAGAAGCCTCTCCGCGGCCGGTACGTTGACCTCGGCGACTACCGCACCCGCATCCGGGTCGACCACGAGCCACCGAGTGTATTCTTCGGTCGCCTGGCGGTGGGGTTCGACCCAGAAACGGCCACCAAACGCCAGGAGGCGGCGCACTGCCGGACCGTAGTCGGGAAGTGGAAAATCATCGCTGTACACCCGGCGAATCCGGCGCGCGGCCCCGGGCCACTGCGAGGACTGGAAGCCGGAAAGAAGGGAATCCCTGGTGTGCCTTACGACATCGATGGTGAGCGGCCGGGGGGGAATCGGCAGCGGTACACGTCGCCGTTGCAGGGTCGGCAGGGTAGAGACGAGCAGCACCGTGCTGTCCAGCGGAATCACTCCGTAGTGGGGCCCGGCCGTCGCAAAATGCGCCGTGCTGAGGAATGGCATGCTGTACGTTGTTCGGCCTGTTCCACCGCTGCCAAACCCTTCAGTGATCAGATAGTTGTACTGCCCCGGCCGCCGTTCAATCGTCGTGGTCGAGCCCAAACGCGGCCTGTGCAGCGCGATCACTGATTCAGATGCGTACAATCGATCCGGGCCGGAGTGTTCGTATTCCGAGGTTCGCAGGAGCAGTGTGGATCCGTTTACGGCCCCATCAACGGAGGGTTGGTAGTCACCGATCATCGGCAACCTGAAATCGAACGGCTCCACGCTTCCAAGCGTCCAGATGGCGGCGCGTGTCCTCCTCCAGTCGTGGGTGACGAGCGTGTCGCCGCCTCCATGGAAGATTCTCGCGAGACTGGCAAACTCGCCGGGACCTTCGCCCTCTCTTCCCAGAACGCGAATCAGGTTGCCCTCTTCGGACACGAGCACGACCCGGTAGTTTCCGGCATCGGCGATGGCCAGGGTGCCATCGTCGAAGAGTGCGGCATCGGTAACGCCGTGGAGCAAGTCGGTTGTCAGGCCGAACTCGAGGCGGGGGGACGCCAAGTGCCACTCAGGCAGGACGGTTCGTGGCTGGTCCTGGCCTGCGGTGGCCGCAGGTGACGGCACGAGCATCAGGGCGGCTGAGTGGGTCGCAAGCACCCCTCGACTGAATTTCCTGTAGCGGCCCCGGGCGGTCTGGACTGCGGCGCAAGCAAGGCTACCTGTGAAAGCTCCGGGAATCATGCGTCTCTTCCGATGGGCCGGAGTCGGCGGGGATGGCACAGGTCACCCCGATTCCGCCGACCACTCCAGGATCATCACCTCGATATCCCTCGCGACGATCATACGGTCATCGAGCACAATGACGTCCAGGACCCGTAGTCCTTCCCTCCACCTGTTGAGTCCTTCCGCCAGCACCCTGATCGAGGGCTCCCCATCGGCCAGCGGTATGCTGAACGCGACAGGGTCCACCATCCCGACCGAAACAGTCCAGAGCCTTTCCCCCACCATTTCGACCCGGTGAAACGGCCTGAGCTGCGCGTCGGGCTCGACTTCGACCTCCGCGAGTCGCTGGCGCACATCACCCGGGCCAGGACCACCGATGTATCGCCGGGCGGGGGGAAGACGGCCAGAGTGTCGCCCGGCCGCGCGACGACGATGTCCGGGAAGGACTCGGGCGCGGGGTCGTCGGGGGAGATGCACACTGCAAGCCCGAGGACCGTCAGTGGCGACCAAATCGGTCTGGCAAAACGGGTCGCGATCGTCCGACGGTTTTGATGCGTCGCTTGCTTCATGAGCCCGCTCCCCACGGTTCATCCTACCGGTTAACCGGCCGCGGCCCCGCCCTCCAAACCTCTTCGTGCAACCAGGGACGTGCACCGTACGGCCGCGCGTTCGGCCACAGCTCGTCGAGCGTCATCCCGTCGTAGAGGATCCCGCCCTTCATTACAAGCATGATGTCGGTGGTGTTCCGGATGTCGTCGAGCGGATTGGAGTTGAGGACGATCAGGTCGGCCAGCTTGCCGGCCGCGAGCGAACCCACGTCCTCCGTGGTACCCAGGAAATACGCGCCCTCGACGCTTGCCAGCTCGAGCGCGCCCATCGGCCCCATTGCCTCGGCGGCCATCCACACTTCCCAGTGGGACGCCAGGCCATGTTGCTGCCCGTGCGCACCAATGGCTCCACGGGCGCCTTCTGCCATCCAGTCGGCCAGGATCTGGGCCACCATGGGGAAGCTGTAGTCGGTGCGCGGGCGCTTGAAGACCCGGCGCGAATGCGGAACCAGCTGCTTCCATGGCATCCACAGCCGGAGTTTCTCGTCCCGCCACACCTCGGTCTCCTGGAAGAACCATTCGTCGTTCCAGGGACCCGGTCCGCCGACCACGAAGGTGGGCGAATAGACCGTCTCGGCGCGCCCGAAGAAGCGAGCCGCGTCGGAGTACATCGGCACGTAGCTGATCGGGTGTTCCCACGCGGTCTGGCCGTCCATGATCATGCCCAGGTTGAAGGCCAGGTCGCTCCCCTCCGAGGTCACCATCAGCCCCCGTTTCCGCGCAATGTCCGACACCCACTGGCGCTGGTCGCGGCGGGGCTGCAGGTACTGCTTGAGCGACACTGCGCCCCACGACTGCAACCGCGCGACCTCGTCCTCGGTGGCCTCATAGCTGGTCAGCTCGTTGCGTCGTCCGCCGTCGCCACGGTAGAGGGGGTCGCCGGTAGTGTAGGTGCGGGGGCCGACCAGAACGCCTGCCTCGATCATCTGCGCCGCGGGGAAGACATCCTGCGACCACTGCGAGTTGTCGAGGTTGGTGGTGACGCCGTACGCCAGCGCGACCGCCATCTCGAAGGCGTTGGGCGGAATGATCCCCCGGTATTCGCGGAAAAAGTGCGAGTGCATGTCGATGAAGCCGGGGATTACGGTCTTGCCGGCTCCGTCAATGGTGTAGTCGGCCGCCGAGGTGTCACATTCCGCCATTGCCGCGATGCAGGTGATCCGGCCATCCGTGGCAACCAGCGCGCCGTTGTCGATGACCTGCCGATTCTCGAGGGTGATGATGCGCGCGCCGGTGATGGCGACGGTGCCGGGTGCCAGCGAACCGCGCGGAAGCTGGAGGCCGATCCTGAAGGTGTCGGTCGTCTCCGCTTCCACATTGTGTGTGTAATAGCTCGCCGCGTTGCCGAACTCGACCGTGTTCGCGTCGCGCCAGCCGGGGAAGATGCCGCCCTGTGTGCTGAGCTGCCGCACGGGGAGCTTGCCGTTCTTCTTGGCGACCGGGACGGACTCGCCGCCGATCGGGCCGGGGACCGGCACCAGGTACGCGTTGTCACCCTCGTTGAAGGCGGCGTGGCGGCCGTCGGGTGAGATCATGATCTCGTCGGCCCAGGGGAGGACGAGGTGGGTGCGGCGGTCGGTGCCGTCGCGAGCGACCGACACGAGGCGCGTGGAGTCGCCCAAGATGCGGTAGTAGATGCGTCCCTCCGGACCGAAGGATCCGCGCACGAACTGGGTGCGGGTCGGCAGCGAGTTGCCGGGAACGCGGACCACGAGTTGGCCGGGGGTCCCGCCCGCGGTCTCGTCGCCCGTTTCGGCGCCCCCGCCGGGCCCGTGGGCTGGAAAGAGCACCAGGTCGTACCAGGGGTTGTGGGCCACTGAACGGTAGCGGACCGTCGCGCCGGAGCCGCGCGTGGCCAGGATCTCCGCGCCGTCCGGGCTCCACTGGGTGTGGGCGTATTCGCCCTGTTCGCTGCTCACCTGGCGGGGATCGCTCCCATCGGCACCGATGCGCATCACTTGGCCGGTTCCGTTCTCGTCGACGGTGGTGTAGGCCAGCGACCGGCTGTCGGGGGACCAGGACGGGGCGTACTCAAAGCGCTTCTCCGCATCGGCGGTGAGCCGCCGCGGCGTCCCGTCCGGCAGATCCATGATCCAGACGCGCCCTCCGGCGGTGAAGGCCAGCTTTGACCCGTCAGGTGACCCCGTCTGCCAGCGCGTGAACGTCACCGGAACCGGCCCGTCGTCGATCCGGAAGGCCTGGTAAGCCTGCTCCGAGATGACGCGGTGCACCCGCGCCGTGAAGGGGATGGTCGCGACTTCGCCGCTGGCCACGTCGAGGCGCCGCAGCTTGCCACCCTGCGAGATCACGATCGAGGCGCCGTCGGGCGCCCACGCGTACCCGGGCAACAACCGGATGACCTTCATCCCCTCGGACATGTCCTGCGTGATGGGGTCCATCGCGATCCGCTCCGCACCGGTCTCCAGGTCGCGGATCCAGAGCGCCGTGCTGGGTCCGAACTCGTGTCCCTTCCACTCGATCGTCGCGTCGGGAAGCCGGCGCGCGAAGGCGACGTAGCGGCCGTCGGGCGAGATCTCGCCGCCCAGTCCCCCGCCACCCGAGAGCCTGTACTGCCGCGATGGAATCCCGCTCGTCACCCGGATCACGTCCCCCGTCTCCAGGTCCATGCGGCGCAGGTTCATCGTCCCCTGCAGCACGTCGCGCACCACTTCGCCGTCCACCTGGTCCACCGCCCAGGGTACGGTCGAACCCGGGGTGCGGACATGGTAGTACACGTAGCGTCCGTCGGTCGAAGTGGAGGGCCACGACGCCGATCCCCCCTCGGACGACACCACCTCGATCCCCGTCCCCCCGTCTCGGTGATACATCCAGATGGCGCCGCCCTGCGCGACCAGGATGTACTCTCCGTCCGCGGTCCATTCGGGCATGGTGACCCGCGTGTCCTGGCTGGACTGCACCTGGCGCGGGTTCGAACCGTCCGCGTCCATCACCCAGAGATTGGTCTGGCCCTTCCGGTCGGAGACGAAAGCGATGTGGCGTCCGTCCGGCGAGTACTTCGGGTGATAGTTGACCGCGACGCCGCTCTCCTGGGTGAGGCACTCGGCCCGGCCGCCGCCCGCGGGGACGCGGTAGACGTGTGCGAGGAGGTCGAAGACGATCCACTGCCCGTCGGGAGAGATGTCGACGGACATCCAGGTGCCCTCGTCGGTCTCGAAGTCGATCTCGCGGGTCTCGCCCCGGGCTAAGGTGACGTCCCACTTGGCGGGGTCGTCCGCGCCGGTGTCCTGGGCGAGGGTGGGGAGGGGGAGGAGGAGGAGGGCGACGGAGGCCAAGAGGAGGGCCTGGAAGGGAAGAGGGGACAGTGGGCGTGGCATGTTTCCTCCGGCGTGCGGGGCGTTGCGTGGGGAGGGTGAGAATAGGGTGGCGCCCTCCGGGTGGCTACCGACACCGCAATGGCTCGTTCCCTCCCCCCACGAGGGTTCGGTGTCACTTGTCGGCCAAACCGGAATCCAGTAGCATTGGAGTGCTATTCACCGGAGAAGGGAAACATGGTCCGAAATGTGAAGCTGCGCCGAATGGGGGGCTCCGTTGGGGCCACCCTGCCGAAGGACATGGCGGAACGTCTGCACCTCGAGGCAGGTGACGACGTATTGGCCGTTGAGACCACAAACGGGATACTGTTGACCCCTTACGATCCGGATGTGGAAGAAGGACTCGCGCTGGCGGCCACCGCCCAGAAGCAATACCGGAGGGCCCTTAGAGAACTCGCGAAGTGACGCGGCCGGAGCCTCGGTGGATCCCCCGGCTGGTCATCGAGGCCGTCCAACTCGACCAGATCCGCGAACACGGCGGCCTGATCGGCATTCGGGACGACAACGCCCTGGAAGCTGCGCTGGCCCGAGCCAGGCACCGGTGGAGCTACGAGCCCGAGACCGATCTTGCACACCTGGCCGCCTGCTACGTCTTCGGGATCTGCGCCGGTCATCCATTCCGGGACGGAAACAAGCGGGTCGCGTTTCTGACGGGCGCCATCTTCCTCGGCCTCAACGGATCCGCGTTCGTTGCGCCGGAGGACGAAGTGGTCGAGAAGATGGTGGGATTGGCGGCCGGAACGTTGGACGAGCAAGCGGTAGGCGACTGGATTCGATCACGAATCGAGGCGACACCGTGAAGCCCTATCTCTGCAAACTCCCGCGGCAGGACTCGAACCTGCGACCCGACGGTTAACAGCCGTCTGCTCT
>JAPPGM010000166.1 GCA_028874995.1 Gemmatimonadota bacterium | reverse complement strand
TCGGCGCACGAAGTAAAGTTGTCGGCCCACCCCTCGCGCCGGTCGAAGTCGGCGACGAGGGTGAGCATCTCGTAGGTGGCGATGTTGATGCGGGCGGCGAGTTGGGCGATGCGTTCGCCGAGTTCGAAGAGGTCGTCGGACATGGGTCGAGTCTCCTGAAATGCAAGTGAGGCAAAGGGTTGCCGGAGGGACACGGGGTCCCGCCTGCTACAATATACGCGGCGTGATTTCGGCCTCGTTCGACGGTTCAGGAAGCGAAAACCGGGGGTGGAGGCAACGCGAATGGGTCACAAGGCCGACGGACGCGTTCCTGGGGCCTTGCAGTGGCCTCTGGGGGTCCATTGTGGAAGTGGTCCCCGACGCCGCGAGACCGCGAATCCAAAACCGTCCATAGTAGAATCGGCCTGTGATCAGACGATTTGGGACGCCGAAGCCCCGATGGGACTGCGGACCGGGGATTTGGGGCGCTGATGCTCGGATGGGCCTGTGATCAAACCGCCCGCCCACCGCCGCGGCAAATCCAGGGACAGCCGCATGCTCGATTGGGACGCCACGGCTCGATTGACTCCGCTCCCTGCCTGGCGTCATGTCCGAGCACCCGCTCCATCCCCGCCGCGAAGTCGGCATTGCGCCGCGGCGGTGGGCTATTCGTCGTTCGTCCACGGTAGACGGCGGCGGGTCTGGCACAACGGTTGGAGCAGTGAGTATTCTTGTGCATGAGCCTGTCCTCTTCCCGCATTCCCGCCCGGATCACGATCGCCCTGGCGGCCGCCGGATCCGCGCACGCCCAGCAGGTCGTCGAACTGCCCGTCGAAGACCGGCTCCTCGAAGCCGACTTCCCCGAGGTCTACCGCATCGGCGGCGGCTCCGACTGGGAACTGCTGACGACGGTCACCTCCCTGAGCTTCGCCGCGAGCGGGAACCTCCACATCGCCGACCTGTCGGGAGACGAACTGGAAGTGATCGTCGTCGATCCCCGAGGGAACCTGGTCAGGCGCTTCGGCCGGAAGGGGGAGGGCCCGGGGGAATTCCGCGACGCGACCGAGGCGTTCGCGCTCCCGGACGGCCGCACCGTGGTGCCGGACAACGGACACTTCGCCTATCATGTGTTCGCACCGGGCGGGAGTTTCGAGCGCATGGTGCGGTATCCGGGGGTCGGACCGAACCACAACCGCACTCCGGCCGAGACACCGGCCTGGAGTCCCAGGCTGCGCAAGGCGGACCGCTGGACGGGTGATCTGATCCTGCGCGTCACCTGGGTGTGGGAAGTGCAGATCGATTCCGTGACCCGACAGGGGTCGATCAAGGTCGTCGACGGTCCCCGGCAGGTCCTGCGCCTGCACCTCGGCGAGGAGGACAGCAGGGAGGACACGGTCAGTGACGTCTTGAGCAGGGATGACGATTCGGGCTTCGATACGCAGTTCCTGTTCGGGGCGCTCCCGGGCGGAGCCGTGGCAATCTCGCATTCGCCGGACTACGCCATTCGGATCACGGGGCCGTCCCCTGAAGTGTCCCGCATCCTGGTTCGCCGCCTGGCCCCGCGACCCTGGACCGACCGGCGCCTGGACGAATACACGAAATACCTCCAACGCGGCTTCAGGGAGGCGGCGGCCGCTTCGGGGGAAGGGATGTTCGGGCTCGTCGGCGGCATCGACAGGCTGGTCTCGCGTATCGGCGAGGCGAGGTTCAGCGGGAACATCCCGCTCATCGAGGTGCTCGAGACCACCTGGGAGGGGAACATCTGGGTGGCACGCGTCCCCGCCGACGGATTCCCCGATCTGGACTTCGAAACGATGCTGTCGGGGACTTTCGCTCCCGCCCAGGACAGGCCGCGACCGCGCAGGCCGGCTCCGATCGACATCATCACGCCGGTCGGCGCTTATGTCGGGACACTGCCGAGCGCGGCCATGCCCGTGGCCTTTGGACCGGACGGCCTGGCCGCCTACCTGGAGATCGACGAGTTGGACGTACCGGAGGTGGTCGTGAGGCGGTTGCCGGAGGGGCTTCGTTAGCCCAGAGGGTCGCCACGGCGTCCAGCCGGTGGTGGGGGCCGGTTGGATGTACACTACGCTTTACATATTGGAAAGTAGTCATTACATGTCGACCGTCGGCCAAGAGCGGCATAGATTACCGAACCCATTCCCACCTGCCGAGCGGAGGATCTCGCCGTGCGTTTGTTCGAACTCCTGGCGGACGCTTGTTCCGTCAACCGCTACCGGTCCAGGCGACCGAGTCCCGTTGTCGCCCTGATCGGGATCGTCACCGCAGCCACGTTGCTCGCGGCCCTGCCCACCCCCGCCGCCGCCCAGGCCTTCGGCGGCGCCGTCGTCGTGGCCGACGGCCAGGTCCTGGTCGGCGAAGCCGCACACGAGCGCGAACCCGGCACCGTCCGTGCCTACGCCCGGGGGAGTGGCGGCTGGGTGGAAGTGGCGAGTTTGCAGGGACCCGGCGCCTCGGTGCGGGACGCCTTCGGCAAGTCGCTGGCCCGCGCGGGCGATTTCCTCATGATAGGCGCCGGCGGGGCCGATGGCGGCCGCGTCCACGTGTACCGGCTGGCCGACGTGGGCAACCCGGAGGCCACCCCGGTTCAGACGCTCACGGTCTCCGGGCTGAGCGGGCTCGGCGGCGCCATGGCGGCATCGGCGGCCGACCTGGTCGTCACCGCGGTGAACGCGGACGGCGACCGCGCGCTGGCCATCTTTCAAGTGGGAGCGGACGGACGGTGGTCGCACCGCGGCACGCTCACGCTCGAAGGGCCGGCGGGATTCGGCGGCGCGGCGCTCGCCCTGGACGGTGACCTGCTCGTTGCGGGCAACCCTTCAGCGGGCACCGTCAGCGTCTTCGAGCGGATGAGCGGCGGCGAGGGATGGGGCGATCCGGCGGTGTTGGAGCGCCCGGGTTCCGAAGAAGGGGCGGGAAGCTTCGGCGTGACGATCGCAGCGTACGGGGGCGAAGTCCTGGTCAGCGAAATGCGGGTCACGCGGAGCCCCGACCAAGGCGTCGTCAGGACCGGAGCCGTTCATCGCTTCCTGAAGGTCGACGGGGTCTGGACGGCGGCAGGCACGCTGCCCGTCGAGGAGGGGCAGAGCCAGGGTGTCTTCGGCTCGTCCCTCGCGGTTCACGGCGGCATGCTGCTGGTCGGAGACGGCACACAGGTCTTCGCCTACGCCCGCCTGAACGACGAATGGTCCCTGGCAGGCAGTTCCAGGTTAAGCGACGCCGGCGACGGTGGACGCCCCATGTTCTTCCAGGCGGTCGCGCTGGGCGACGGCATCGCGGCGCTGGGATACCCGGGCGCCGACTTCGGCATGGGCGCGGTGACGGTGCTGTCCGACGAGTCGGGTGATTGGGTGAACGCCGCCCGTCTGGTCGCCGACTACACGCCGCTCCCCGCCATCACCGGCGGCGAGATCGCCTGCGACGAGGGCGAGGCCGCCGACTACGACTGCGACCACGTCGACCTGCTGTCGTTCCTGCCGCGCGAGGAAATCGGCGCCGCCAGGGGCGCCCGCCTCAACGACGTCTGGGGCTGGACCGACCCGGAGAGCGGACGGGAGTACGCGCTGGTGGGCCGGATGGACGGGACATCGTTCGTCGACGTGACGGACGCCTACAACCCCCGCTACCTGGGCAACCTGGCCAGGACCGATGGGAGCCCGGCCAGCACCTGGCGCGACATCAAGGTCTTCAAGGACCACGCGTTCATCGTCGCCGACGGCGCCGGGGCGCACGGCATGCAGGTCCTCGACCTCACCGAGCTGCGCGACGTCACCGAGCCCCGCGAGTTCGAAGCGACCGCCATGTACACGGACATCGGATCCGTGCACAACGTGGCGATCAACGAGGAGACGGGGTACGCGTACCTGGTGGGGTCCTCGGGCGGCGGCGAGACCTGCGGTGGCGGCTCGCACATCGTGGACATCAACGACCCCCTCAACCCGGTCTTCGCGGGGTGTTTCGCGCACGCCAACACCGGGCGCTCGAACACGGGGAACTCGCACGACACCCAGTGCGTCATCTACCACGGACCCGACGAGGACTACCGCGGCCGCGAGATCTGCGTGAACTCGAACGAGACCGCGCTCTCGGTGGCGGACGTGACCGACAAGGAGAACCCCATCGCGGTCGCCAAGGCGGACTACCCCAACGTGGCCTACGCGCACCAGGGCTGGCTGACGGAAGACCACCGCTACTTCTACTCGAACGACGAGCTCGACGAGGTGAGCGGCGTGGTCGAAGCCACGCGCACCCTGATCTGGGACCTGGCGGATCTGGACGACCCAATCCTGATCAAGGAGTACTTCAGCCCCACGAAAGTCACGGATCACAACATGTACGTCCGCGGCGACCGCCTCTACATGTCGAACAACCGGGCGGGACTGCGCGTGCTCGACATCAGCGATCCGGAAAACCCCGTCGAGCTGGGGTACTTCGACACGACTCCCTGGAGCGCGGACGAGGCGGGGTTCGACGGCACCTGGAGCGTGTATCCCTACTTCGAGAGCGGGACGGTGCTGCTGTCGAGCCGGCGTGAGGGGCTGTTCCTTGTGCGGCCGCGGGCGCGGAGGCTGATTCCGTAGGCTTGTGAGATGCCGAGCCTGACCTCCCAACTCCGTCTCCCGGTCCTGCTCGCCGCGCTTCTGGCCCCCGGCGCGGACAGCGTCGCCCAGGAGGTGAGGACCGGGCCCCGGATCGTCGTGGGCCCGGACTACCTGGTCAGTCGGGACGGCGACCGTCCCCACGTCGAGGTCATGGCGGCGGCCAATCCGAAGAACCCGCGCAACCTGCTCGCCGGCGTGATCACCTTCACGCGCCCCGACGGCGGCGCGGCCACGAAGGCCTATGTGAGCCATGACGGCGGCGTGGTGTGGGAGGACATCACCTTCGCCGAACAGAAGGAAATGGGCGGCGGGGATCCGCAGGTCGCGTTCACTCCGGCGGGAACGGCGATCTTCGCGACCCTCGCGATCGGGCCGGACGAGACCGGGCGCACGCGGGCATTCCTGCACTCGTACCGTTCCGAGGACGAAGGGCGGACATGGTCGGATGCCTACAGCCTGGGCGCCTCGTACGACCACCCCATGCTCGTGGCCGACCGGACGACGGGCCGCTACGCCGGACGCCTTTACATGAGCGTGCTGTACGGCGGCCTCGAGTACAGCCTCGGGGTGTTCCGCTCCGAGGACGACGGCCGAAGCTGGATCGGTCCGGTCAAGTTCATCGACGGCGGGGGGGAACGGGGGCTCAACGTGGATCCCATGCTGGTGTTCCACGACGGGGCGATCATGGTGCCGTTCGTCGACTTCCCGTTCACGCCGGAGCAGACGGCCGCCTGGACGGAATCGCGCATCTGGACGGTCGTCTCGACGGACGGAGGCGTCACCTTCTCCGAGCCCATGCGCGGTCCGGTGAAGATGACGGGCGACCAGCTCCGCGGGGCCAGGGAGGGCAGCGACCGATTCCGCGGCGGATCCTGGGTCCTCTACGCCGTGGACCGAAGCGAGCGCTTCCGGGACCGCGCCTATGCGGTGTGGCCGGACTACGCCGAGGGTCCGCCCCGCGTGGTCATCGCCTGGTCCGACGATCGCGGCACGAGTTGGAGCGATCCGAAGCCGGTGGCACCGCACGGGATGCAGGGAGCCGAGCAGTTTCAGCCCGCGATCGCGGTCAACAACGACGGTGTGCTGGGGGTGACCTGGTACGACACCCGGGACGCGCCGTCCGGGGAGTTTGCGTTCCACGAATACTTCGCCGCCTCAGTCGACGGTGGCGAGACGTTCACGGAACCCCACCGCGTTTCCAGCGCGCTCTCCCGGCCCATGGGCTCGGGGAACCTGCTTCCCTCGCCGACGGCGTTCAGCGGCCCGGACGGTGAGCTGCGGGTCGGCCTCCTCTCCGCGGCCTCACGCTGGGTGAACGGCGGCGACTACATGGGCCTCACGACGACGGCCGACGGGCACTTCCACCCCGTCTGGGCCGACTCGCGTTCGGGAACGTACCAGGTCTACACCGCGCAGGTGCGGATCGAGCATGGCGACGCCCCCGCGCCGGCCGTCCAGGCCGGCGAGCCGATCGACGTGACCGGCCGCATCGAGCTGGTGAACGACCCGGGGCGCTACGACGCGGAGACCGGCATCCTCGACCTGTGGATCCGGCTGAAGAACGTGTCCGCCACGCCCATCGCCGGGCCGATCGAGGTGGAGATCCGCAAGTTCGGGAGCGGCATGGACGACGCTTTCGCCGAGTTCGCCCCCGAGATTCTCAACGCGGACAACGGACTGCCCGGCGGCGGAGCGCGTTTCGTGTACCGTGAAGCGCTCGGGACCGAGGGGGTGCTGGGTCCGGACGGGGTCAGCGGCGCGATTCTGTGGCGGATGCGGCTGGCGGACCCGATCCGCATCCCCAACCTCCACGTCTACGTGACCGGCCGCGAAGTTTCCAAACCCTGACGTTACGTTAGGGTTGCGCCCCGGAGGGGGTGTGTGAGGCCCTTACTCCGGCTGCGGTACGATCCGCATGTACGGCAGCGGCTGCTCCCAGCCCTCCGGGTACTTCTCCTTCGCATCCTTGTCCGATACCACCGGAAGAATGATCACATCGTCCCCCTGCTCCCAGTTGGCCGGGGTGGCGACCTGCTCCTTCGCGGTCAGCTGCACCGAGTCGAGCAGACGCAGGATCTCGGCGAAGTTTCGGCCGGTGCTCATGGGGTAGGTCAGCGTGGCCTTGATGCGCTTGTCCGGACCGATTACGAAGACCGAGCGGGCGGTGGCGTTGTCCATCGGCGTGCGCCCCTCGCTGGTGTCACCCGCGTCGCCCGGCAGCATGTCGTAGCGCTTCACGACCTCGAGCGTCGGGTCGCCGACCAGCGGGTAGTTGATCGCATGACCCTGTGAGCGCTCGATATCCCAGGACCATTCCTTGTGATCCGCGACCCCGTCCACGCTGATCCCCAGCACCTTGCAGTTGCGTTTCGCGAATTCGCCCCTGAGTCCGGCCATGGTGCCGAGTTCGGTGGTGCACACGGGGGTGAAGTCCTTGGGATGGGAGAAGAGAATCGCCCAGCCGTCGCCGATCCAGTCGTGGAAGCTGACGGGGCCTTCGGTGGTCTCGGCGTCGAAGTCCGGGGCTATGTCGTTGATCCGGAGTGTCATGGTCGTCCTCGTGGAAGCGGTCGTCGTTGCGGTGGCAGGGATTGGAGGATAGCAAGGGGAGGGTGGCGACGCTACGCCGGGGCACCGTCGGTTTGTGGGGTGTGCGCCCGAGGGCGGCCCTTGCCGCAGTCAGCGGCCGCGGATGACCCGCAGGATGTTCCCGTCCCGGTCGACGATGATCTCGGGTCCGCGACCGATGTCGTCGCTGAAGTCGAAGGCCGGTCGCGCATCCACACCGGACACGTCGGCCTCCACCCCGTCCAGCTCGTAGTCGTCGGCGTATGAGAGGTCGACGTGGTACCCCATGTCGATCAGCGCCGCCAGGGTGATCGCGCTCAACGGCTCCCGCCGGTCGATGAAAAGGGAAGAAGTCATCAGTTCCGACCCGAAGACCGACTCGCGCCAATGGCCCTGGCCCGGCTGGGTGGGCACCTTGGCGCCCGTGTAGTCGGCACCGCCCGCGGCGTTGAAGGCGGCGAGCGCGCTTGCGCCGGTGAAATGGGGATCGGATTCCTGATCGAGCAGATCCATGTTCACCCAGCGGACACCGAAGCCCAGCACATGGGTGATCTCATGGACCATGACCTCCCAGAGGTCGTCGTACTGCGCGAGTACGTCGATGTCGGCCTTGTCGATTCTCACGTATCCAAGTACCGGAGCGAATGCATCCGCTTCGTCGCGCTTGACGCAGACACCGGCCCGCGCCGCGGTGCCCAGTTCGCCGTCCATCTCGACCAGGTCCACCAGGATGACCAGGTCGTCAACGGTTTCCAGGGGCACGTCTACGTCCCGGCATTCGGTGGTACCGTTGACGGCGACATCCGGCCATTCCGTGTCGGAAAGCACCGATTGCCACCAGGAGGCCGCGTCCTCCAGCGTCGGACGGTGGGCGGCCGGTACGGCGTCGGTGAAGTGGAGGGAGATGTCGAAGTCCCCCGCCACCCCCCTTTGCCTCACCCGAACCGCAAAGAGCTGGGTTGCGGAAAGATCGCCGGGGTCGGTCGCACTGACCGCAACGTTCGCAACACCGGCCGAGACGGCGTTGAGCGTCAACTCGCTGCCCGAGACGGCGGCCGCGGCCACCCCGGGGTTCGAGGAGGCGGCGGCGAAGGTGAGTTGGTCCCCGTCGGGATCGGTGAAGTAACCGGATATGTCGAAGGAGATCTCGTCACCTTCGTACAAACCCCGGTCGACGATTCTGCCGACGCGCCGGGGGGGCCGGTTTCCAGGGGTCGGGGCCACCGTCACCGTCAGGCTCTGCGTGGCATGCAGTCCGCCGGGGTCGGTGGCCGTGACCGTGACCGTGGCGGTGCCGGTGGCGACGGCGACGGCGACGATCGTCAGCACGTCGCCGGAGATGGCGGCCGTCGCCACCGCGGCGTCCGAGGACTCGGCCGCGAAGGTGAGGTCGTCTCCGTCCGGATCGCTAAAGAACTCGGACACCTCCATGGTCAATTCACCGTCCGGCTCCAGGGACTGGTCCGGGATGGAGCCCTCGGGTTTCGGCGCGCGATTGCGTCGCACGACCGTGACGCCGAAGCTCTGCGCGGCGGCCAGGCCTTCGGAATCGGTCGCCGTGACCCTGACCGTGGCCCTGCCCACCTCGATGCCGCGAATCCGTATCCCGGCGCCGTGAATCCGGACCGACGCAATCGTCGTGTCGGACGACTTTGCCGCAAACGAGAGAGTGTCTCCATCCGGATCGGCAAAGTAGCGCGAGGGCCTCAGAGTGGTTCCGCCTCCCTTGCCGACGCTCTGATCGCCGATGGTGCGCACGGTCCGCGGCGCCCGGTTCGGCACCCTGACGGTGAAGTTCGATGCCACCTCCAGACTCGCGGGATCCGTGGCCGTGACCGTGATCACGGCGTGGCCCTTCGCGATTGCCTCGACGGTCAGTCCGCTACCCGCCACATCGACGGACACCACCGACGAATCGGACGACCAGGCCCTGAAGGCCAGCGAATCTCCGTCGGGGTCCGAAAAGTGGTCCAGGAGGCTCATCTCGATCACTCCACCCGCTGCCAGGGGGCGGTCGGAGATCGGAGTGTGGACCCGCGGCGGGCCATTCGGAACCGTCACCTCGAATGCCCCCGCCGTGGCCAGTTGCTCGGGGTCGGATGCCGTCACCGTCACCGTCACCGTGCCCCGTGCCAGGGCGCTCACCGTCAAGCGGCCTCCGGAGGCGCGTGCGACGGCGACGGTGGAATCCGAGGACTCCGCAATGAAGCGAAGCGAGTCCCCGTCCGGATCCGCGAAGTGCTCCGTCAGGTCCGTGACCGACTCCTCACCCGCCTGCAACTCGAGGTCGGGAAGAGGGTGCGTCCCCCGTGGCGGACGGTTCGGCACCGTGACCAGGAAGCTCTCTTCGACCGTCAGGCCTTCGGAGTCCGCCGCGGTGATCGTGACCGTCGCCACGCCCTTGGCAACGGCACCAACCATCACCCGGTCACCGACGACGCTCGCGGTGGCCACGGCGGGATCCGACGACTTCGCCGCGAAGACCAGCTCGTCGCCATCGGGCTCCGTGAAGTGCTCCATCAGGTCGGCCTCGGCTGTTTCCCCCACCTCGACGCGCATGTCGGGGAGCGTCCCGGTCACCCGCGGTGGACGGTTCGGCACCCTCACCTGAAAGGCAAGGACCGCGGCCAGCCCCTCCGGATCCGTCGCTGTCACCGTGATCGCGGAGGATCCCTTGGCAATGGCACGCACCGTCAACCGATCGTCCCCGACTCGGGCCGTCGCGACAGCTTCGTCGAAGGACCCGACCCCGAAGGCGAGCGAGTCTCCGTCCGGGTCCGCGAAGTACCGCGACACCGTCACCGACGTTTCATCGCCCACCTCCACCTCGATGTCCGGCAAGGTGCCCACCGCCACCGGCGCCCGGTTCGGAACCGTCACCCGGAAAACTACCGTAGCCGCCAGGCCCTCGGGATCCGATGCCGTCACCGTCACCGTCACTGTAGCATAGTGACATCCAGTAGCGTCCAACGATGTTCCGGTAAGTATTTTATATCATTGCTGTTCATGGGTTTATATCTTCACATGCCCGCGCTCGGGCTCCCGCCACGTTCCTTGACTTCCGATCCGATCCCACATATTATGAGGTAATGGATGACGTAACCCCAACACCCACTCCGACCCGGAAAACCAAGCCGAAGGGCCGCCACCCCCACAAGCGGCTCTCGGCTGCCTTCGTGCGCTCCGCACGTCCCGGGAGGCATTGCGACGGCAATGGACTCTATCTCTACGTCCAACCGAGCGGTGCCCGGAGCTGGGTGCAGCGCCTCGTCATTCGCGGCCGCCGCCGCGACTTCGGACTTGGCAGCGTCGCCTTGGTTTCTCTCGCCGAGGCCCGCGAGAAGGCGAGAGCCAACCGGAAGCTCGCCCGAGAGGGCGGCGATCCGCTCGCCGAACGGCGACGGGCGCGGGGCGTCCCCAGCTTCGCCGAGGCGACCGGGCGCGTCCTGAAGCAGAAACAGGCCGGATGGCGCAGCAAGCGGCACGGGAAGGAGTGGCTATCGACTCTGCGGCGCTACGCCTTCCCCCGGATCGGCGACATCGCGGTTTCGGAGGTGGCTACGGCCGACGTACTGGAGATCCTGACCCCGATCTGGCACTCGAAGAAGTCCACGGCGCAGTCGGTGCATCAGCGCATGCGTTCGGTGTTCGAGTGGGCGGTGGCGATGGAGTACCGGACCGACAACCCCTGCGACCGGGTCCGGTCGGTGCTCGGGCCGCAGAACCGGGTCGTGAAGCACATGAAGGCGCTCCCTCACCGGGAGGTTGGAGCGGCTATCAGGAGGGTACGGACGACGGACGGAATGCCGGTGGCCCGGCTGGCGTTCGAGTTTCTGGTGCTGACGGCAGCGCGGTGGGGCGAGGTGCGTTGGGCGGAATGGTCGGAGATCGACTTGGGCGAGAGGGTGTGGACGGTGCCCGCGAGGCGCATGAAGGCGAAGCGGGAGCATCGGGTGCCTCTGTGTGGCCGCGCCGTGGAGATCCTTGCCGAGGCCCGGAAGCTGGGCGGCGAGGACAGCCGGTTGGTGTTCATGCGGTCGAACGGGCGGCCCCTCATCGAACAGCGTTTGCGGCAGTTGATCCGCAAGCACGGGATCGCGGCGGTGCCGCACGGGTTCCGGTCGTCGTTCCGGGACTGGGCCGCCGAGGAAACGGACCATCCCCGGGAGGTTGTCGAGGCGGCGCTGGCGCATGTGGTCCAGAACAAGGTCGAGGCCGCGTACCGGCGTACCGACCTGTTCGAGCGGAGGCGTCGGCTCATGGACGATTGGGCGGCGTATCTGGCGGGGAGAGCGAGCGCCGAGACCTGACCCGACCCCGCAACCGGAACTCGGAAGCCGTTTCCGGTCTATCCAAGGGTCTTTCGGTTGATCTACGGGCCACAGGATGGCCGAGAATCGACGAACTCGGGTCCCCGAGGGGTAAGGGTAGGCCGAAACCGCTTGACCAGCGGCAGGTCCGGTGTTCGCGTTCAGTCCGTGATGGCAGATCGGCAACGGCCCGCGAGCGGAGGTGATTGCGCTTGTCCCTGAGATACTCCTGCTGCGTCGATCTCCATCTGATCCTTCGCCGCCATCGACAGGTCTTGCTCGGACGACGGATCGGGACCGGGTTCGCGGATGGAATGTACGGCGTGCCATCGGGACACTTGGAGGACGGTGAAGCGGTCACCGCCGGCTTGATCCGGGAAGCCGCCGAGGAGACGGGTGTCGTCGTCGAGGCCGCCGATCTGAGATTCGTGCACGCCATGCACCACCACACCGACGAAGGGCGCATCGCCCTGTTCTTCGAGGCGTGGAAGTGGACCGGAGACATCCTGAACCGCGAGCCGGACAAGTGCGCCGGCTGGCGCTGGTTCGACCTCCGCGGGCTCCCCGGTCCGATCGTCACCTACCTGGCCGAAGCGCTCCTCAAGATCGCGGAAGGCATCCCGTATTCGGAGAGAGGTTGGGAGTGACTTGGATGTGCGGTCCAGCGATGCCGATGGGGGTTGCCCACGACGGCCCGGTCGAGGCTGTTCCGGGCGGTGCCCGGAGAGGCGTTTCGGCGGCGTTCGCCGGGCTGGCTCAGGACCTGTTATTGGTCCTAAGCCGATGGAGTGGACGCCCCCTCCCGACGGCATCGCGATGTGCCAAGATGGTA
>JAPPGM010000112.1 GCA_028874995.1 Gemmatimonadota bacterium | reverse complement strand
CCTATCGGCGACCATTCCTGTGTCAAGACTGACCTCTCGCTTGTTGGAAGCAAATAACGTGGCCGGTCTGCACCCGGCCGCCCTCCTCGGCTCGCGCCGCCAACAGGCCGACCTGGGGACGTCCTGCCGGTAGAGGCGCGTTTCCGTCCCGAACGATTTGGCCGCCTCCCCGCTGGGCCCGATCAGATGTAGTGGCCACCCGACTTCCGTATCGGTACGAATGTCGGCGCTAATCACCCATTGACCACCCGTGGTCTGGGCTTGGCTTCCCCAATGGGGCCGTCTCGGAACGGGCGACTGCCGAACCAGTTCGAGAGATGGATTGAACGTCCAATGTACTTGTCTGGACCTGTCAAAGATGTGAACGGTGTCGCCCGCCGTAACCACGATGCCCGACAGGATGCCAAGGGGGCCCTGAAGGCCGGACTCTCCAGGCATCAGGTCTTCGCCGCGCAACGTAACCACAACGGCACCGTTGGGCCCGAAGACGCTGACTATCCCAGGAGAACCGAAATACCAGGTGAAGATCCGACCGGTGCTGTCCCTCGCATACGCTTCCGAATCACCGATGCGGGGGATGTCATCCCCGTCTGCGACACTCTGAACGAGTTCCATGTCGATCTTCGCCGACAACGGTGATGCTCGCGGCCGACTGGATGCCGCCTCATCAACCTGCGGGAAAGGGAAACGGTGACACCGTGTCACCCTTATGCAATCCAAAGATCCGGCAACTGTCCAAGCGGGCGTCAGCAGGAGTACGATCCGGGAGAACGTCAGGGTTCTCCGCTCTCCGTCAACGCAGCCGATGGAACAGAGTCCACCACCGGGGGAAAGGAGGATTCACATTCAACCTCCACCCCCGCCATCGCCTCCTCGTTCACCCGCAACTGAAACACATCCGGCCGCGCGTAGTGCCCGATCACGTCGAAGTCGAACTTGCCGCGCGCGATGTCGCCAAGGTCCAGATCCGCAACCAGCATCCCCTCCTCGCCCAGCAGCGGCCCCGCCACCGTCTCGCCCAGCGGACTGTAGATCGACGTCCCCCCGCGCGAAAGCACGTCCGGCCAGTCCTCGAACTCGTCCAGGATCTCGATGTCCGGCGGGTAGTGCGCCTTGGTGACGAACTGGTTGCACCCGATCACGAAGCAGCGCCCCTCGAGCGCGATGTGCCTGAGCGTGGCCTGCCAGCGGTCGCGCGAATCGGCGGTGGGCGCCAGGTAGATCTCGACGCCCTTGCCGTACATGGCCATGCGCGCGAGCGGCATGTAGTTCTCCCAGCAGATCAGGCCACCGACCTTCGCGAAGGGCGCCTCGATCACCGGCAGCGTGCTCCCGTCCCCCTCGCCCCAGATGAGGCGTTCGGCGGCGGTGGGCTTGAGCTTGCGGTGCAGGCCCGCCAGGGTTCCGTCCGGGTTGAAGTAGAGTAGGGTACAGAAGAGGGTGCCCGGGGCGCGGGGAGCGTCTCTTTCGATCACGCCGACGGCGACGTAGGCGTTCGCGGCTGCCGCTGCTTGGCCGATTCGTCCCGTCTCGGGTCCCGGCACGGGGATGGCGGCGTCGTGGTAGCGGCCGAAGGTGCGGCGGCCGGCGGGTTTGCGGCCTCCGACGGCGGTGCCGAAGGAGAGGCCGCACGGGTAGCCGCCGATGAAGGCTTCGGGGAAGAGGACGAGTTCGGCGCCCTGGCCGGCGGCCTCGGCGGTGGTGGCGCAGAGGTGGTCGATGGCGGCGGCGGAGTCGAAGGGGTAGCCGCGGGGCTGGACGGCGGCGACTCGGACTTGGGGGCGGTGGGGCATGGGAACGAAACTAGATCGACCCACCCGCCGGGGGTACTGTAGGGCCTGGTGAGCGACAATGCCGCTCGAGTCAAGCAGGGCTCAGCCGATCTTGTAGGCGAAGCCCAACTGCATCGCCGCGAACCTCGTCGTCTCGTAGTACCCCGAATGCTCTCTCAGGCCCCGGTAGTAGATTCCTTCCATGCTGACTCTCGCACGCGAACTGCCGGGTAATTCAAGCTCCACCCCTGCGCCCACGGCGATGCCGGCGTCGGTCACCTCACAGTTCGCTGCCACGTTGCCTTCCCTCTCGCACGACAGCTGGCTCCCCACCCAGGGGCCGACAAGGAAAACCATCGACGGCGATCGTTCGGCGGTCCAGAATGCCCGGGCGCGCAGAAGCATTGAGAACTGGAGGTAGCTCGTCGAGAGGGTCACGCTGTCGGGCTCTCCGTTGGCGTCGTATCCGGACCCCGCACCGCCCTTATCTGTGTAGGCGGCGCCAATACGAAGACCGAAAACACCGCTGGAGCCGGAGACCGGGATGTCGAAGTCGGCTCCGAAGGTGAGCCCCCGAACAGCGTCCTCCGCGGCACTGGGACAATCCGTTTCCGGCGGACACGGCGCAAATGCGACGTTTCCGGGAACAGCCATCCACGCATTTCCCACCCCCGCCCGGACGCCAAGGGTCGTCTGGCTGGCGGCCGGCACCGCAGTTGAGAGCAGGATCACCGGAACGAGTGCGATTGTGCGCATTGGACCCCATCCGAATCCCCGAGACTCCGGCGCGTCGCTTTCAGTCACTTATCTCACGATTTCCCTGACAACCACGTAGTCCACATCGAACTCGTCCCGGGTACGAAGCAGCACCCGGTCCCCGGCGGCATCCAGGAACAGATCACCCGGGCCCAGTACGACCGTGAAGAGGAGCCGCGGCCCGGAGATGTCCCACACCAGCCATTGTTCGCTCACGCTGCCGGGATCGACACCCGTGTTGGCGGGATCGAAGAGGCGCATCCAGAGTCTCCCGTCCATGTCGCCCCGTATGCGGTCGACCGGGGGTGCGATCTCGTTGGCCGGAAGGTCGCCCAGACGATCGCCGCTGCTCTCGAGTCCCCTGGGCCGTCTCAATTCCTCACCCCGTTCCTCGGCTATCCTGCCGACCATTTCTCCGATGTTGCCGACCATTGTTTCGGTCGACGCGATGCGGCGGTCGCGCGCGGTTTCGATTTGGCCCTCCGATGCTCTCTTGCCGGGTGGCAACGGTATCTCCACGACGACAGCCCCCGATCGGTCGAAAACCCGAACCGAACCCAGGTCAGTCTGCGCGACGGCGAGGTGCTCTCCCACCTGCTGCTGCAGCAACTCATGCCCGAAGATCAACGAGCCGGTGGACTGGAATCCCCCTGTTGATACCGAACTGAAGCTCTCCGTGCCGAGCATTTCGGCCAACAGGCGCTTCTCCGCGCCGAGAGCGGCCACGTTGTAGTGAACGGTGTCGCGATACGGGCCCGGCTCACGCCTCGGAATCCCGAACATATCGCCGGTCGGCGACGGGTTTTCGCGGACGATCAGGGTACCGTCGGGGTATGCGGCCACGGGACGGCTCCCGGCTCCGAACATGGCGAGCGGCCCGCCGCTCTTGAACAGCGACTCGTCGTACTCGGGTTGTGTGACGACACCCTGCCCGTCCGCCACGCCCACCAGTGAGAGACGCTGCTGCCGACTGTCCCACACGAAGACCGTACCGTCCCCATTCCGGCTCAGCAGGGTCGCCCGCTGGAACTCCCCGGGGCCTTCACCCTCGCGGCCGGCCGACACCACCTCGCCGCTCTCGATATCGACGAACACCAGATGGGGCACGGTGGTGTCGACGAAGACGAATCGGCCGGGTTTCAGGAACAAGGCCGTCCCGAGTCGCCCGATCTCCGAGAGGCGGCTGTCGGGGTGGCCGGCGGAACTGAAGATTGCGGTTTCGGCGGGACGGCGTTGGGGGGCTTCCTGGGGCAGGGCGTTGAGGGGGGCTGGCAGGGCGGTCGTGGTCAGGACCGTGGCTGCGGCCAGCAGGAGGGCCGATCCGGCCAGGTCGGGAGTGGTTGCCGCGTTGGGCGGGGTGTTGGTCGGCATGTCGGTCCCTTCCTCATTGATGGCGCTCGTGAACACGGAATGCGCGTCTGCGGCGCGGGAAACCACCTGTTGGACGGACTCCCTACGCGGTTTGGTTGTACGGGCAGGGGGGATTCCATCACGATGTTCCCAACCCGATGATGCGTTGGCATCATGATGTTGTGATGTCGACCGCGATCATGTCCCGTTCATGACGTCGTGAAGCTCCTCGCGGTCGGAGACATCCACGCTGGGAGGGGCGAGCCCGCGGACGGTGACGAGCTCCAGCTCGAAGGGCGGTTTCGGCCGGTCGTCCTCCGCCAGCCTGGCACGCAGTGCGTCTTCGAAGAAACGGGTCAGGGTGATGCCGTTCCGGGCCGCGCACCGCTTGGCTCTCGTGAGGAGCAGGTCGTTCAGGTTGAGCGTGGTCTTCATCTGGATTCGGTCCAAGGCGGGCATTGGATTGTGATGTGATATGGGATAACCATACGATATAAGCCATATGTATGGCAAGTCGCCCGACTGGACCCCCGGCACCGGTTGGGACTATCCTCACCCTCATCGTCATCGCCCTTCCCGGAGGGTCCCCGCCCAGAGCGTACACCAGATCCGGAGAGACCCCATGAATACACGCTTCCTTCGCACCGCCCTCCTCGCCGCCCTCCTCCCCCCCCTCCCCACCTCCGCCCAGTCCCCCCACGACGCCGTCCTCGCCCATGTCGAGGCCAACGCGGCCGCCTACGCGACCACCGCCCAGCGCATCTGGGACCTCGCCGAGGTCGGCTACCAGGAGGTCGAGAGCTCGGCCCTCCTCCAGGCCCACCTCTCCGGCGCCGGCTTCGCGATCGAGACCGGCGTCGCCGGCATGCCCACCGCCTTCGTCGCCAGCTGGGGTTCCGGCTCGCCGGTGATCGGCATCCTGGCCGAGTTCGACGCGCTGCCGGGAATCACCCAGGACCGGAGCCCCGAGCCCACGCCCCTCTTCGAGATGCGCGCGGGTCACGCCTGCGGGCACCACCTCTTCGGTACGGGATCGGTGGCTGCGGCGCTGGCGGTCAAGGACTGGCTGGCGTCTTCGGGGACGCCCGGCACGGTTCGGCTCTACGGCACACCCGCCGAGGAGGGCGGCGCGGGCAAGGTCTACATGGTGCGGGGTGGCCTCTTCAGCGATGTCGACGCCGTCCTCCACTGGCACCCGAGCGGCAGCAACAACGCGAGTCCCTCGACCTCGCTGGCCAACAAGTCGGCCAAGTTCCGCTTCCGCGGGATCTCGGCGCACGCGGCGGGCGCGCCCGAGGAGGGGCGGTCGGCGCTGGACGGGGTCGAGGCGATGAACCACATGGTCAACATGCTGCGCGAACACGTCCCCCAGGAGACGCGCATCCACTACGTGATCACCGCGGGGGGGCACGCGCCGAACGTGATCCCGGACTTCGCCGAGGTCTACTACTACGTGCGCAACCCGGAGGTCGAGCTGGTGCGGTCGATCTTCGAACGCGTGGTGAAAGCGGCGGAGGGGGCTGCGATGGGGACGGGGACGCGCATGGAGTACGAGGTGATTCACGGGCTCTACGCGATGCTGAGCAACGAGGTGTTGCAGCGCCGCGCGCAGGCGAACCTGGAGCGCGTGGGCGGGGTGGTGTACGACGAAGCCGAGACGGCGTTCGCGGAGATTGTTCAGCAGAGCCTGGTGAACCCGGTGCCGCTCGAGAGCGCGGCCGAGGTGCAGCCGTACATGCCGCGCAAGGGGGGCGGGTCGACCGATGTGGCCGATGTCAGCTGGGTGGTGCCCACGGTGGGGATCGTGACGGCGACGTGGGTGCCGGGGACGCCGGCGCACTCATGGCAGGCGATCGCGGCCGGGGGCATGTCGATCGGGAACAAGGGGATGATCGTGGCGGCGAAGACGCTGGCGATGACGATGGCGGATCTGTTTGTGGATGCGGAGTTGCTGGCGGCGGCCACGGCGGAGTATCGGGAGCGGGTGGGGGGCGACTTCGAGTATGTGTCGCTGGTGGGGGATCGGGATCCGCCGCTGGACTATCGGAGGCGGGCGGGGGGGTAGGCCTTGACGAACTCCACCCCGAGATCATCCCGCGTAACGCCAAAGCACGTAGTGGTGAAGGGCCAGAAGGGAATGGAGAAGACCCCGCGCCCACCGTTCGGATCCAAAGCAATCTCGGCGGCGATTCTGCTCGTCCCGGCCCTCGCCCTGGCGAGCATCGCGTCGGCGACCGCGCAGGAAGCGGACACGGTGCCGGCGCCAGCTGCACAGGACGGTCCACAGCTGCGCGTGCTCCTAGGCGGGCTAGTCATCCCGCGCCCACCGGTCAACATCGGCGTCAACGCTGAGCTCCTGTTGGACTCGCCGAACTGGCGGCCCTGGGTGTCCGTAATGGCCCAACTCCACTCCTACACGTGGCGGCACCATGACTACGGCGGGTTGGATCTCTTGGGCACCGGGAAGGTGCGGGTCGGATTCGGAGCGCGCCCCGGGCCCAGGGTCTACGTGCTGGCTGAAAGGGGCGTCGGCATCAACCTGCGGAACAGCTACGGCTCCAGGCTGGATCCGCGCGGTTTTGTCGACGAGATTGCGAGAGTATTCGGTACACTGGGATTCGGGCTGGGCGCTGCTCTGGCATTCGACAATGCCGTCGCCTCAGTCGAGTTCGTCTTGCAGGACCATGGCGGAAAAGGAGTTCCCGACAACCCCGTGCAAGGCTACATCGGGCTTGCCATTCAGTACAGCGTGAAGCGGATCCGGTAGACGCGCGCCGCCACAGTTGAGGACTGCGAGGCCGAGGACTTCGACCAGTTGGTGGCCCGGGGTGGAGAACCCGGTCCTCTCATGGGCCAACCGACCAGGGATCGATCACATTCAGTCCCGTACCCTCGAAACCGCTCACGAGAAATCCGGGGGCTCTCGCATCGGGCCGCGCGGGGGAAGTTCGAGTTCGACGCCGCAAACAGACGCGAAGCACTCCCTGGTGAACGCCGCGAGATTCCGGGGACCGGAGTGGCGGTCAGCTACGGCGTCGCGCAGGATGATGCGCGCTTCCTCCTTCATCGAACGGTGATGCTCCGCGGCGCGTACGCGAAGGCGCGTCTTTACGTCGTCGTCGAGATTGCGGATCGTGATGCTCGCCATTGGGCCGTGCCTCCTCATCGTTCGATATAGATGTGGCGAAACTAGCGTGTGATTGCAGTGCAATCAAGGATACGCGAGTTCCCGTATGCGAGTTCCCGTACCTACAATACGTAGGTATCCTGATCTCCGCCCGCCCCGCATCGCGCATGGAAAGGAAGGCCTACCATGAGCGGACGCTACGATAGCCCCTCGACCCCGAGCAGATCGCGGCGGTCAAGGACGGGGACATCGACTTCAGCGACATTCCCGAACTGGACGGAGACTTCTGGAAGCGGGCGGAGCTCGTCGAGCCCGATCGCACCGACCAGATCACCATACGGGTCAAACGCTCCGTGCTGGCCTATTTCAAGGCTCCGGGAAAGGGGTACCAGACGCGAATAAACCGCGTGCTCGAGAGCTACGTGCGGCACAGGATGGGAGAGTCGGGCGGCAGCGGAGAGGGCGCGGGTCGCTGACCGAAGTCGGGGATCCGCCTTTGGTGCCGTCGAGACAGGGGTGAATGGCTGCCGACCTCCCGGCATCAGTCCCATCCTGCCATGTCTGCGCCCCTCGTTCGCGCCCAACTTTCCGGCCCCCCACCGCAGGACCGGGTCCGGCCACCTAAGCCCGGTCCGCAATCCTTCCCAGCGCCAAGGGACCGCCCGCCGGAACGATGTACGAGACGCCCAACCAGCCCACCCGGCCCCCCAGACCGAAGCACGACGCCGCCTACAAGAGCCTCTTCGCCCGCAGGCGCACCGTGGAGGACACCCTGCGTGCCCTCCCTCTCGCCACCGTCATCGGCGATGCCGGCGAACGCGATCCCGAACTTGACGACCTCGTCCGCCGCCTTGACTTCTCCACACTCGAACGCATGCCCGCCGGCTTCGTCACAGAGCACCTCGGACGACGCCATGCCGACATGCTCTGGCGGATCCGCACCGTCGACGAGACCTGGCTCCACCTGTTGGTCCACTTCGAGTTCCAGTCGACCGTCGACCGCCGCATGGCGTTCCGCACCATGAACTACGCCGGCGGCATCTGGACGGGCCTCGACTCCGACCACCTCGGGCCCCGAGGGGTCTTCCCGCTAGTCCTTCCCATCGTCGTCTACAGCGGCCGGCGGCGCTGGACCGCGCCCCGGGACGTCCGCGACCTACTGACCTCAGCGCCCCGCGAGCTTGTTGGATCCCGCCCTCAACATCGGTATCTTCTCATCGACCTGCAGTGGATCGATCTCGCGTCGCTGCCCGAGGAGAACGTGCTCTCGATGATCGCGGCGCTGGAGCGGGCCCGGTCGCCGGAGCGGATCGAGGAACTGGCGCTGTCGTTGAGGGACCGGGCGGAGCGTGCGGGGGCGCAAGAGCTGTTGGACATCTTCAGGGCGTGGATATCGCAGGTGCTGGTCATGCGGCACGGTCCCGGGGGCAGGGAACTGGCACTCAGAATCAGCAGACAGGAGGAGGCACGGATGTCGATGTTGATCGAACGGGCTCGGCAGTGGGGCGAGGAGCTCAATCAGGAATGGCTCGAGAAGGGCCGTCTGGAAGGGGAACGGGCGCTGATCCGCCGACTGGTCGCTCGCAGATTCGGTGAGGGAGCTGCGGAGGACTTCGTTGCGGTGCTTGCGGGCATCTCGAATTCGGATCGCCTGGCGGCGATCGCCGCCGAAGTGTACACATGCGAGACGGTTGCGGAACTGGCCGAACGGGCACGCGGGGATATATCATGATTCATGACCGCATGATCGGTCCGCCAGAGTCCGAACCGGATCGCAACCATCACGCCCGAGCGCACGGCATCCGCATGCCGACCAGTTCGGGCCGTATGGCCATATGCCATATATGGCAGTATGGCTTCCGTTCGTTCGGCTACGTCCTGGACGACTCACGTAAGCCGAGCTTACAGTCCCAGCACCAGCCTTAGCCCGTTCTCGACCTGCCCCATGAATCTCCGGATCACGGTTCTGAGCCTGCTCCGGTTGAAAGCGTCCGCCTGGACGATGAGGACAGGACGCCGAAAGCCGGGTTCGGATTCGCGCGGCTCAGCCAGGTCCGCCAACCACACTTCCCGGCGGGCGACTACCAATCTTCGGCCACCGAGCGTGCCTGCGCCCGGCGCACGCCCCGATCGATTCCGCTTGGCGAGTCCGCGTAGACGGCATTCAGCCTTGCGGTGACGTCCTCGTCATGGTGCTTCGCCACGTATTCCGCGACGGCGGTCGCGTAGAGTGCGCTTCGCGACACCTTGAGGCGCTTCGCGAGAGAATCGGCCGAGGCGAACACTTCGTCCGGGAGGGAGATGGTGGTTTTCATACTGTAGTCATACTATGGTATGGCGAAGGGGTCAAGAGGAGGACGGGGAGGGAGGTCGCGGGCTTGGGGCGGGGTCGATCATACCATCTTCGGAACCGCCAATGCGACGAGCGTCATTGCCCCAACCCGTCGCAGTGTTGTCCTATTGGCCGAGTAGCCCGCCATTCCCCACCGCCCGCGCAGTCAAGTCACCGTGTCCGCCGACTCCAACGGCTCCTCCGCAGGGAATCCGTCGGTCAGCCGCTTCTTCGAGCGCCCGATTCTGAACAATCCCTACGAGTATCCCCGCCGACACTGGGAGCTCGACGCCGAGGGGCAACCGACCCACAGGATCCTCGACGGCCGCCGCCCTGCCGAGTTCATCACGGCGTTCCCTGCAGCCCAACAGCATGGTGCGAGCACCGCCCAGCCGCGGCTCAAGATCGACCCGCACGAAGAGCTCTCGACCGACGACGAGCAGTACCTCACCGCCCGGATGAACACCGTCCGCTGTCATGTGGATCGGTGGCGCGACATCCCCAACCCGAACGACTGGGGGGTGACCCCGACCACCGCCCGGCTGCTTCGGCACTGGCGGTCCCACAAGTTCAGCGGCATCCGTCCGTTCTTCTGCCAAGTGGAGGCGGCCGAGACCGCGATCTGGCTCATCAAGGTGGCCCCGAGGAGTCGTGCGAAGGCGATCGTGAGCCTGCTTCGGAGCTTGGAGGCGGTCAGTCACGCGGGCGAATCCGGGTCTTTCGCGCCTTGCGCTCAAGATGGCCACCGGAGCGGGTAAGACGACGGTCATGGCCATGCTGATCGCCTGGCAGTCGATCAACGCCGTGAGGCACCCCAACAGCCCGCGGTTCACGCGTGGGTTCCTGGTCGTGACCCCCGGGATCACCATCCGCGGCTGGCGACTCACATCGCCGCAGTACGCGGTGCCACGGCTGAGTTGGCAGCGAGTCTACCAGAGCCGGGCAGAACCCGTAGGTCCCAAGGAGAAAATATGACTGAAGAGCAAGACCGTAGACGACTTGGACACATTCATGACTTTATCATGAGAACTATCTGTGAAGTCGATGTGGGAAGGGATTCCCCTATGCAGTTGCAAAGCAGGGTGAGGAAGACAATACGGAACGCGAGAGGACCTTAGAGCTGATGGTCTGCTATTACCTCTTTCTTTGTGCGGCGAGGCTGCTAGAAAAAAGTCGAGGGGCATTGGGCTTGAATGATCTCAAGAATGAGAAGTACTCGGCTCTCATTAGGGACCCACGTATTCGCAATCGCATTCTGGCGCTCGTAGATGAAGCCGATGAAGTGGGCAAGCCGCTTCGTGAATTCCGGAGCAAATGGGTGGCGCATGTGGGGAAAGTGCGGCATTTGATAAGTGACTTTAACGCCTCTGCGGCAGCAGTAATGCAGATCACTGAAGAGATCAACAACCTACTTTGCGAGGCGCGTGAGCTGCGATGTCCAACTGTTGATGAGTACCTAGAACGTAGTCGGGAGATCCGAGAAGCTGGGGGGGCCGAGCATGAGTACGTCTGGTGAGTCGGCAGCATACCGCCTCGACTTTGATCGGGCGTGGAGCGAGCAGTCCCCACCCTACCACCAACGCCGGACCGGGGTCGATCCCCCTCCGGGCGTGCTGTCCGCGAGATCCCGACCCCGGTGGGAGAGAAGACGCCGCTCGCCATGAGGTTGCCGTCGCTACGATACGTAGGTATCATTGACCAATGGAATTCGAGTGGGATGATGGCAAGAATGAGACCAACATCGGCAAGCACGGCATCGGGTTCGCGACCGCCAAGCGAATCTTCGAAGGACCGGTCGCGACGTCACGCGACCATCGCCGGGACTACGGGGAGGACCGCCACATCAGCATCGGCAGCGTGGAGCCCGGGGCGCTGATCGTGGTCGTTCATACCGAGCGCCATGGGCGCATCCGTCTGATCTCCGCCCGCCCGGCATCGCGCAAGGAAAGGAAGGCCTACCATGAGCGAACGCTACGATAGCCCCCTCGCGCCCGAGCAGATCGGGGCGGTGAAGGACGAGGACATCGACTTCAGTGACATTCCCGAACTGGACGAAGACTTCTGGAAGCGGGCGGAGCTCGTCCAGCCCGACTCACAGTATCCAGTGGCCGGTGGCTTGGGTGATCTTCTGCTAACCGGCGCGAAGATGGTTGATTCTCCAGTTTCCACGTTGATCGATATGGTCCAGCACCCACTCAAAAAGCGACAAGCGCGTTTTATCCAGCGGTTAGCGGAGCGACTCCATAGATTGGAAAAGAATCAAATAGACACAGAGAAGCTTGCATCGGCCATAGCGGAAGTGCAACAGACGGTGCTGGCATCCCAAGTCGAGAACCAGGAGCGTCTCGTAAACGCCACCGTAAACTCCGCTCTATCTCGAACACTAGGCGAATCGGATCGAAAGCGGTATATGAACTACTTGGGGTTTGTTGGCGAGTGGCATTTTCGTATCTTGGCGCTATTGCGGAATCCTCCGCGAACAAATGTGATGTCGTTGAGCGCACTTATCCAGGAACAACTGGGGGATATTGACGACGACGAGTTGACGCGCGTGTGGAGCGAATTGTATAGAGAGCGTATGGTCACTACAGAATCCCCTCATGGCATGATGAGCTCCTCCGGCGTGTCCACCAAACGAACAACTCCGTTTGGCGATCGCTTTCTCCGATTCGTTTCACACTCGGACCCAGATTCAGCGAGTCAACCGAGGGGCAAATGAACTTGGGGGGTAAGCTGGCTTAGGCTTGCTTAGGCTTGGGCCAAAGGTTTCGGTTCAATTCAGTTCAAAGGAACTGGGGGGATGGGGGTGATCACTCCCCCCTAGCGTTAGAGCACTCGCTGGAGTAGCCGGCGGACGTTCTTGAGAGTCGCTGCAGTTCATCCGCCGACAAGCCATCGGGATCGAAATGCATGACGTCATTGCGGATTTCGCGGACTTCGATCAACTGCTTCACGAAGGTCTTCTTGTCCAGACGCACGCCAAGACGCTGCCAATGGTCCGGCTTTTCCAGTAGGCGCGTGCATTCGCCGAACGTAAGATCGGTGACGCTGTCCACCTCCCGCTCTTCGTCGGCGGGGTCCTTGGCGCTCTTTAGTTCCTCGGGTGAGAAATGCCCGTCGATGAGGCGTCTAAGCTGATTCTCGATCTCGCTCAGAAGTAGGAACGGTTCCGTCTGTTCCCGAAACATGATGCTTGGGTCCGTGGCAGTGACGATCCCGGTAATCGACTTCTCGTCCCCTCGAACCAGCACCGCCTCGTGGTCCACGACCTTCTGGAAAGCGGTCAGCAGAGAATCCTCTGCTCTAACTCTAACCTCCTCATGTCGCTCCATGCACTCACCGACACGTGTGGGTTCCACGCCCTTGGTCTGCGCCAGCAGAACCGAACGCCAGCTGATCATGCCATCCGGGTTCGGCGCGCGAGCCCGCGAGGGAGAGAAGCGGGACAATCCCCCAAAGCCTCCGGAAGACGGCTAGTTAGTTAGTTCCTGTCCGTTTTCTCGCCCTGGAGAGGCCCTGTTGGGGGGTCATGGGCGA
>JAPPGM010000079.1 GCA_028874995.1 Gemmatimonadota bacterium | reverse complement strand
CCTCTCGAATCCGGTCCAGGTGTTCGCTCGTGCGTTGCCGAAAATCGCTCAGCGAGTAGGTGTCCTGAGTGCGGTGCATGTCGGCCTCCATATGTTATTCGGACTGAATTCAGTATCGTCTACTTCGGTTGGCCTGTCCAGTCCCCCCAGCCGAGCACCAGCAGGTCCATCCGCTCGTCAAGGCTCATTGCCTCGATGGCCTTCGGCAGCTTCAGGTAGGTCGGTGAAGTCTCGCGACCCTGGCCATCGCCTGATCATCATGAAGCGCAATCACTTCGACATCGGGAACCCGGTCCGACACGACCTCTGGGAGCTTGCGATCCGCCGTAACCAGAACCGATCCCGTACGCCCCGCGCAGGCGATGTACAGACAGTCATAGACCGGATGACCAATTCGTAGCGCCGTTTCCGTCGCTTCCCTCAGCAGGGTCTCGCCGGGCTGGATTCGGATGACGCTCGACAGCCTCGTGATCTCATCCAGGAAGGGCGTAGCGGACCTGATTTCCCCGCGGCGGGCCTTCTTCCAGATCGCGCTAGCACATTCCACCGGCAGCAGATCGGGCGCGTACCGTTCGATTCCGGGTGCAAGCAGCCTCCGGGCTTCCATGCGGTGATCCTCCGCCACGAACCACTTGACGCCCACGCTCGCATCGACCGTCACCTTCACCGGTCGCGGTCCTCCCGAATGAGGATGGTGCTGTCCGTCTGCTTCGTGCCGGATGTGGTCGCCGCCAAAGCGTCCGCGCGTTCCAGAAACTCCGCGGTCCGAAGGTAGTCGGACACCTCGCGCGTCAGCACATGGCGAACTTCCCCCTCAAGGGAACGTTGATTCGCCCGTGCCTGGGCTTTGAGGCGGTCGATGACGCCGTCGTCCAGTTTGCGTATGGTGAGGTTGCCCATGAGAGCCTCCAGCGGGGTGTAGTGATGATCGCATAATGCACGCATAATGCTCGCGGGCGCGCAAGTACGCAAGGGGTGACGGATGTCGAGGATTCGCGCCGAGGCGGGAACGGCGCACGGGCGACCCGATACGCGCGCCGCGGGGCGATGGTGTCCACGAGGACAAACCCGCGCGTGAGGAGCCGCAGAACAATGGCGCCAGTCTACTACCACGACGGACGATTCCCGCCAGACGACCGCCTGGACTGGCAGAGGCTGGTTCCGTTGTTGGGCCCAGCGTATTCCGCCGTTGCGAGGTACGACGGCATGCTGTCGGCGGTTCCCGATCCCAGCATCCTGCTCGCACCCCTTTCGACCCAGGAAGCGGTGCTCTCATCGAGGATCGAAGGTACCCAGGCCACGATGGGCCAGGTTCTGGAGTTCGAAGCTCGAGGTGTGGTGAAGTCTCCCACTCGTCGCGACGATGTCCTGGAGGTGATCCAGTACCGAAGGGCGATGTGGCACGCAGAACAGATGCTGCGGGAGCTTCCGCTTTCCCTCCAGGTGATTCGTGAATCACACCGGGTTCTCCTGGCGAGTGGCCGGGGCCGACAGCGGTCACCCGGAGCGTATCGACGGATCCAGAACTGGATTGGGCCACCTGGTTGCTCCGTGGAGGAGGCCAACTTCGTCCCGATCGCCACACAGCACCTGCCCGACGGCATGAGCGCATGGGAACGATACATGCACCGGGACGAGCCCGACCGGCTGGTTCAGCTCGCGATCCTCCATGCCGAGTTCGAGGCTCTCCATCCCTTTCTGGACGGCAATGGCCGCATGGGCCGCATGCTCGTACCGCTCTTCATGTGGCAGCGCGAGCTGATCCGCCAGCCGGCCTTCTACGTCAGCGCCTACTTCGAAGGCAACCGGGATGCATACTACGAAGGGCTGCGATCCGTGTCGCGCGACGACGACTGGATTGGATGGTGCGAGTTCTTCCTTGATGCCGTTCGCACTCAGGCCGAGGACAACCTGGTGAAGACCGAGGCGATTCTCGGGCTCTACGAAGAGATGAAGGACCGTGTCCTGGAGGTCACCAACTCACGATACGCGATTCGCGTCCTCGACTCGATCTTCGAGCGTCCGGTCTTCGCGAGCGTCCAGTTCGTGGAAGGGACCGACTCGTCTCCGCCGACTGCGCGCCGGATCCTTCGACGTCTGTGCGAGTCGGGCGTACTACAGAAGATCGATCCTGCTCGCGGTCGGCGGCCCGCTCTGTTCGTGTTCCGCCGTCTGCTCGACGTCGCGGAGGGCGGGAAGAGCGGATGACGATCACGGATGATCACCAAGAATGCTTGTCGATTATTTCGCGGGGAATATGATCGCCAAAATGCTTTGACGGTCACGCGTGATCGGGGAACGGGAACATTCCTGACGACCAGGCTGACTCCGCGAACTCCTCAGGACTGAGAGCGCCCACACCTCTCCCCCACCTTGGAGTCCCTGCCATTGCGGAGACTCCATGCGCGACGCCTTTCGCCAGACTCCCACTTGTCCAAAGTGCGGCACTGCCGCACATTCTTCAGTGCGGATCTTCACCACTCGAACCTACGAGCGCGCCATTCGCAAATTGCTGTCGCAGGCAGACCGTCGGGCCATGGAAACGGCCATCTGACCGTTTACGCCAAGGCGGATCGGGAGGACCCCAGTCCAGCGGACAGGAAGGCTCTCTCTCGGCTCGTGGCCGCGATCAAGAAGGAGGAACGGAACCAATGAAGAGCGGGCGAACTGATCTGGGTCGTGAGGTGGAAGCCGCACTGGGCGAAGTGCTTTCCCATGTGCGAGGGGGAACGTCGCTCCCCTGCCGAATCGTTGATGATCCCGCTGCGGAGCGTATCGTGGCACTCCGCAAGCGCATGAAACTCAGCCGCCAGAGATTCGCGGCACGATTCGGCCTCGATGCCCGGGCGGTGCAGGACTGGGAACAGGGACGGCGCGTCCCGGACCGGGCGGCCCGTGTCCTGCTGACGGTCATCGACCGCGATCCCGAAGCGGTCGTGCGGGCCCTCGCTGAATGACCCTTCACAGGCCAGGCCGCGAATCTCCCGCCAATCGAAGGCCTCCTCCTCGCCCGCGAACAGATGGCGGATTTCGGCGCAGTGTCCAAGGAACGTCTTCCTCGGGACGCGCGTGTAGGACCAGCAACTGATTTCGTGGCGGCAGGTCCGCGAGGTCTTCGTAGAACGTCGAACCTGCCCTACCGGCTACCGGACGTTCATCTCTTCTCGGTCAACCGTCCCGACAGGTACTTGTGGATCACGCTCGACAGCAGTGTCTGGTACGGAATGCCCTCCTCGCGCGCCCGAGCGTGCGCTCGATTGAAGTCACGCTCCGTGACCCGCAGATTGACCCGCCGGGTCTTCTTGAAGGTGTTGCGGGCTGCCTGAGGGGCGATCGCCGTCTCGCGGTCAACGCCCGTTGCGGGCTGCAGTTCGTCCCGCTCGAACTTCTCGAGGATTTCCCGCTCTTCGGCGTTCAGTTGGTCTTTCACGATGATCTCTTCTTCCTGTAGTCCCGCGTTGCCTTCCGACTGGGGTCTGCAGGATGCCGGTCGCCGACCCGCCCGTCAACGAATTCCGATGGACCGGGGCGACGATGCACCTCCTCTACCTTGTTGGCTTCAGAACAGCGACGCCCTCACCACGTAGGGAACGTCCATTTCGTCCACCACCCAGGTGTAGATGTTGCCGTGCTGAACCCAGAAATACTCGCTGAATGCGGGCGTGAAGGCGAAGCGGACGGAGCCCAGGTAGTCACCGTCTTCGCTGTACGTATCGAAGAACGCGGGAGCACCCGCCGGGGTGAGCCGTTGCACCCAGAGCCGGCCCTCGTCGTCCACGAACATGCGCGCCAGAACGGGCTTGACGTCAGGCATGAGGGCCGCGACCGCTTCGGCTGCGCGGCGCGCCTCGGGGCTGTCCTTGATAATCTCATCGACGTAGGCCGAGCGGTCTTCGTCGGTTACCGGCTGAGCGGACAATCCGGCCTCGATAACGACCAGCGTGTCCCCGCCCTGGCCGGTACGCGAAATGCGATACGCTGCGGTGTTCGCGCGCCAGAATCCGCCGGATGGGTTGACCGCGGTCACCTCGTATGCCCCGAAGTCCGGAGTCAGGAACCGTAACCGCCCGCTCGAATCCCGGTAGTGGTGATAGTATGATCGAGCACTCCTCTCACCGAAGTAGACGGAGTCGACGGCGCCGCTGGACAGGTCGAAGTACTTGTAGTAGGCACGCCACTTGCTTGAACTCCAGCCCTGTGGTGGCGGATAGGGAGATTCTTCGTCGGAATGGGACTCACCTCTCCAGTAGCGTCCTCGATTGTCGAAGACGCCGCGCCAGATGGCACCGTAGCTCAATACCGGCTTGTTGAACTGGCGCAACTGCTCTCCGGTGAGGTCCACCCCGATGATCCTCCACTTGCCATGATCGTGGATCCACAGCAGGGTGTCGCCCGAGAGGATGATCCCGTTGGCCCGGGTGATCTCGCCCGGACCCTCTCCCTGTCGGACGATCGTCCGCAGGTACCGCCCGTCGGAGTCGAAGGCGCGGACCTCCGCAGCCTGGTAATCCAGCACGTAGATGGTGCCGTCGCCGGTGGCCTGGATGCCCCGGATGTCCCCGAAGATGAGATTGGGGTCGTCCCCCCCGAGGCTCCCGAACTTGAGATCGACGCGTGCTTCGGCGACATTGGGGCCGACGGCGTCTATGGCCGGGAGGTTGGGATACCGTACGAGGAGCGCGCCGTTCGGAAGGGTCTCACGCAAAGCCTGTGGCGCGGCGGATTCCGTGACCGATGAGGAAACCGCGGCGGCGAGGACGGAGGAAAGCAGTACGCGTGACATGGGGTTTCTTCGCATGACTCGACTCCGCCGGGGCGACCGCCTGCTGCCGCCGGGACCCTGCAGGCGACTCCCTGTGGGCGTGAAGGGGAAGCGCTCGGGGAGTTCAACAGTCCCTCCTTGCGCACCTCACGTCAACCGCTCCGCCAGGAACCTCGCGGCCACGCGTTCGGCCCAGAAGCGCCGGCGCCAGGGGAGCATACACCTGCTGGATGGGCGGTCGGTCGCTCGTCAGACATCGGCCCGGCCGGCACCCTACCTCGTCAGAAACACGCTCACGTAGTCCCCCCCGTCGTTGGCCACCGCGAAGTCGATCCGCCCGTCACCATCGAAGTCCCCGGTGGCCAGGCCGTAGGGATTTCCCCCGACCTCGATGCGATGAACCAGCGGCGTCCCGCCCCCGATCAGCACTGCGATCTCGCCCCCGGCGTAGCACGCGACGATCACCTCGGCCCGTCCGTCACCCGTCAGATCCGCTGCCGCGCTCTTGGTCGGGCCGCGAGCGATCTCGTACCGGCCGGCGGCCCGAAACGACCCGTCGACCAGCCCGTGCCAGGTCGCGAGCGTGCCTCTCCCCTCTCCGGACGCGGCCGCCACATCCTGACGACTGTCCCCGTCCAGATCCGCCGCCACGACCGAGAACGGGCCGAAGGGCGCCGGCAGGGTTGCTCGCGGCCGAAATCCTCCGTCTTCGTCCGCGGTAACAATGGCTACGTGGTCGGGATTCGGCGTCAGCAGGTCGGCAAGACCGTCACCCGTCACATCGGCCAGGGTCATGCCCCGGTACGGGTCGCCGCCGACATCGATCATTGTCGGGCGAGAGAAGGTGCCGTCCCCACGACCCCGGAACAGCCGAACGGACCCGGGCGTCCGATCGTCGACCAGGAGATCGGCGTGGCCGTCGGCGTCGGTGTCGTGCAATCGGACAGCGTGCGGATGTGGCGAGACGTTGACGCGGAATCGCGAGTGGTCCCGGTGTTCGAAGCCCCCTCCGCTGATCCCGAACAGCAGCGTGACGTAGTCCGTCTCGTGGTTCGCGACCGCGAGATCGGCCAGTCCATCCTCGTCGAGATCCGCGATGGCCAGATCCGATGGATTCTCGCCGGCGGCACCGGACCACGACGGATCGAAGCGGCCATCGCCCCGACCCGTCAGCACGAAGACGCGTTGGCCCCCGGAAACAACGAGATCGAGCCGCCCGTCGGCATTCAGGTCGCTCGCGCGGATCGCGTTGGTCGGGCTTCCGACAGCGGCGTCGACGCGTTCGAACGAGAGTTGTCCGGCGGCGTCGGCCGGGGATGCGGCAAATGCAAGGCTTGCCGCGGCGAGGCCCGCGAATCCGAGCGAGACGCACGACTTCGTCGTCATCACCCTTGGCCAGTGGGTTGATCCCCGCCGGCCGCAACCGGTCGGAGTCCCCCGAGCGGCACGTAGTAGCCGACGTAGCGGCGCCCATCGGACCAGCGCGTGCCCTCCGGATCTTCAACGAGGACCGTGGCGCGCTTCGTGACCCGGTTGACGCGCCCTTGCAGCCGCTTTCCCCGGTAGCGGAACGTCACAAGGGCGCCGACGCTGATTCCCATGGCTGCGGCGCGCTCCGGGCGGGTGATCAGCCGGTGAGTGTGGGCCCGCTGGAGAAACAGTCGGAAAGCGATGTCCTGAAAGCGCTTGCGGCCACAGTGGCTCTCGTCCCAGCACAGCCACTCCGCGAGGTGGACGAGTTCGTGCTCGAACAATCTCTGCAGTGCGTCCAGCCGGTGGCGGCAGACCAGTCCGCCGACGCTCACCTCCGGGTCGCCGTCCGCGAAGCCGTCGAAGAGGATCGAAGTGGCCACGGCGATCTCGAAACGGGCTACGCCGTCCGGTTCCCGCAAGAGCGTGGTCTTCCCGCCCGCGCGTGTCATTCGGCTGGAGAGGCGGAAGAACACGCCCCCCGGCCCGAGCACCTTGCCGCAGAGTCCGTCGAGGAAACGCTCGTCGTAGGCGGAGAACAGGAACGAGAGGTCGTCGGGATGAATCCGCGTGAAGTCGGGTTCGCAGGCGTAGGGCGACGCGCGCAGAAGTCGCTGCCCGATGTCGCGCGTCCAACTCTGGATCCGGGTCTTCCCCGGGTCGCTCGTGAGCAGGACTCGAGTGAGCAACTGTATGGAATCGCGGCGACCGGAGGCCGTCGGCGGGCTCGCTGGCGGGCTCCTCCTCCCGCGCCCCCGGTCCGAAGCGCTCATCCGGGGCTTTCCTTTTATGCCCCCACCCGGGCAAACAGCTCCGCGTCGCTGTCGCAATCGATGATCGCGTCGGCAACCTCCGCGAGCCGTTCTGAATCCGCGATGTCCTCCAGAACCCGGGACAGTTGCTCTGCCGTCTCCGGGCCGAACTTACGCGTCGCCAGACGCCCCACGAGCGCCCGGCCTTCGGCGCGTCCGCGCTCCAGACCCTGCTCCAAGCCGCGCTCCAGACCTTGTTCCAGACCCTTCTGGATACCGTCTCGGTGAACCTGCTCCCGCATCTCCTTGACTCTCTCGTACATCGTCTCTTCCTCCATCGACGTCTGCATCCTCGCCAACTCCTCTTCGGGAATCTGCCACGCTTCCGCGGCACCCGCCACCCACGAAAACAGCGCTTGGCGTAGTTCCGTGAACCCTGTGCCCCGAAACCGGCCGGTCAGGCCCCGCATGACGCGCTGGAGATTCTCGGGCGACGGTTCCCGCTCCATCTTCCCGAGCGATGTCACCAGATCCTTCGAGGGCGGACCCCTCTCGCCGAGCCTCTGCAGGTCGAGCAGGAGATGTTGCGCTTTCGGCACATAACGCGACAGCGGCGACGGCACCGGGGCGATGATCTCGGAGATGTCCGTTGCTGCTCGCCAACTGGCCCGCCCGTTGTAGACCGTGACTGGCAGGACCGGCGGCAGCTTGTCGCCCGCCCTTACCTCCTTCCGGCGGAGCAATTCCTCGTAGGTCAGGCAGATGTATGTCAGAATGCGGAGAGCCATGAAGTAGTCGCTCTCCGACTGGAACTCGAGGAGGATCAGCAGGTAGAGCCAACTGCCCCGGAAACGGATCTTCCATAGCAGATCCACGTGGCGCTGAACCAGGCCGCCGCTGATGCGGTTGGTGGGAAGGGCCTCGAGCGTATCGAAGTCGAGTTCGCCGGCCAGGTCCTCGCCCACGAAGTTGCGGACCAGGTCCTCGACGGCCGCGCGCTGGGAGAAGATGAGCTTGTAGGTTTCGTCGTGCTTGCGGGCCAATCCGGGCTCCGGCGAGGGGTGTGTGCGAGTCGGCCAGAAGTCGGGCGGGCTTGCAGCTGCCTGCCATCGGAGTATCGGGTTTGCAACGGGGCGCATACATGGTGGAATGGGACCGGGTCGCCGGAGAATTGCGGTGTCGGGGCGCTTGCACGGGAGAACAGGCCTATCTCATCCTCAGCAACCCATCCCCGTCCGAGTCCCCCAAGCCGCTCGCCTCGACACTGTACCCGAGACTCCTGTAGCCCCTGACACGCTTCTCGCTCATCCGCCGCAGCACCGGCACGCGATCGTCGACGTAGTCATAGACCCGCACCTCGCGCTTCTCCGGATGCAGCCGGTGCAGGCGTCCCACGTACTGCGCGAGCGTCCCCCTCCAGGAAAACGGCATCGTCAGGAAAAGAGTGTCGAGCCGGGCGTCGTCGAAGCCTTCGCCGATGTATCGGCCGGTCGCGACCAGCACGCGTTCCTCCGCCTCCGGAATATCCTCGAGGCGCTGTGTCAACGCGCGACGCTCCCTGGTTCCCATGCCCCCGCGGAGGATGAGCACGTTGCGGGCATGACGGGCGAGCCTCTCGGCAAGATGCCGGGCATGCTCCCTCCGCTCCGTGAGAAGGATCGGCGAGCGACCGGCCACGAGCGCTGTCCGCACATCGTCGAGGATCAATGTGTTGCGCGCCGAGTCCGTTGCCAGCGCGGCGTACACCTGTTGGATGGGCGGTCTCTCCCTGTCGAGGTCCGCGGACAGTCGGAACGAAGTCGGGCGCAGGATCGCGCTGTGTTCGAAGGGACGTCGCAGGGCCTGCGCCTTGGAAGTCGCCCTGTACCGGACGGCACCGCATTGCATGAAGATGATCGGATGGTGTCCGTCCCGGCGCGTAACGGTAGCCGACAACCCGAGCACATACCTGGCCTTCGCGCGGCGCGCTACCGCCTCGAAACTCACGGCGGGAAGGTGGTGGCACTCGTCGACCACAAGCTGCCCGTAGTCGGCGACGATGTCGTCCACTTCCCTCTTGCGCACGAGGCTCTGAATCACGCCGACATCGACGAGGCCGCCTGGCTTGCGCTTGCCGCCACCGATCTGCCCGATGGAGGACGCGGGAAGATCGAGGAATGCCGCGAGCTGCGCGATCCACTGATCCATGAGCTGCAGCCGGTGGACCAGCACGAGCGTGTTGGTGCCGCGCGAGGCGATAACGGATGCCGCAACCACGGTCTTGCCGAACCCGGTCGCCGCCGCGAGGACTCCGGTGTTGTGCCGCAATAGCGCATCCGCGGCCGCGTTCTGTTCGGGGGTCAACTGGCCGAGGAAGACGGTGTCGACCGGATCGCCGGAGTTGCGCACGTCCTCCACATCCACGCGGATGCCGAGGTCCTCAAGCAACGACTCCATTGCTTCGAGGCACCCTCGCGGCAGGGCGATGTGGTGCGACAGCAATTCCGCGCAGGCCACGATGCGGGGGATGCCGAAGGTCGAGCGCCGCATCGCCTGCGCGCTGTAGTATTCCGGGTTTTGGAAGGCCGCGATTCGGATGAGACGGTTGACAAGGCCGGACGGTAGGTCGGCGCGCGGGATGTAGACCTGGTCGCCCAACACGACTGCGATCCGCTCGGGCAATGTCCCGGAGATATCAGGCAGCGGCAGGCGCCGCGAAGGAGGTGCCGTCCAAGGCTCCTCGTCCCGTTCCTCAAGCGGCAAGCGGAGGCCGATGACCCGGCCCTGTCGGCTCGCTTCCTCGACGATTGCCGTGGCCTCCGGCGTGGACAGGCGTCGCAGCGACGAGAGAAAGGCCCATTGGTCGGAATGCGGCTCGAAGCTGTCGTCGAGGAACACGCTGTTGCCGTACCGTCGCGGGCCACCTTGCAGGGGCAGAGCGATGAGATTGCCGAAACCGCCCATCGGCAGCGTATCCTGGCTCGGAAAGAACCGATCGTAGGATCCAAAGCCAATATCGGGGTGGCACTCCATGGCTTCGGTCAGAAGATGGGCGCCGAGGCGGCGGGCCAGCGAGGCCGGAACCGGGTCGTCAAAGAAGATCCAGACATGCCCGCCGTTGCCCGAGCGCGACCGTTCGAGTGCCGCCGGAATCCGCTTCGACCTGCAGGCTTCGAGGAAGGCTTCCGCATCCCGCCGCCATGTCTTCCTGTCGAAGTCGGCGGCCAGGAAGCGGCAGCTGTCGTCCAGCCGGATCGGATAGACTCCGATCGTGTGACGGCCGCGCAAATGTCCCTCAATCACCTCGTCCGATACGCGAAGGAAAGCCTGATTGGGGCATGCTCCGCACTTCACCTTGGGCTTGCCGCATACCCTCGGTTTCCATTCGTTCGCGCAAGCGGGTGCATAGCCCGACCTCCCGGTCCGGGCGTTTTCCCAACGCCTCGGAAACACGTCCTCGCGACCGCAAAACAGGGCGCGGAACAAAGCGATCTTCTCGCTCGGGGTCGACCGCTTGGTTACCGGACCCGCAGGACGCTTGCCGTCCCGAACCGTGGGTCGTCTTGACTCCAGTTCCCCGAGTCGGGCGGTCAGCTCGGCCCTCTCGGTGGCGAGCCGTGCCAGACGCTCGCGAATGCGAGCCGCTTCCTGCCCGCGAGAAACCTCGTCCGCCAAGTTCTCTCCCATTCGCCGGCGACCTCTTGCGGGTGCGAGCCGATTGCTACTCGAATTCCGATCGCGGCAAGCCGGATTGCCTGATGACGTGGGTCACGTAGACTTCGCTGCGCAGACGCCTCTCGATCTCCTCGGAGGAGGCCGTCTCGAAGAAGAGGGCCAAGGCTTCTTCGAGGTTGGCCCGCGCTTCGGCGACGGAGACACCCTGGCTGGCGACATCCACCTCGGGGCACAGAACTACATACCCGTTGTCTTCGCGTTCCACGATCGCAGTCAGTTGTCTTCGCATCCTGAGCGCTCCGATTCCTGTATGAAATCGAAAGTTGGCTGCCTTCGCGAGGCTGAGCAACCGGCCCTGGTCGCGGTCTTCACGTCGGTTCCCTCACTCCGCCCCGTGAAGACATCCACTACCGATGGATGTCGCGTTCGCGCAGCCGGCCCATCCAACCATCCAAACGCCCACACCCGTCCCCCACCTTGGAGTCCCACCATCCCGGAGACTCCGTGCACGACGCCTTCCTCGAGTCAGTCCCCACCTCCTCAGCCGTCGCCCGCGTCTTGCCGGTAGTATCAATAATGCTATTATAAAACGACGAAAACTTCAGGGCGCACTTGACGGATTCCGCAGGAACCCGGCGGGCGTTCGCTTCAGGGATCTGGCGAGGGTTTGCGACGCGTGTTTCGGGGAGCCGCGGCAGCGGAGCGGTGGCCACCGCGTGTACCGGACGCTGTGGCCGGGAGACCCGCGCGTGAACATTCAGAACGCCAAGGGGATGGCGAAGGCATACCAGGTGCGCCAGGTCATCCGGGCAGTCGAAAGACCGGAGGACATGCAATGAGCGACCACTACACCTACCGCATCACGTGGTCGGCCGAGGACGGGCAACATGTGGGCCTCTGTGCCGAGTTCGCGTCGCTGAGCTGGCTGGCGGCCACCCCGGGAGAAGCCCTTTCGGGCGTCAAGCGCCTGGTGGCTGACTGCGTGGACGACATGCGGACCAATGGCGAGCCGGTCCCGGAGCCGCTGGCAGACCGGGCCTACAGCGGGAAGTTCATGGTGCGCGTGCCGCCGGAGACGCACCGTGCCCTGGCCATTCGGGCGGCGGAGCAGGGAGTGAGCATGAATCGCCTGGTGAGCGCCCGGCTCGCGAGGGAGGGTTAGCCTCAGCCTTGGGGCTCACAACGTCCCTGAAAAGTCAACTCGTCATTACAAAATGTCAAGCGTAGTTGACATCAGCGGGCTCGGGGACCGCAACCCGCTCAGTCGCCCACCATGGTCCATGCCGTGGACGCCATGTAGTATTGAGGAACTTCCCGGAACGACTGAGGCGGAAAGGGGCGGGGACGGTGACCCAAATGGAAGAGGCGTTGGAACGACTTCCGGATGAGTTGGCTCGGAAGGTGATGCGGCAGGGGATCCTGTTGGGACAGGCGTTGCTCCTGCGTGACCAGGCTGCGCGCAGGTTCAACAAGCGGACGGCTGCGTGGTTGTGCTACCTGGTCGACCTGTCAGGTCGCGACAGCATCGACAGGGTGGCTGCCGCGTTGCTCGAATGCGGTACTGAGGCCGAGTTCCTCGAGCGGGTGCAGACGGAAAACGGGGAGCCGCCGAAGACCGATGGCGCCCAGGATTTGGAACCGGATGGCGCCCTTGGAGGAACGTCGCGGAAGATGATCACAGGGCGGATTCTATGGAGATTCCCGCCAAGAAAGGTGCAGCGAAAGGCGGAAACAATGGCGGAGGTTGTCGACCAATTCCAGCAGGGTCTGGACGAGTTGTTCGAACAGGGAGTGGAGCATGGGTTCCGCAAGGGTCAAGTGCACGTGCTTCACCGACTGGCCAGCCGGAAGTTCGGTGAGGAGATGGCCCGGCAACTGTGCAAACTGCTTGACGGTCAGCGCTGCCGCGTGGACATCGACATGGTGGCCGACGCCCTGACCGAATGCGCCGCGAACGACGAGTTCCTCGAGCGGGTGCGGAAGGGCTGACACCCCCCTCACGACAACCGCCCCGCCAGAAACCTCGCAGCCACACATTCGGCCCAGAAACGCCAGCTCCAAGGGAAGGCCCCTTCCACAAACCCGAGATGGCCGCCCCGGTCCGTGAACGCCGCCGTGATGTGCGGGTTGGCGGCGGCCGCGGTCTCGGGGATCGCGCCCTGCGGCAGAAACGGGTCGTCGCGCGACTGCGCGAGAAGCGTCGGCACCCGGATGTTGGGGAGGTGGCGGCGCACATCGGCACGGTCGTAG
>JAPPGM010000098.1:8361-12977 GCA_028874995.1 Gemmatimonadota bacterium | reverse complement strand
TGCAGACCCCCCGCTTCTGGGGGTTCTTCTGGAGCGCGGGCGACTTGTTCTTCTTGGCAAGCCGCTTGCGCCCCTTCCGCACCAGCTGGTTCAGAGTGGGCATGGGAGCCGAACTCGTTCCTCGTGATCTTCCGAATCGGGGGTCTGCCAAAACCAGCCTCCGGGCGGAACAAGGGCGCGCTTGGAAGTAGGTTCAAAGCGCGCCCGAGCCGTACCGGAGGCCGACCCTCCAGGGGTTTCCTGGATAGCCTGGAAAAGGTAGCGGGAGAATGGGGGAATGTCAAAAGACCAAACTGAGGAGAGTCAGGGAGCCTTCTGGTCAGAGCCCGTCCGCGATCGAAGTCGTGCCGCCGCTGCTGCCTGAAGAGGACGGTGCCCGCAGGGCTGTGTCCGGAGCAGAGGATCACGGGCCCGCAGTGGCACGCACCGTTTTTTGGTGCGCACTAGCCGTAAAGCAGGCGATTTGGCCATCTGCCATACCAACACGCACCACTTTTCGGTGCGCGCCACTTCCCTGACCTCCGATACCGTGCCGGAAACCACTACTTCTTCTCGAGCACGCCCTCCAGGATCTCGACGTAGGGAAGGCCGTCTTCTCCCACCTGGTGGATGTAGCCGGTCATCTAGTCTCGGAACACCCGTTGGGGGAGCAGCGGATCGCCGCGCATCACGTCGGCCACCGGATGCGAGACGGATGCGAGGAGCTGGGCCGACCGGACTTCGATCACCTCCATGACGGCATGGGTCAGGGTTCCACGCAAAGCGGCCATTTCCTGATCGATCTCCGGTCTCCAGCCCCCTCCGCCCTCCCTTCCGGCTGTCCGCGAAGCTGGGTGTCGCGGCCAAGAGCGAATCAGTCCGCTCGGAATCGCCGCCTCTACCCATACTGACGGGTCTCGACCCCAAATCTTGCAACGGAGGGTCTGTGACGAGGCGCCTCAGCGCGTTCCTCACGAGTCCCGAGCAGCCCGGCGGCGACCGTTCGAGTCCGTCCTCCTGCTGCGCGAATCTCCCACACCAGATGCCGGTCAGCGCCGTCACGGCGTCATAGAATGTCAACTAAACATCACAAATTGTAATGTCCAGTTTACATATTCGCACGATTGGAGCTGCCACACCGGCATACTGCAAGCTTGGAGACGCTCGCAACCCGACCAGCCAGATAGCTGGTGGGAGGTCCCGTCCCCCCCTACTCCGCCGAAACCTCCTCCTCCAGCAACTCCCCCAACCCCGGCAGCATCTCGCCCGGAGCCGTAAGCGGGAGGATCTCCTCGTCGTAGTACTCGCGTTCGACCGTGAACTCGACCTCGTGCCAGCGGTGGACCCCGGTACCCGCCGGGATCAGGTGGCCGATGATGATGTTCTCCTTGAGCCCCCTCAGGTCGTCCCTGGCGCCGCGCACAGCCGCGTCGGTGAGGACCCGGGTGGTCTCCTGGAAGGAGGCGGCCGAGATGAAGGAGTCGGTGGTCAGGCTCGCCTTTGTGATCCCGAGGAGCAACGGCTCCTGGCGGGCCGGATTCAGCGGTTCCCTGTCGTCCTTCGCGCGGCGGGCGTTCTCTTCCCGCACCTCGTCGTTCACGAGGCGGAACGCGACCCGGTCGACGTGTTCGCCTTCCAGCAGGCTGGTATCGCCCGGATCGACGACGCGGACCTTCTGCAGCATCTGGCGCACGATCACGCCGATGTGCTTGTCGTTGATCTTGACGCCCTGCAGACGGTAGACCTCCTGGATCTCGTTGAGCAGGTACTCCTGCACCGCGCGCGGGCCCTTGATCTTCAGGATGTCGTGGGGATTGATGGGCCCCTCGGAGAGACGGTCGCCGGCACGCACCTGGTCGCCCTGGTGGACGCGCATGTGCTTCCCGACCGGCACGTCGTACTCCCGCCGCTGCCCCTGTTTCGGCGACACGATGACGCGCCGCTTGCCGCGCTTGATTGGGCCGAAGGACACGACGCCGTCGATCTCGGTGATGATGGCCGGGTCCTTGGGGCGCCTCGCCTCGAAGAGTTCGGCGACCCGGGGCAGTCCGCCGGTGATGTCCCGCGTCTTGTACACCTCGCGGCTGATCTTGGCAATCCTGTCCCCCGGATGGATGGGGTCTCCGTGGGCGCACATCAGCTGGGCCCCCACCGGAATGATGAACTCCTTCACGACCTCGCTGGTGCGGGCCTCGCCGCTGCGGATCTGGATCGCCGGGTGCAGCTTCTTGTCCCGGTCCTCGATGACCATCATCTGGCGGCGGCCCGTCGACTCGTCGAGCTCCTCCCGAACGGTCTGCTCCTCGACGATGTCCTCGAAGTGCAGGAAGCCTTCGGCGTCGGCGACGATGGGCTCCGAGTACGGGTCCCAGCTGAAGAGGAGATCGCCCGCCTTGATCGAATCGTCCTCCGAGACGTGGATCTCGGCGCCGTAGGGGACCGCCAGTCGGCTGCGCACCTGCCCTTCACGCGTCTGGATCACGATCTTCCCCTCCCGCGAGGTCACGATCCGGTTCCCCTCCCGGTCCTCGACCAGGGAGACCCTCTCCAGACCGATGACGCCGGCGATCTTGGACTTGCGCTGGTTCTGGGCGGCGATGCGCGCGGCCGTGCCACCGATATGGAAGGTGCGGAGCGTGAGCTGGGTGCCCGGTTCGCCGATCGACTGCGCCGCCAGGATGCCCACCGCCTCGCCCTTGTCGACGGGACCCATCGTGGCCAGGTTGCGCCCGTAGCACATGCGGCAGATTCCCCGCTCGGTGTCGCAGGTGAGGACGGAGCGGATCTTGACCGACTGGATCCCCGCGTTTTCGATGGCATCGGCCGCCTCCTCGCTGATCATCTTGCCGGCCCCGAGAATCTGCTCGCCGTCGATGGGGTCGTAGACGCTGTCCAGCGCCACGTTTCCGGCAATGCGGTCGGCCAGGGGCTCCACGATGTCCTCGCCCTCCTTCAGGGCGCTCATCTCCAGACCCTGGAAGGTGCCGCAGTCGTCCTCGGCGATGGTCACGTCCTGCGCGACATCCACCAGGCGCCGCGTCAGGTAGCCGGCGTCCGCGGTCTTCAGAGCGGTGTCCGCCAGTCCCTTCCGTGCCCCGTGAGTGGAGATGAAGTACTCCACCACGCTGAGTCCCTCGCGGAAGTTGGACCGGATGGGGCTCTCGATGATCTCGTCGATGCCGCCGGTCAGCTTCTTCTGCGGCTTGGCCATCAGGCCCCGCATGCCCGCCAGCTGGCGCATCTGGTCGCGGTTACCGCGGGCGCCCGAGGTCATCATCATGTAGACCGGGTTGAAGCCTCCCTTGGAGCGCTCCAGGTGCTGGACCATCGCATCGGCCACGTCGTTGTTGGCGTGGGTCCAGGTGTCGATGATCTTGTTGTAGCGCTCCCCGTTGGAGATGTACCCGGCCGCGTACGCGTTCTGGAACCGGGCGACCTCGCTGGTCGCGTCCGTCAGCAGTTCGGATTTCTCGGGCGGCACCTCGAGGTCGTCGACCCCGACCGAAACCCCGCCCATGGTCGCGTAGCGGAACCCGAAGTCCTTGAGGTGGTCGAGGAACTCCGTCGTGTCCGCGAGCCCGGCCTCGGTGAAGCACTGGAAGACGAGATCGCCGAGCTGCTTCTTTCCGAAGGTCCGGTTCAGGAAGCCGATCGGCTCGGGAATGATCGAGTTGAAGAGCACGCGGCCGGCGGTGGTCCGCTCCCAGCGCGCCGGGCGATGGGCAACCGGGTCGCGCGGGTCACCGTGGGCGGGCACCCAGTACCAGCAGGGCGTCGAAAACTCCACCTGCCCGAGTGCCTGCGCCATTTCGACCTGTCCGTGGCTTGAGAAGCGTGGCGCATCCGCGTAAAGCTCTTCGAGCCGCTCGTTGGCCCAGTCGCGAACCTGCCGGGACTGCTGCGTGTCGTTCGCCTGCGGCTCCAGGTCGGCGATTTCGAGCGGCGGTTTGGTCAGGAAGTAGGAACCGATCACCATGTCCTGGGTCGGCGACGCCACCGGCCGGCCGTTCGAGGGCAGGAGCACGTTGTTGCTGGACAGCATGAGGACCCGGGCCTCCAGCTGCGCCTCGTAGGACAGCGGCAGGTGCACGGCCATCTGGTCTCCGTCGAAGTCGGCGTTGAAGGCCGCGCAGACCAGCGGGTGGATCCGGATCGCCTTCCCCTCGACCAGGACCGGCTCGAAGGCCTGGATCCCGATCCGGTGAAGCGTCGGCGCCCGGTTGAGTAGGACGGGGTGGTCGCGGATGATGTCCTCGAGCACCTCGTAGACCTTCGGGTCGTCCTGCTCGACGATCTTCTTGGCCCGCTTGACGGTCTCCGCCTCGCCCCGCTTCTCCAGCTCGTGGATGATGAAGGGCTTGAAGAGCTCCACGGCCATCGCCTTCGGCAGCCCGCACTGGTGCAGCTTGAGCTCGGGGCCGACCACGATGACGGAGCGGCCCGAGTAGTCCACGCGCTTGCCGAGCAGGTTCTGCCGGAACCGGCCCTGTTTGCCCTTCAGCATGTCGGAGAGCGACTTGAGCGGCCGCTTGCCCCGGCCGCGGATCGCCTTGGAGCGGCGCCCGTTGTCGAAGAGCGCGTCCACCGACTCCTGCAGCATCCGCTTCTCGTTCCTGAGGATGACCTCGGGCGCCCGC
>JAPPGM010000098.1:0-8351 GCA_028874995.1 Gemmatimonadota bacterium | reverse complement strand
CTTGAGCCGGTTGTTGCGGTTGATGACGCGCCGGTAGAGGTCGTTCAGGTCGGAGGTCGCGAACCGTCCCCCGTCCAGGGGCACCAGCGGCCGCAGGTCGGGGGGAATGACGGGGATGACGTCCAGCACCATCCACTCGGGCCTGTTGCGCTTGTCCGGCGTATCCCCCGAGTTGCGAATCGCGTCGACCACCTTCAGCCGGCGCAGCTTCTTCTTCTTGCGGTGCTGCGACGTTTCGGTCCTGATCTCCTCGCGCAGCCACGCGGCGAGGCGGTCGAGTCCCTTTCCGTCCTTGTTCTGCTCGGCCACGGGCGCCTCGGGCGTGTCGAGCCGCTTGAGCAGGGTCCTGACCCCTTCCGCCCCGATCTCGGCCTTGAAGTCCCCGTCCTCTTCGGCGCGGGCCTTCACGCGGAGGTCGTAGTACTCGTCCTCGTCCAGAAGCTCCAGGAATTCCACCTCCTGGCTGCCCGGATGGGTGACGACGTACGCGGCGTAGTAGATCACCTTCTCGAGGTCCTTCAGGGTCATGCCGAGCAGGTACCCGAGCTGGCTCGGGAGGGTCTTGAAGAACCAGATGTGGCAGACAGGTACGGCCAGCTCGATGTGGCCCATGCGCTCGCGGCGCACCTTCGACAGCGTGACCTCCACGCCGCACCGGTCACAGACGATGCCGCGGAAGCGGATTCGCTTGTACTTGCCGCAGGAGCACTCCCAGTCCTTCACCGGGCCGAAGGTGCGCTGGCAGAAGAGTCCCATCGGCTCGGGCTTGAACGAGCGGTAGTTGATGGTCTCCGGCTTGGTCACTTCACCGTACGACCATTCGCGGATGTCCTCCGGCGACGCGATCCGGATGCGGATGTAGTCGAAATCCGTCAGACGGGGTTCCTTGGCGCGGGGAAAGTCGATCATGTTCTGCTCCGCTCCATTGCGGTTTGCGCGATAGCTCTCACTGGCCTCATTCCTCCTCGCCCAGTTCCACGGTCAGGCCCAGGGCCTGCAGTTCCTTCACAAGCACGTTGAAGGACTCGGGAATGCCCGGCTTGGGGAGGTTGTCCCCCTTCACGACCGCCTCGTAGACCTTGGACCGCCCCGACACGTCGTCGGACTTGACGGTCAGGATTTCCTGCAGCGTATGCGCGGCCCCGTACGCCTCGAGCGCCCAGACCTCCATCTCGCCGAAGCGCTGCCCTCCGAACTGCGCCTTGCCCGCAAGGGGCTGCTGCGTCACCAGAGAGTACGGACCGATGCTGCGCGCGTGTATCTTGTCGTCGACCAGGTGGGACAGCTTGAGCATGTAGATCACGCCCACCGTGATCGGGAACCTGAAACGCTCGCCGCTGCGCCCGTCCCTCAGCCAGACCTTCCCGTTGGGGAGGATCTCACCGGCGGACAACAGCTCCCGCACCCCCGCCTCGAGGCCGCCTTCCCCGAGGTCCCGCAGCGCGAGACCTCCGATGGCCGGGAACACGTCCTTGAGGCGCCGGCCCCGCTTCCCGGCGATGCGGGCACCCGCGCGAACCACGAAATCCCGGATCATCCGCAAGACCGCGAGGGCCTCGGGACCGGTTGTGTCGCCGCAGTATGCGTCGAGGCTCCTCCCGATTCCGACGAGAGAGGGCCCTTCATCACCGTTGGAGCCGTTGCCCGCGCTCTCGATCCGGCCCGCGTCCGGGTGTGACTGCACTTCCTCGAGCAACTGCTGGTAGTGTTGCGTCTCGAGCGGCCAATCGAGCCCGGCATTCAGGCTGGACACCGCCCACTTCAACCCCGCCAGCTTGAGCAGCACCGAGATCTCGTCCTCGGACGCCCCCTGGAAGACCGGCGTCTTCGCTTCGAAGCCCAGGTTGTCCGCCGTCCAGCCCAGGTGGGTCTCGAGGATCTGCCCGACGTTCATGCGCGACGGGACGCCGAGGGGATTGAGAACGATGTCCACCGAGGAGCCGTCCGGCAGGTACGGCATGTCCTCCTGCGGTGCAATCCTGGCGATGATTCCCTTGTTCCCGTGCCGGCCCGCCATCTTGTCGCCCACGGAAATCTTGCGTTTCTCGGCGATGTAGACCTTCACCAGCTGAACCACGCCGGGCGGCAGCTCGTCCGGCTGGAACACCTTGTCGATCTGCTCCTCCGTCCGCTCCCGAACATGTTCGATGCGTCGCTTGGCTTCATCGATCAGGAGGCGGATCTTCGCATTGACGGCCTGGTTGCGAACCTTCAGGGTCATCAGATCGACCTCGGCCAGGCGGACTTTCCTGAGCAGCGCCGCGTTCACCTTCGTGCCCTCCTCGAGGAAGGGCTCGACGGTGCCCTTCTTGAGGCAGAGCGCGATCGTCTGGTTGCGGGGCCGGGTCAGCAGGCTTCGCAGCTCCTCGTCGCGGGCCCCGATGATCCGCTGGATCTCCTCGCGTTCCTCGCTGCGCAATTCCCCGATGCGCGCGCCGTGTTCCCGCTCGAGGAGGGGATCGTCGATGCGGCGCGAGAAGATCTTCACGTCGATGACCGTTCCGATCATGCCGGGAGACATCCGCAGCGAGGAATCCTTCACGTCCTTCGCCTTCTCGCCGAAGATCGCGGTCAGGAGCTTCTCCTCGGGGGACAGCTCGGTCTCGCCCTTGGGCGTGATTTTGCCGCAGAGGATGTCGCCGCTCTTCACCCGGGCCCCGATGCGCACGATGCCCCGCTCGTCGAGGTCCAGCAGGTTCTCCTCGGCGACGTTCGGGATCTCGCGCGTGATTTCCTCCATGCCGCGCTTGGTGTCGCGGACATGGAGTTCCAGCTCCTGGATGTGGATCGATGTGAACAGATCGTCGCGGACCAGCCGCTCCGAGATCACGATGGCGTCCTCGAAGTTGTATCCGTACCACGGCATGAAGGCCACTCGGACGTTGCGTCCCAGGGCCAGCTCGCCGCGGTCGGTCGACGGACCGTCGGCGACGATGTCTCCCGTCACGACCTCCGTGCCCGGATTGACCAGCGGCCGCTGGTTGATGGCCGTGTCCTGGTTGGTCCGCCAGAACTTCTTGAGCGGATAGCGGTCGAACTGGGCCAGCTTCGCCAGGGGCTCCTTGGAGGCACCCTTCTTGATCCCCGTGTCCACCACGACCTCGTCGGCCGTGGCGCGCACGACCTTCCCGTTCCGACGGGCGGTGATCACCGCTCCCGAGTCCTTGGCCACCTTCTCCTCGAGACCCGTGCCCACCAGCGGCGCGTCGGTGTACAGCAGCGGCACCGCCTGCCTCTGCATGTTCGAGCCCATCAGCGCCCGGTTCGCGTCGTCGTGCTCCAGGAAGGGGATCATCGCCGCCGCAACCGATACGAGCTGGTCCGGCGCCACGTCGATGAAGTCGATCCGGTCCGGCTGCTCGAGCGGGAAGTCCCCGCGCCGCCGGCAGAGTACGTATTCGTTGCGGAAGTGGCCGTCGGGCGTGAGCGGTGCGTTGGCCTGCGCGATCGTGGCCTCCTGCTCCTCGTTCGCGGACAGCCAGGCGATCCCGCCGGTCACCCTGCCACCGGCGACCTTGCGGTAGGGCGTCTCCACGAACCCCAGGTCGTTGACCCGCGAATAGGTGGTGAGCGACGTGATCAGCCCGATGTTGGGACCTTCCGGCGTCTCGATGGGACACATGCGGCCGTAGTGCGAGTAGTGCACGTCGCGGACCTCGAAGCCCGCGCGCTCGCGGGTCAGTCCGCCCGGCCCCAGCGCCGACAGCCGCCGCTTGTGGGTCAGCTCGGCCAGGGGATTGGTCTGGTCCATGAACTGGCTGAGCTGGGACGATCCGAAGAACGCCTGGATCACGGCCGACACCGTACGGGCGTTGACCAGGTCGTCGATGTTGATCTTCTTGGGGTCCGTATCGATCGACATCCGCTCCTTGACCAGGCGGGCCATGCGCGAGAGGCCCACCGAGAACTGGTTCGCGATCAGCTCCCCGACCGTACGCACGCGCCGGTTCCCGAGGTGGTCGATGTCGTCGATCCTTCCCCTGCCCTCGCTGAGCTCGATCAGGTACCGGAGAATCGCGACGAAGTCCTCCTTCGTGAGCACCGACTCGCTCGACGGAACATCGAGCCGCAGACGCTGGTTGATCTTGTAGCGCCCGACGCGTCCCAGGTCGTAGCGCCGCGGATCGAAGAAGACCCGTTCGAGGGCGGCGCGCGCGGTGGCGATGTTGGGTGCCTCTCCGGGCCTGAGCAGGGAGTAGATCGCGTTGAGCGCCTCCTCCTCGCTGGCGGTGGGGTCCTTCTTGAGGGTGTTCTTGACGATGGGACTCTCGCCCGGGCGTCCTCCCTGTCCCGAATGGACGGACTTGTAGACCATGACCTCGCCGATGTCGGCGCGCTGCAGCAGCAGCACCTCGTTCTCCTCGAGCTCCGTCCCCTGGTCGAGCAGGACCTCGCCGGTCTCCGGGTCGACCACATCCTCCGAGACGACCACCCCCAGGAGCTCACGCGCGTCGTCCTCCGGACCGGGTACCGCGGCGGGCCGCGCCTCGAAGAAGAGCTGGTAGATCGTGGAATCCTCTCCGTACCCGAAGGCACGCAGGAGCGCGGTGGCCGGGAACTTCTTCTTCTTGTCGATGTGGACGTAGCAGATGTCGTTGATGTCGATCGTGAACTCGATCCACGAACCCCTGAAGGGAATGATCCGCGCCTTGTTCAGCCTGGCGCCGTTGGGGTGGATGTCCTCCTCGAAGACGACGCCGGGAGAGCGATGCAGCTGGCTGACCACGACGCGCTCCGCCCCGTTGATGATGAACGTCCCCAGGTTGGTGAGGAGCGGAAGGTCCCCGAGGTAGACCTCCTTCTCGATGATCGTGTCGGCGCGGCGCTTCTTCCTGCCGGTCTTCTCCCAGACGACCAGGCGAAGCATCGCCTTCAGCGGCGCCGCGTAGGTCATGTCGCGCTCGATGCACTCGTCCTGCGAGTACTTGGGCTCGCCCAGCGAGCACGACACATACTCCAGCGAAAGGGTCCCGTTCACGTCGGTGACCGGGAAGATGTCCTGGAAGACCCGGTCGAGACAGAAATCCCATGTCTCGGCCTCGGAGGCGTCCGTGTCCACGAGCTTCGTGAAGGAGCGCGTCTGGACATCCAGCAGGTTGGGCATGGGCATGGCCGCATGGAGCTTGGCGAAGCTCACGATGGGCCGGGCCGCCTCGATGGTACCGTTCTGACTAGCCAATGGATCGATCCCCCATTCTTATCGACATGAGTCGCGGCACGAGGGCACTACAAGGCCTGACGCGAGGGTGCACTTCGGCCTTGAACCCCCGATCAGAGCCCCGGCCGGCCCGGTCCCAGCCGCCTTCGGGAAACCGGAGCCGCGTGTGGGCGGGGCGCACCTACTTGACAACGACAGTGGCGCCGACTTCTTCGAGCTTGCTCTTGATTTCCTCGGCCTCGTCCTTGCCGACCGCTTCCCTCACCGGACTCGGCGCCTTGTCGACCAGCTCCTTCGCCTCCTTGAGGCCCAGGCTCGTGATCTGACGGATGACCTTGATGACCTGGATCTTCTTGGACCCGAAGGACTCGAGCACCACGTCGAACTCGAACTGCTCCTCGGCCGCGGGCTCGTCGGCTCCGGCCACGCCCGGCGCCGCCATCACGGGCGCCGCTGCGGCGGTCACGTTGAAACGGGTCTTGAAGGCTTCCACGAACTCCGAAAGTTCGATCACCGTCATGTTGCCAAAGGTCTCGAGAAGTTCTTCCTGATTCACAGCCATTCTCTGTTTCCCTCCTTGGATTCACCCGGTCCGCCGGGCGTTCTGGGTCTGTTACCGTTCTATTCGGACTCGCGTTCCTCGCGAAGCGCGTCCACGAGGCCCGTCATCTCCTGAAGCTTGCCCCCCAGTGCGCCCACGAGCGCCGACATCGGGGCGCTCAGGACACCCGCCACCTGCGACAGCAGCTCCTCGCGGGGCGGGAGGCCGGCCACGCGATCGATCTGGGCCGCGTCAAGCACGGTCGTTTCGAGCACCCCGACCTTGAAGACCGGCCGGTCCTCGTTTTCCCTGGCGAACTCGGTGACCGTCCTGGCGGCGGCGACTGCGTCTTCGTCGCCGAACACGATACCCGTGGGACCCTCCAGGAACTGCGAGATGTCGGGGATCGAGGTCTCCGCGAGCGCGCGCTTGACCAGGCGGTTCTTGACCACCAGGTATTCTCCGCCCGACTTCTTCAACTGGCTGCGGAGGCTGGTCATGGCCTTCACGTTCAACCCGGTGAAATCCGTCAGGTAGATCGCCTCGGCCCGTCCCAGTCGCTCCTGGAATTCGGCGACGAACGCCGCTTTCTGTTCCCTGGTCATATCAGCCGCTCCGCGTGAAGCTGTTGGGATCGACGTGCACCCCGGGGCCCATCGTGCTGGAAACCGTGACGCTCTTGACGTAGGTGCCCTTTGCAGCGGCGGGCTTGGCCCTGAGCACCGAGGCCATGAACGCGCTGAGGTTCTCGGTGAGCAGGTCCACATCGAACGACACCCTGCCGATGGGCGCATGCAGGTTGCCGGTCTTGTCCACCCGGTACTCGATCTTGCCCGCCTTGATCTCGCTGACCGCGCGGCCCACGTCGAAGGTGACGGTGCCGGCCTTGGGCGTGGGCATCAGCCCGCGGGGACCGAGGATGCGGCCGAGTGGCCCGACCATCCGCATCAGGTCCGGCGTGGCTACACATACATCGAAGTCCAGCCAGCCGCCCTTGATCCGGTCCACGTACTCGGTGCCGATGTAGTCCGCGCCGGCTTCTTCGGCCTCCGCCTCCTTGTCGCCCTGGCAGATCGCCAGCACCCTGGGGGACTTGCCGGTCCCGTGGGGCAGGACGACCGTGCCGCGGACCACCTGGTCGGCCCTTCTGGGGTCGACGCCCAGGTGCGTGGCGACATCGATGCTCTCGTCGAAGCGCGCGAAGGCCATCTCCTTGACCTGTCCGAGCGCATCATGCGGCGACTGCCGTACGAGCCGGTCGTACGACTCCCGCGCCCCGGCGTATTTCTTGCTGCGTTTTGGCACGCTTTCCTCCGTCAGGCCGTGAGCTCCCCGTCCACCTCGATCCCCATCGCCCGCGCCGTGCCCTTGATCATCCTCATGGCCGACACGATGTCTTCCGTATTCAGGTCCTGTATCTTCGCTTCCGCGATCTCCCTCACCTGGTCCACCGACAGCGTGGCAACCTTGTCGATGTGGGACTCCGCGGAACCCTTTTCGAGACCCAGTGTCTTCTTGATGAGGAAGGACGCGGGGGGCGTCTTGGTGATGAACGAGAAGGAGCGGTCCTGGTAGACCGTGATCTCGACGGGAATCAGGGTTCCCGCCTGCTGCTGCGTCCTCGAATTGAACTGCTTGCAGAAATCCATGATGTTCACGCCGTGCTGACCGAGCGCCGGCCCCACCGGCGGCGCCGGGTTCGCCTGTCCCCCGACGATCTGCAGCTTGATGAACCCGAGGACCCTCTTCGTCGGACCTTTCGCCATTCTAGAAACCTCTCAGCTGGGTGAAGTCCAACTCGACCGAAGTCGGACGGCCGAAGAGGGAAACCTCGACCTTCACCTTGCCCTTTTCGGGGTAGACTTCCTGCACCGTTCCGGAAAAGTCCGTGAACGGGCCCTGTATGACTTCCACGACCTGGCCGGGACGGAAGGGGATCTCGTCCCGCGCGCCGGTCTCTTCCTCGACTTCGATACCCATGATCCGGTTCATGTCCTCTTCCCGAACCGGCTGGGGATCTCCGCCCTGGCTCACGAAACGCACTCCCTTCATCGCGGAGATGGCGTGTTCGGTACGCTCGTTCAGAACCATCCGCACCAGCACGTACCCCGGGTAGAGCGGCTTGACGACCGGCACACGCTTGCCGCGCCGGATCTCGACCACCTCGTGCGTGGGCACCATGACTTCGCGGATCTCCCGTGCGGAGACGGGGCTCCGGTCGATCTCCTGCTGAATCAGGCGCCGCACCCGGTTCTCGTGCCGGGCCTGCGTCTGAACGGCGTACCAGCGCTCGTCCGAACCCACTAGGAGAAGATCCCCATGATGAAGTCGACGAGTATCAGGCTGGAAACGAAGTCCATGAGCCAGATGACCAGGGTGAGCAGGATCGTGAACAGGATGACCACCCAGGTGGCGTTGCGGAGCTGTTCCCGATCGGGCCACGTGACCCGCTCCATCTCCGTAACGCACTCCTGCAGGAAGACCTTGGCTCCGGTAATCCGTGACATGATTCCTCTCTCAGTCCGTGGCTGATCTACTCGATGATTGCGGTAACGACGCCGGCGCCCACGGTCCGGCCGCCTTCCCGGATCGCGAAGCGCAACTCCTCGTCCATCGCGATCGGCGTGATCAGCTCCACCTCCATCTGCACGT
>JAPPGM010000064.1:59404-83818 GCA_028874995.1 Gemmatimonadota bacterium | reverse complement strand
GTGCGAGAAGATGCGGTCCATCTCCATGCAGATCACGCGCGCGACCTTGCAGCGTTCCGTCACCTCGATCCCCATCAGCTTCTCGACCGCCATCACATAGGCGCAGTTGTAGATCAGGGGCGCCAGGTAGTCCATGCGGTCGGTCAGCGTGACGATCTGGTTCCAGGTGCGGTATTCGCCCAGCTTCTCGAAGGAGGAGTGCAGGTAGCCCAGCCGCGGCACCACGCTCACCACGGTTTCGCCGTCGAGTTCGACGACCAGGCGGAGGACTCCGTGGGTGGCGGGGTGCTGCGGGCCCACATTGACCAGCATGGTCTCGGAGCCGAGTTCGGGCTCGGGGGCGTCGAAGGGCTCCGTGGGACTGGGGACGGGCGTCCCGCCGGGTCCCATCTCGGGGTTGCGGCGGACGGCGTATTCCGTCGTGTTTGAGGCCATCAGCCGGCTCCTTCCCCTTCGCCCGCCGCGGCATCCGCTTCCTCGACCACCTGCGGGACCCGCTCCGCGATCTCACCCCGGACGTAGTAGTCCTCAGGGTCCTGGGTCAGGGCGCGGCGCGTCTGTTCCGCGCGCGAGAACCGGCCCCGCAGCGGGAAATCCTTCCTGAGCGGATGACCTTCGGCGTAGTTCTCGGGCATCAGGATGCGGCGCAGGTCCGGGTGTCCCGCGAAGGTGACCCCGAAGAGGTCGTAGACTTCGCGCTCCAGCCAGTCTGCGCCCACCCAGATCCCTGTAACGCTGTCGATTTCGAGCCCGTCAAGGGGCAGCTCGCACTTCACGCGCAGCGCCGCCCGGTGCGGAATCGACCAGAGCTGGTAGACGACTTCCAGAGGCCTCCCGCCCCCGTGGTCCACCGCCGTGACATCGGCCAGGTGGTCGTAGTGCTGATCCGGGTCGTCGTGCAGCCAGCGCAGGATCTCCGCGTTGCGCGCGGGATCGACGTAGACGACATCCTCGTCGCCGGCGCAGATCTCGTTGCGCAGGACCGCGCCGGGAAACCGGTCCCGCAAAGCGGTCACCGTGGGGTTCCCGGGCCGCACGCTGCCGGGCGCCGAAGCCGCACCGGAGTCCTCCCGCGCGACGCCCGGCCCGGCCGCGACAAGGTCGAAGCCGTCAAAGGCGCCGCCGGAAGACGAATCGCCCGTCACCGCGCGCACGTCCGGCCCGGGCCGTCACACAGGCAGGTAGGCACCGTCAGGGCAGCCGGTCCTCGGCCCGGCCGATGGCATCCGTCTCGACCAGTCCGCTCACCCGGTTCTGGTGGGTCGAATTGCCGAACGGTCCGGTCAGGTCGGCGACCTCCTCGTCGTCGGCCCTCGGCCTGCCCACGGCCAGCGGATCCTCCGCCCTGAGAGCAGCATGGTTGGCCAGACTCTCCCCCCGGATCTTCTCCTGCACCATCATCAGCCCGTAGATCAGCCCCTCCGGTCGGGGCGGACACCCGGGGATGTAGACGTCGACCGGGACGATCGTGTCGATCCCCTGCACCATCGAATACGCGTCGAAGACGCCCCCGGACGAGGCGCACGCCCCCATCGAGATGCACCACTTGGGCTGCATCATCTGGTCCCAGATGCGGCGGAGCACCGGGGCCAGCTTGTACGGGACGCGCCCCGCGCAGATCAGCACGTCGGCCTGGCGTGGGCTGAAGGACATGCGCTCCATCCCGAAGCGCGCGAGGTCGAAGTTGCTCGCCGCTGAGGCCATCATCTCGATGGCGCAGCAGGCGGTGCCGAAGGGCATGGGCCACAGCGAGTTGCACCTCGCCCAATTCACCACGAAGTCAAGTCTCGTGGTAAGAAACGTCGGCGACCCCGAGCCCAGGATGCCCGGTTTGTCTACTCCCATTCCAGACCACCTTTCTTCCACTCGTAGACCAGCCCCACGGCGAGGACCACCACGAAGAAGAACACCGCTACGAACGGCCCCCATCCGAGCTCGCGCACCCGCACGGCCCAGGGGACCAGGAAGATCGTCTCCAGGTCGAAGACGATGAAGCTGATCGCCACCATGTAGAACTTGATCGAGAAGCGGTGCCGGGTGTCGCCGAGCGGGATCATCCCCGATTCGTAGGGCATCGACTTCTGGGGCGTGGGGCGGCGGGGGTTGAGGATGTGGGAGGCGGCGGCCATTCCGACGGCATTCACCACCGTCACCCCCAGGATGATCAGGAGCGGTATGTAGGACTTCGCCATGCTGACTGAAGGTCCTCCCGTGGTGATAGCCCGTCCTGGCGGCGCCCGGGCGGTACCGGGCTTTCCACCGCGGCCGGGGCTCGCCGGCGCTCCCGCGAGCTTGTGAAACTTTTCACGAACTCTCGGATCAAGGCAGAAAGATACGGGGCATCGTGACTGGATTCAAGTTCAAGTTCAAGTCCTTGAACCGGCACCGGGCATTGCCGGAGACCCCGGCCGTGCGGCACCCGGCTACCGGGCCACAGCCGAGTCCCTGGCCACCAGAAGCGCCGACGCATGAGCCATCTCCCGGTAGTAGCGCACGAAGCGCCGGGTTTCGGGCGCGTCGTACTCGGCCAGGTTTTCCGCCCAGCGGTACCCGATCGGCTGGAACCATAGTTCGGCTTCCAGGGTGAAGGGACCCTCCCCCGGGTCCACCGGAACCGTGTAGTGCACGCGGTCGGAGCCGGCCGCGAAGTCCGGATCGCCCTCGGCGGTGCCGACGACCTGGACGCGGGCGTCTGCGCGTCCGGGATCGAAGCCGTCGGGGAGGATGCGGTTGTCCTTCACCCACTCGTGCGCCGACATGAGACCGGTTGTGACCGCTCCACCTCCGTCCACCATGACGGCCTGGTAGATCTGCACCTCTTCAGGGGACGTGATCACCGTGTAGTGCGGTTCGTAGCGCGAGCCATCGGCGTCGTGGTCGTCGCCGATGACGCGGCCGTCGGCAGAGAAGCCGCCCGATTCGAACACCCGCTCTCCCCAGGTGTCGGTGACTGCGAGCCGCAACCACGCCCGCCGTGAAGGATAGGCCGTAGGAAACTTGTGGCCTGCAAGGTTGCGCACGGTCACGGTGGCCTCGAGCCGGTCCCCTGCAATCCCCACCCCGCTGATCTCGACGGTGGCGGTAGCGGTGCTGAGATGGTCGGCGGTGCGGTTGGCCGCCAGCTCCAGCTCCTGTGGAAGCGCGGTCACCCCGAGATCGTCGCGGTAGCGGTTGAGCATGCGCAGCATGAAGAAGTTGCCGCCGCGGAAGACGTGGCGTGAAACATCGGGCCGGGCGCGGCCCAGGACGCGGGTGACCGGAACTTCTTCGCCGACCACGGGCATGTGGCAGTCCTGGCAGCTGTGCTCGCGTTCGCGGCCCACGGCGTAACTGCTGGCCTGCCATTCCAGGAACGGGGACTGCTCCGGGAATGGGGGGCCTTCGCCACCGGGCCCCGCCGCATGGGTGATCACGGTGTGGCACGACGCACACAGACCCGAGGAGGTCACATGGTCGCCCTGCGCGGGGCGGAACCCCGTGGCCGAATGCATGATGCCCTCACCGCCCCGGTCAGGTTCGAAGGGACCGAATATCGCCCGGCCCTCGGCGGGCGTCTCATCGCCGATGCGGAAACGGGCGGTGAAGGTCTCCTCGCTGCTCAGCCCGTCCGGCTGGATCTGGTGGCACAGGGAGCAGGAGACACCGTCCGCCGCGAGGTCGGCCCAGGGTCCATCCGCGTCCCCGATCGGCAGGTTGGCGAAGACGGTGCCGGACTGCCCCGCCCGCATGGCTGCCCACGCGGCCATCGGCATGTGGCAGCGCGAGCACTCGCCCTCGATGGCGGCGGCGGCCTCGGGGTGGTCCATGACCTCGCGTCGCACAGCGGCCTGGAAGTACGGATCGCGGGCGCTGTTGGCCATCATCGAGGCCCGCCAGTCGAAACCGATGGAGACATCGGTGCCGTCCGTGGCGGAGACCCCCTGGTGGCAGGCGATACAACGGTCGGCGGTGCGGAAATGGTCGGCGGGATCCAGCGCACCGGTCGCCTGCGCAAGCGAGGAGGCCGGAGCGGACGGGGTATCGGAAATCGGACTGCCGGGGTGCGGCGCCCGCCCTGCCGGGGCTCCCGCCGCGACCAGCATGCTGCCCGACAGTGCACAGCCTAACGTAAGTCCGCCGATCGGGGAGCGGAGGCGCACCATCGTCACCATCCCTCCAGGAATCCGCCGTCGAACCAGTCGAGGAGGATGTACGCCACGAGGCGCAGCGGCGGACGCCTGGCGGCCTCCCGTCCCGCGGGAACAAGGACGCCGACGTTGGCCAGGACGTGTTGGCGACGGTTGAGCGACACCTGTATCTGGGGAACGAGGTCGATCCGCATCTCCGATCCCGATTCCAGGCCGCGCTTCGCCTGCACTTCGAGCATGGGTGACCACGCGCGCCCCCATCTGCCCTGTGTCCAGGTTCTGCCCAGCAGGACGCGTCCGAATCCTTCGCTCGCGCCACCGTCGTACAGCGGCACGGCGGCCCCGGCCTGAGCCTGCAGGAAGGCGTCACCGGGAAGGATCTGGCCGAGCGCCATGAAGGCCTCCAACTCGCTGCCCGGGGCCCCCAACCCGGCGCCGTAGTCCCCCGTGGGCAGGATCACTTCGCCCATCAGCGAGACGATCGTACCCTTGGCGAGGTCGTGGAACAGTGCGTGCTTCACCGCCAGAACCACATCTCCGATGCCGTGTTCGACCCCGTCGGCCGAGTGCGTCTCGTCGCCGTCGTGACCGGTTCCCCCGCGCCGCCAGGTATAGGGAACAACCACTTCGATCTGGCTGCGGGACCCGAAGCGCTGTTCGTAGACATAGGCACCCGACAGGTCCCCTTTCCCTTCGAGGTCCACCCCCACTTCCAACACCCATTCGTCCTCCGGATAGGCCTTCTCGGTGAGCAGAGCGCGGGGAAGGTTCAATTCGCCGCGCGGCCAGGCCGGGTCGGTGCAGAGGGTGCGGATGTACTGCATCACCCGCCCGAGCTGTTCCTCGGTGAGCGCACCGCGAAAGGCGGGCATCATTTCGCTGAACCCGCGCACCGGGCCACCCTCGTGCGCCACCGCGATCCAGTCGGCGTCCGGCTCGCGCGCGGCGAAGTCGCAATCGGAGAAATCCGGGAGTTCCTCCTCGAAGACGACCAGGGTGGGCGCCAGGCCTGTCCCGTCGACACCATGGCAGTTCGCGCACGCCGCGGCGTAGACCGCCTCGCCGGGAGCGTCCGCCAGCGCCGCGCCGACGCTGCCCGGCTGGAGCTGAGCGCCGAGGGGGGTCGTGAGCGAGAACATCCACAACGGGATGCCCAAGGCGACCACGACGCCGGCCGGCTCGCACCGGGAAGGGCCGAAGCGGCGCATCCTGTGAAGGACCCACGGTGTCAATCGAACCTCGGTTCCTGGAAGGGATTCCGGTCCACGGGCTCGTACAGGACGGCCCGGGTGGGACGCGGACTATAGTACGGTATCCAAAGGGAGTGCGCACCACAGGTCGGGGAGCGGCGCCCAGGCGGCCCGGCACGATCCCGGGGGCGGGAGGGCCGGTCCGCCGAACGCGGCCCGACGAGCGCTCTACATGGTCCGGTATCTGTCCGTAACGTCATCGCCCGCCCGTCCGGACAGCAGCCGGTATTCGTCCGGCCGCAGCAGCGGATCGTCGCGAAGGTCAAGGCGCAGCCGCGTCCGCTGCGCCAGCTTCCTGACGAAGCGGGGCTCGAATTCCATGATCCGCAGAGCCACCTGCGGATGCACGCAGATCAGGATCTGCCGCGCGCCCGAATCGAGCGCGGCCCGGCTCACCGACCGCTCGATCTCGCGGACCAGGGTGGGCGCGGTCCAGATATGGCCGCTTCCCTCGCATATCGCGCACGGCTCGGTCAGCGACTGCAGTATGGACGGTCGCACCCGCTGCCGCGTCATTTCGATCAGGCCCAGCTCCGACACCTCCCAGGTTCGGGTCCGTGCGCGGTCGCGGCCCAGGTGGGTTCGCAACTCGTGCAGGACCCGGTTGCGGTTCTCCTGGGATTCCATGTCGATGAAGTCGATGACGATGATTCCCCCGATGTCGCGCAGCCGCAGCTGTATCGCGATCTCGCGCGCGGCGTCCAGGTTGGTCTTGAGGATGGTGTGCTCGGGATCCTTCTTCCTTCCGGTGAAGCGGCCCGTGTTCACGTCGATCGAAACCAGCGCCTCGGTCGGTTCGATGATCACGTGGCCGCCGGAGGGCAACTCGACCCGGCGCCGGAACGAGCGCTGGATCTCCCTGGCGATATCCGCGTGATCGAAGATATGCTCGCGCTTTTCGTAGTAGTGAATCCGGTCCAGGAGTTCCGGATCGAAGGCGCGCACGTACTCCATGATCTGCCTGTGGACATCGCGGTTGTCGATGGTGACGGCGTCGAAGCGGTTGGTGAAGAGATCCCGGATCACGCCCGAGATCAGCTTCGCCTCCGCGTGGATGAGCGACGGAGGATCGGACTTGCGCGCCCTGGCCTTGATCGTCTCCCACCGGCGGCGCAGCTGGGAGTACTCCTTCCTGAGCTTCTGCTGCGTCAGCTCCTCGCCGGCAGTGCGGACGATAACGCCCCCCGATCCCCCCTCCACCACCTCCCTGGCCATGGCTCGCAGACGTGAGCGCTCGCGGCGCTGGTCGATCTTGCGGCTTACGCCCACCTGGTGCGAGTCCGGGATGTACACGAGGAACCGGCCCGGCAACGAAATCTGGGCGGTGACCCGCGGCCCCTTCGTCGAGATCGCCTCCTTGGTCACCTTGACCAGGATCCTCTGGCCCCGGGTGACCACATCCTGGATGGCCGGTGCGTTGTCCTTACGCTTGCGCGACCTTCCGCGCCGACCCGCGCCGTCGCCGTCATCCTGGTCGTGGGCCAGGTCCGAGGCGTGCAGGAACGCCGCCTTCTCTTCTCCGATATCTACAAATGCCGCCTGAATGCCGGGCAGGACCGCCTCGACGCGGCCCACGAAGATGTCACCGACCAGCCGGTCCTGGTCCGCCCGGTCGAACATGAGTTCGGCGAGCCGTCCGTCTTCCTTGAGCGCGACCCAGGACTCTTCGTCCGAGGCGCTGATGAGGATCTCTCTCTTCAATTGCTTTCTCCGATGGTCGAGTCCGGGCCGGAAGATCCCTGCCGGGCCCGTCCTGGCCGCGTCTCCGTCCCGGGCGGACGGGATACGCGAACCAGCCAGCGGGCTCCGAACGAACGCTGCCGGAAGCCGGACTTCGAATAGGTGCCGCTCGGGCCCTGATTGCCGGGGACACCCGGACGGCCGTTTGCCTGGGCCTGGTCACGAGTGCAGCTCCCTCAGCAGGTGCCGAGCGATTACGATTTTCTGGATTTCCCGGGTGCCTTCGCCGATCTCGCACGCCTTGGCGTCGCGCATCATGCGCTCGACCGGATGATCCGAGGTATACCCCACTCCTCCCAGGAACTGTACTGCGGTGCGGGCGGACTCGGCCGCCAGGCGGGCCGCGACGAGCTTCGCCATCGCCGCTTCCTTGGCGAACGGGCGGCCCCGATCCTTGAGCCAGGCCGCGTGGTAGGTCAGATGCCGGGCTCCCTGTATCTCGGCCGCCAGATCCGCGAGACCGAACTGAATGTCCTGGAACTCCCAGACCGGGCGGTTGAACTGACGTCTGCGCGCCGTATAGTGGAGGGCCGCGTCGAGGGCTCCCTGCGCGATGCCGAGGGAAAGTGCCGCGATCCCGATACGGCCCGCGTCGAGGGTTTTCATGAAGTTGCCGAAGCCCCGCCCTTCGTCACCGAGGCGCTGGTCCGCCGGGACCCATGCGTCCTGGAAGTGCAATTCGCGGGTGTCCGACGCACGCCAGCCGAGCTTGTCCTCCCGGGCCCCGGCCGTCACTCCGGGCGAATACGGCAGTTCGGGGCGGTGCCCGATTCCGGTCCGCGCGGCCTCGTCGCCGGCCACGGTCGGCTTGCAGACCACGAAGCTGGATATGCCGCGATGCCCTGCCTCCGGATCGGTGACCGCCGTCACGACGAAGATCTCTCCCACGCCCGCGTGCGTGATGAAGATCTTGCTTCCGGTAATGCTGTACCCGCCTTCCGTGGCGACCGCCCTTGTGCCGGTACCCGATGAATCCGAGCCCGCCCCGGGTTCCGTAAGCCCGAAGCCTCCGAGCACCTGGCCCGAAGCCAGCAACGGTACGAACCGCCGCCGCTGGTCCTCCGTCCCGAAGGCCAGGATGGGCGACATGGCCAGCGTGGTGTGGGCGGAGACGGTGATTGCGTGGCTGGCGTCTTGTTTCGCCAGTTCCTCGATCACGAGGATATAGCTGAGATAGTCCCGGCCCATCCCGGACAGCTCTTTGGGGACGGGGACACCGAACCAGCCCCGCTCACCCATGGACTTGACGTTGTCCCAGGGGAAACGGCCGGTCTCGTCCAGCTCACGGGCGACAGGGGCGATGCTGTCGAGCGCGAACCGGCGGACGTCCGCCTGCAAACTCAGATGGTCGGGGTCGAGATATGGATCCATCGCGCGGAGGCGACCGGTTCTTGATTCAGGCAGTCAGGCTTCGAGCGGCGGGACTCCGACGGCGCTCGCACCTGTCGCAGGAGCCGCATGACCTGCGGTCGGACACCTCTCCAAGGTAACGCAACAGGGCCATCCTGCGGCATCCCCGGCGACCGCAGTATCGCTGCATGGCGCGCAGCCGCTCCCTGGCCTGGCCGCGGGAGGCGACCAGCGGACCGAGGTCCGGGGCGTTCCCCGTAGGCGTGAACGGTGGTCCCGGGACAGCGGGCGGCTCCCCTTCCTCGCGGTCGGGCCAGTTGTCGATCCACTCCGCCAGCACCGGATCCACCCGGAGCGCGCCGGACCGCATGAGCCACTTGATGTGAGGGACCTTGCCGGACCCCTGGCCCAGGAGCGCGGCCGGCGACACGGCGGCGCCCCGCCTGGACGCGGACTCGATCCTGCGCAGCACCGCAAGCACATCCCGCGGCCGGGGATAGGCGCGATCCAGGAACGCCTCGGGGACCTTCCAGTCGTCGCGCTGGACAAAGCCGAGCGCCATCGACTCGGCTCCGTCGCGGCCCGCCCGTCCCGCCTCCTGGTAGTAGCTCTCCAGGGATCCCGGGAAGGCGTAGTGGAAGACCGCCCAAACGTCTCCACGGTCGATTCCCATGCCGAAGGCGCACGTCGCGACGACCACGTTGGACTCGCCGGACATGAACCGTCGCTGCACGGCCTGCCGTTCCTCGCTGGGCAGCGCGGCATGGTACGCGTCGCCGATGACGCCGAGGCTTGCGAGGGCGCGACGGACGCTGACCACCAGCCGTCGCGTCGGCGCGTACACGATCAGGGCCCGCTCGCGGCACTCCGGCGGAGCCCTGCGGACGAGGCGCACCATGGCCCGAATGCGGTCGGGACCCGCGCGCAGCCGTGCAACCAGCCAGCGGATGTTGGGACGGTCGAAGGAGGTGACGACCCTGAACGGGTCGGTCATGCGGAGCACCTGGGCGATGTCGTCGCGGACGGCGGGGGTGGCGGTGGCGGTCACGGCCAGCACCGGTGCCGGGACGATCGAGCGGAGCCGGTGGATGCGCCGGAAGGCGGGCCGGAACTCGTGCCCCCACTCGGAGATGCAGTGGGCCTCGTCGATGGTGATCAGCGAGACGGACGCCGCGGCGAGCAGGTTCCGCAGCCGCGTGGCCTCCAGGCGCTCCGGCGAGCAGAAGAGGAGGTCGAGCGCGCCGACCGCGATGGCCGCTTCGGTGCGCCGCTGGGATTCTTTCGGGTCCTGCGAGGTGAGCGAGGAGGCGCGCAGCCCGAGCTTCCGGGCCCGGTCGACCTGGTCCTGCATGAGGGAGATGAGTGGGCTCACCACGATCACCAGGCCGTCCATCATGAAGGCGGGAAGCTGGTAGCAGAGCGTCTTGCCGCCGCCCGTCGGGAGGACGCCGAGGGTGTCGCGCCCCGATAGGACGCTGCTGATCAGCTGCTCCTGGCCGGGACGGAAGCCGTCGAAGCCGAACTTCTCGCGGAGAACGGCGCGGGCGGCGGGGTTGGGTGGTGACTCGCTTTCCGGTTGCACACCGGGTAATGAGGGGGGGGTGGTCGGGCGGAGGAATGGCGGTTTGGGACAGAACAGGCGGTAACTCGGGGACGAATCGCGACGATATGTAAACTACACTTAACATTAAGTAATCTACTCATTACATTGTGAATGAAGTGAAACGATCCCAAGCGGGTGCAGCGGCGCTGGAATGCCAGGGGAACCTTCTGTCCACCGACTGCCGGTTGCGAGGGAGTCAGTCCCCGGCCGGAAGAAATCGCAGGGCCATCGCCACCGCCAGAACCGCGATGCCGATCCATACGAGCCACGATAGCGACATGGCCATTCCCGCGAATGCCGCGGCTGCGCCGGTCACGAAGAGGCGGACCTTCCAGGCCTGAAAGCGATCCGCTCCCTCCCTCTTCTTCCGCGCTGGGCGAAACATGGTTTCCCTCAGTCCCCTTTCCGGTCAAGAAAGCGTTTGACACCGTCCCGGCACTCTCCTGTCAGGCGGGCTATGGCGTTCATTTCGGCGCCCCGGGCGATCGCGTCCTCGAAGGAGACGCCGTCGAGACCATGGAAGAGGCGCTTGGTGAGCGCGATGGCGGTGGCCGGCCGGCCGGCGAGCTCCCGGAGGTATTCGTCCGCGGCGGCATCGAATCCGTCTCCGGGCAGGGTCCGCGTGGCGAGACCGAGCGCGACCGCCTCGGCGGCGCCTATGCGGTGTCCTCGGACGACCAGCTCGAAGGCGGCCGCTTCGCTCACCTTGCGCCGGAGCGGGGCCATCACAAGCGCCGGAACAAAGCCGAGGTGGACCTCGGGATACCCGAAGATCGCATCCTGATGGGCCAGCACGATGTCGCAGGCGCCGGCCAGTCCACACCCTCCCCCCAGCGCCCTCCCCCGGACCAGGGCGACGACCGGTCTGTCCATGCGGCGAACCCGAACGAAGACCTCCCCCAGCCGGCGGGCATCGGCGAGTGCGGCCTCCAGACCCTCGCGTTGCGAGACCGCGATCTCGGACAGGTCGGCGCCGGCGCAGAAGTCCGGTCCCGCACCCCGCAGGGCGACCACGCGCACCTGCGGGTCGGCGGCGGCCCGGCTCAGCCCATCCGACAATTCGGCCACGAGTCGCGACGACAGCGCGTTGCGCTTATGAGGGCGGTTGAGCGTCAGGGTGGCAACACCGCCGCGGATCTCGAAAACGACGAGCGAATCCCGGCCCGGCGCGCTCATCGGCGGTCCCCGGTACGGCCATCCGGAACCCGTCCGCGGCCCCGCACCCGTTCGGCCACCTCGTCCGGCACCTCGATCCCCATGCGCAGGAGCGCAGTGCTGAACACCTTTCCCTGCGCATCGGTCATGAGGGAAACAGTCCCCCCGCCGTCGAGCGCGCCGTGCAGAAGGAAGTTCACCGCGTGCAGGTTGTCGAGCCGGAACCGTTCCACGGGACCCTTTACCATGTCCTTGAAATGTTCCTTTACACGATCCGGCGTAACCATTTCCAGAACAATGGGATAATCTTCCTCGTCATAGACGATCAGACCCACGTTGGCCGTGTCGCCCTTGTCGCCCGAACGCGCGTGCGCCAACTCCACCAACTGGACTTCAGCCATGTGACCCGCCCCCGGCCGGGTGTTTCACCTGCACCGTCACCGTCATCACAATCTTCACACCTCCACCACATCGACCGCCACCCGGGGCTCGACGACCCGGCGGTCGATCAGGGCCGGCCAGTACGCCACGATCTCCTGGACCCGGGGTCGCCCCCCCGCGAACCCGGTCACGGAGGGAGGTCCTGTCAGCACCAGAGGCGCCACCTCGCGGGTGAAGCGCTCAACCGATGCACGGTTCGTTCCCCGCACCCCTACCCGCAACTCCACCTCGGGAAGATCGGGCGGTGGATCCCCGGCCAGGTGTCCATGGGTGGCATCCCACCCCACCAGTTCCACCAGCACCCTGTCGAAGGCCAGTCCGAGCCGGTCCAGGCGCTCGCGCAGGATCGTCGCGGCGGCGCGGGCCTTGGCCGCGGCATCGGGCCACGCGTAGACCAGGGTGCCCACCGCCTTGAACCCTGCAGAATAGGCCACCGAGACCTTGAGCGACGGTGTGGGGGGACGTCCTCTGATGCCGTGCACCCCGACCCGGTCACCACCCTCGTCCGACAGGCGGATCGTCGTGAAGTCCGCGACCACGTCGGGCGTGATGTACGATGAGGGATCGCCCATCTCGTAGAGGATCTGCTCCTTGACGGTGCGGAGGTTCACCGCGCCGCCGGTGCCCTCGTGCTTGGTGACGACGAAATTCCCGCCGGGGCTCGCCTCGATGATGGGGAAGCCGACACCGGCCAGATCGGGTATGGACCACCACTCGGCCGAACAGTTGCCGCCGCTGGCCTGCGCCCCGCACTCGTTGATGTGGCCCGCGACCACCCCGCTCGCCAGCAGGTCCCAGGCGTCCCACGGCCAGCCGAACTCCCGCGCCAGGGGTCCGTAGGTGAGCGCGGTGTCCGTGGAGCGCCCCGTAACCACGACGGTAGCCCCCGCGTCCAGCGCCGCGACGATGGGTCGCGCACCCAGGTAGACGTTCGCGCTCCGCACACGGTCCCGAATCGCGGCCAGGGGCTGACCGGTCTCCATGTTGTCGAGGGGATGACCGGAGGCGAGCAGTTCGTCGAGACGGTCCATGAGGTCGTCTCCCGTTACCACGCCGACCCGCGCCCGCCCCCCCGCCCCCGCCCCCCGCCCCGCTTCGGCCACGGCTCTCGCGCACTCCGCCGGGTTCACCCCGCCCGCGTTGGTCACGACCTTGATCCCCCGCTCCATGCACGCGGGAAAGATCCGTTCCATCAGGGCGACGAAGTCCCGCGCGTATCCGGCGCGGGGGTCGCGTGATCGCTGTTTCTGCATGATGGACATCGTCACCTCGGCCAGGTAGTCCAGCATCAGGTAGTCGATGTCTCCCCCTTCGACCTGCCGCACCGGCGCCTCCAGGTCGTCACCCCAGAAGCCCTGGCCGCCGGCCACCCGCACGGTGCCTGCCGGGGTACCGTGCCCGGACCGGCCGGCGTTCGCCGGGGCCTGGCTCCCATCGCGGCTGCCGGCGTGCGCCACCGTCATCTCCCATCCAGCGCGGGCGGGAGCACGAACGGTCCGAGGTGGGGACCCGGGTTGCTGGTGGAGGCTCGGAGCAACAGGGTGAGCCAGTCGCGCAGCTCCTCGGGAAGCACCACCGCGTCAACGAATCCGCGGGCCGCGGCGAAGGTGGCGTCCAGCTGGCGGTCGTAGTCGGCCTGGACTTCATCCATGAGGGCCAGCATCTCGGCGTCGGGCGATGCGCCTTCGGCCCTGAGCCGATCCAGTTCGCCGCCGAAGAGCGCCATGACGGCGCTGGCCCCCTCCATGACGCCCATCCGGCCGGTCGGCAGCGTGAGGATGAAGTCCGGATCGAACCCCTGCCCGGCCATGGCGTAGTAGCCCGCTCCCGACGCGTGGTTGAGCGTGAGGACCAGCTTCGGAACGACCGCCGTGGCCATGGCTTCGACGAAACGCGCCCCGGCCCGGATGATTCCATCGTGCTCGGCCGCCGGACCGACCATGAAGCCCGAGACATCTTGCACGAACAGGATCGGGATACCCTGCCGGTTCACGGTATCGATGAAGAAGGCCGCCTTCTCCGCCGATTCGGTGTAGACGATGCCGCCCAGGCGGGGAGGACCCCCGTGCGGATCCGGGACCATGCCGCGGCGGTTCGCGATCACGGCGACGGGAAGTCCCGACAGGGTGCCCGTGCCGCAGATCAACTCGGCTGCGTGGCCGGGCTGGAACTCGGTGAGGCCGCCGCCGTCCAGCAGCACGTCCAGGACCGCTTCCATGTCGTACGGGTGGCGGTGATCGTCGGGGAGCAGCTCGTAGAGGGCGGGGGCCGGGCGGGAGGGCGGCGTGAACGCGACCTCCGGGGTACGGCCGGGGTTGGGGGTGGAGGGAAGTCCCGCCACCAGTTCCCTCAGTCTGGCGATGCACGCCTCGTCGTCGGCGCAGCTGTAGTGGGCCACCCCGCTTAACTCCGTGTGCACGGCCGCGCCCCCCAGCCCCTCCCGGTCCACGACCTGCCCGGTCGCTCCCTTCACCAGGTTGGGCCCGCCGAGCCCCATGAAGCTCGTCCCCTCCACCATGAGGATGACGTCCGAGAGCGCCGGCAGATACGCGCCGCCGGCGATACAGGGGCCCATGACCGCCGCGAGCTGGGGGATGCGCAAGTAGCGGCGCATGATGGAGTTGTAGTAGAAGATCCGCGCGGCGCCGTACTGGCCCGGAAAGACACCGCCCTGATACGGAAGATTGACGCCGGCCGAATCCACGAGATAGATGATGGGGATCCGGCAGCGCATGGCGATCTCCTGGGCCCGCAGCATCTTCCTGATCGTCTCGGGCCACCACGAGCCCGCCTTGACCGTCGCGTCGTTGGCCACCACCACGACTTCGCGTCCCGCCACGACACCCACGCCGGTAACGACGCCCGCGCCCGGTGCCTTTCCCCCGTACCTGTCGTGGGCGACCAGCAGGCCCACCTCGGCCCACGTCGCGTCGCGGTCGAGCAGAAGGTGGAGCCGGTCTCGCGCGGTGAGCTTCCCCCGGTCGCGGTGCCGCCGGATCTTCTCCGTTCCGCCACCCAGCCTGAGGCGCCGGCGCAGGGTCCCCAACTCCCGGCCCAACTCGGCGAGCCGGCTGCCGCGACGGGAGAATTCGTCGGCCGCGGGAAGCTCAGGTGGGCTAATAGCGATCCTCCCGTCCGGCGAACCACTCGCGGATGTACTCGATCGCTTCGGTGGTCGCCGTGCCGGGCCCGAAGACGCGCCCGACACCGAGTTCGGCCAGCGCCGCCGCGTCGTCGCCGGGGATGATGCCTCCCCCGGTCAGCAACACGTGCTCCAGCCCCTCCCGCTTCAGAAGTTCGCGTACCCGCGGAAAGAGGGTCATGTGTGCACCGGACAGCACCGACATCGCCACCACGTCCACATCCTCCTGGACCGCGGCGGCCACCACCATTTCGGGTGTCTGGTGCAGCCCGGTGTAGATGACCTCGAAACCGGCGTCGCGAAAGGCCGCGGCGATCACCTTGGCTCCCCGGTCGTGCCCGTCCAGTCCCGGTTTCGCGACCAGAATCCGGATTCTCCTGTCGGGGAAGGACATGCGATCTCCTCGGTCGGAGCGGGAAATGGGGAGAGATGCTACCAAAATAAGGGAATCCCGGGTCTCGCGGGTGACATGTGCGTTCCGGCGACCTTCTAAACCATCTCTCCGTTCGCGGGACTCTCGCCCTCTTCGACGATCTGGCCGTCGAAGAGATGGATGGCGCGATCCGCGGCGTCCACGTACCTCGGATCATGCGTCACCATGCAGATCGTGGCACCGTCGTCATGGAGTTCGCCGAGCAGGTTCATGACCGCCCGCCCATTTCGCGAGTCCAGGTTCCCCGTGGGCTCGTCGGCCAAGAGGATCAGCGGGGCGCCGACGATGGCGCGGGCAACGGCGACTCTCTGCTGCTGGCCTCCGGACAGCTGCGACGGGTAGTGATTCACCCTGTGAGCCATCTCGACACGCTCCAGGGCCTCCTGCACACGCTCCTTCCGCTCCCTGCCCGGCATGTCGCGGTAGGTCAGGGGCAGTTCCACATTCTCGAAGACGGACAGGTCGCCGATCAGATTGAAGGCCTGGAAGATGAAACCGATCGCCCGGTTTCGAATCTCCGCCCGCCGGGACACCGCGAGCCCGTCCACCGATTCACCGTTCAGCAGGTATACTCCCTCCGTTGGTGAATCAAGCAGCCCGAGAATGGACAGCAGCGTCGTCTTTCCGCACCCGGAGGGACCCGCGATGGACACGAACTCACCCAATTCGATTTCCAGCGTGATGTTGGAAAGCGCGTGGGTCTCGACCTGGCGGGCGCAGAATACCTTGCTGAGCCTGTCGAGACTGATCAGAGGGTCTGCCATGTCGGCCTCTTTGTCGCGGACGCGTCGTTGACGAGCTGGATCGGTTTCCTGGGAGTCCGTGGAAGCACCCCGGGCTCTCGGCCGACGATACCGGCGATGCATCCGGGCGGCTTCATCCGGGCACTGTGGGAGATGATGCAACAATTTCGGCCATTCCGACACCGATGGGGAGACCCGGCGGCTCTCCCGCGACGGCAGAAGGCACAAGAGTGCCCCCCCGTGTCCCGAAAACCCTCCCGGCGTTTCGCGGGGTTCATCATCCGCGGACTGCATGCGCCTGGACGCCATCCGGCAGGGACAGGGGCTTCGACCGGACCCCACCTCCCCGACCCCACACCACTGGCCATGAAGGCCACCGGCCGAAGCCGCCTGCCCCTGCTGACATTCCCATAGTGAAAGAAACGTGCCAGAGTGTCGTCACGGCGTTCATGTTGTTTGGGCGTAGTCACTTATGTGAATGGACTAAACGCGGGGCTATGCGCGGCGGTGACCGGTTGTGGGACGTTGGTGTACGGCTTCGCAAAAATGAGGGGAGTTCCCGCGCCGGGACTCCGGCGCGAGACTTCAATCTGAGACCGTGCGTCCCAACGCCCTTTTCCTGGCAGCCCGTGGACCAAACCCTCCCGGCATTCGACCGGTGAAGCACCCGGAATCGTCGCTCTTCGACCGCTACGCCGCATTCGTCGATCCCGAACGGGTTCGCCGTGGTGTCCCGCTGGCGCCGATGACCACCTTCGGGATCGGGGGACCGGCCGACCTCTTCTACCGGGCCCGCTCGGCAAGCGAGCTCGAACGCGCGGTCGTGCACGCGCGGGAACTGGGGATTCCATATTTCGTACTCGGGCGCGGCGCGAACATTCTCGTGGGGGACCGGGGATTCCGCGGAGTCGTGGTGAAGTGTGACATCTCGGGGGTGGAGTTTCTTCCGGAGGGGCGCGTGCGGGCCGGCGCCGGCGTGGACACCTTCCCCGATCTGATCAATGCGACGGTGGCGCGCGGGCTGGGCGGCATTCACCACTTCGTGGGGATTCCCAGCACGGTCGGCGGAGCGGTGTGGCAGAACCTCCATTTCCTGTCGCCCGCTCCCGCGCGGGAGCGAACCATGTTCTGGGCAGAGGTCATGGAAGGCGCCACGATCCTGACCCCTGACGGACTGATTCGGGAGGTCGATACCGGGTACTTCCGTTTCGGGTACGACTACAGCGTCATCCACGACAGCGGGGATCTGGTGCTGAATGTCTCGCTGAAGCTGCACCCCACCCCGGTCGAGGAACTGCGCAGGATCGTGCGCGAGAACCTGGCCTGGCGGGACGCCCGTCACCCGGACCTCTGGCTGTATCCGTGCGTGGGATCCATCTTCAAGAAGATCGAGGGAATCGGGGCGGGCCGACTGATCGACGAATGCGGCCTGAAGGGGCATGTGCGGGGCGCCGCGGAGATCTTCCACAAGCACGCCAACATCATCGTGAACCTGGGCGGGGCGACGGCGACCGAGGTCGTTGCGCTCATTGATCTGGCGCGCTCGACCGTGGCCCGCGAGACGGGCTACGAGCTGGAAACGGAGATCCGCTTCGTGGGCGAGTTCTGACCCACCTTGCCGAAGGTCAGCCGCCGTGCGTCAGCGAGAAGCGCTCGAGCGGTCGCCGCATGCGGATCCACATCCTTCCCAGAAGCAGGACGGCGACCGCGCCCAGACCCGCCGCCAGTCCCCACCACAGTCCCTCCGGTCCCATGTCGGCGCGGAAGCCCAGCAACAGGCTGAGAGGCATTCCGAACACCCAGAATCCCAACATGTTGTAGATCATCGGACGCAGCGTATCGGCGACGCCGCGCAGCGCGCCGGTGCACACCACCTGCAGACCGTCGAACAACTGGAACATGCCGGCGACCGGAATGAGGCCCGCGGCCACCGCAGCCACCCTGGGCTCCGTCGTGAACTGGCCCGCCAGGACCCCGGGCAGGCCCAGGAAGACGGCCGCGGTCGCGGCCATCACGAGGCAACAGACCAGGACCGCCCCTCCCGCCGACCGTCGTGCCGCCGCCGAATCGCCCCGCCCCACCGCCCTGCCCACCAGGATCGCGGCCGCCTGCGAGATGCCGAGTGGAATCATGAAGGCAAAGGCGGCCAGGTTGAGGGCAATCTGGTGGCCCGCGATCGCCACGGTTCCCAGCCACCCCATAAGGATCCCGATCGCGCCGAAGGCCCCGAATTCAAGGAACAGCTGGAGCCCAATCGGCGACCCCAGACGTACGATCCGCTTGAGCGGCCCCGCTGCGAAGAGATCGCGCCGCACCCGCCGGAGGTAGGGGGCCAGCACACGCCATCCCAGAGCCAGGGAACAGAGCCACATGAACCACCGTGATATCGCCGTGGCCCAGCCGGAGCCCACCGCGCCGAGCTCGGGCGCGCCCAGGTTGCCGAAGACGAGGATCCAGTTGAGGAATGCGTTCAATACGTTGGCCAGCAGAATCGTCCACACCACCGGAGCCACCCTGCCCACCGACTGCAGTACCTGGCGAAAGACGATGAAGCCATAAAAGGGCAACGTGCCCGGGATCTGCGTGCGGGCGTAGGCGGCCGCGACGGGCACCACCTCTTCGGGCTGGTTCAGAAGGACGAACACCGGTTCCGCGGCGGCAAGCAGTGCCGAGGCCACGACGGCGATCGCGACGCTGATCGCCAGGCCGCGCTGGATGGCGACTTCGATGGCGTCCTCGTCCCCGGCACCGAAAGCCTGTGACACCAGCGGGTCGAGGGCGAAGAGGAGCCCCATGCCGAAGACCGCCACGCTGAAGAAGTAGAGGTTGCCGAGCGTGACCGCGCCGAGTTGGGCCGCGTCGACGCGCCCCACCATGGCCGTATCCACCAGCCCCTGGGCCACGAGGCCCATCTGTACCACCGCCACGGGGAGGGCCAGTGCGACGAGGGCGCGAAGTTCCGCGATCCCGGGTCGGAAGGTGGAGAGGCGGGCCCGCGGGGAGGCCGCGGCGGAAGCGGACAATCAGGACGCAGCCGTGACCGGCTCGTAGCCCTTTCGGGGGAGCGTGATCCTGAATTCGGTGCCCTCGCCTTCTTCGGTCTCGACCTCGATCCTGCCTCCGTGCTCCTGAATGATCTCGTGGGAGATCGAGAGGCCGAGCCCCGTCCCCTGGGTGCCTGACTTGGTGGTGAAGAAGGGGTCGAAGATCTTTTTCAGGATCTCGTCGGGCATCCCGGTGCCGTTGTCACGGACGGTTATGCATACATCCTTCTCGCGTCCGTCCGTGCCGACGGTCACCGCGGGAAGGTAGGTGCCGTCTTCCTTGCGGCCCCGCGCCTGAGTCGCGTGGCAGGCGTTGGTGATGATGTTCAGGAACACCCGGCTCAGATCGCGGGCGATCCCTTCGACCTCTCCCGCGTCCTTGTCGTACTGGTGGATCATGTCGACGTTGAAGGTGGAGTCGGTCCCCCGTATCCCGTGATACGCCAGCTTGGCGTACTCCTGCACCATCAGGTTGATGTCGATGGATTCCACCTCTCCCGCCTCGTCGCGGGAGTGCGCCAGCATTCCCTCGACGATCCGGTTGGCGCGCTGCCCGTGCTCGTTGACCTTCACTACGTTGGTGTTGAGGTCCCCCAGAATCTCGTCGAGGTATTCCCGGTCCAGCTCCCCGTCGCCGTTGGTGGCCTCCTCCAGTTCCTCTTTAAGCTCGTCGATGAGCTCGGTCGACAGCGCGGCGAAGTTGTTGATGAAGTTGAGGGGATTACGGATCTCGTGGGCGATGCCCGCGGTCAGGGCACCCAGTGAAGCCAGCTTTTCCTGCTTGACGACCTGTTGCTGGGTGCGCCGCAGGTTCTCGAGCGTGTCCTCCAGCTTGTCGTTCTTGGCCTGAACCTCGGCTGCCAGCTTCTCGACCAGGTTGAGACGCTGCACCTCAACCGCGTGCTGGCGAAAGACTTCCAAGGCACCGGCCATGTCGGTCAATTCGTCGTCTCCTTCGATCTCCACCTGGACGTCCAGGTCGCCCTTGGACATCTGGCGCGTAGCGCTCGAAAGTCGCCCCATCCTCACCAGCAGGCGCTCGCCGAAGAACTTCCAGGCGACGTACGCCATTCCGATGGTCAGGATGGTGATTACCAGCAGCGACCAGAAACCGAGCTGCACCAGCGCGCTCGAGCGCGCGGCCGCACTCTCCGCGGAGCGCTCGGCCGAGCCCACCAGCGTTTCGACCCGGTTCACAAGCTCCGTGGCCACCTGCTGGCTGTGCCCGACCAGCGAGTCGGCGTAGGCGATTTCCTCCAGCTCCCCGGTGCGCGTCGCGAATACGCCGTCGGGTGCCCCGTACATTTCCGTGAGTTCCTGCACCAGCGACTGCAGTTGGGATCTCAGCCGGTAACGGATCTTCTCGAGTGAGCCGGAGACGTTTTCGAGCGCGGTCTCGACGCGTTCCTTGGTCGTCTCCAACTCCGCGATGTCGGTTTCAAAGAACGCCTGGGCGATGTACTGGGTGGCTTCGTTCTGGTAGGCCTTGAAGTTCAGAAGGCCGACGTAGTGATCCAGTTCCGCCGTGGTCCTTCGCTGGGACATGGGTGCGGGGGCGTCGGTCAGCTCGCGCAGCCCGGTGTACATGAAGAAGTGCTGATCGTCCAGCTCCGGTTCCAGAATCTCGCTCTGCAACTGCAGGACGAAGTCCTCGCGCTGCTGCTTCAGTACCGTGAGGCGCCCCTGGTGGTCCATCCTGCGCCTCATCGACTGGTTGATCTCGTCGACCATGTCATTCAGGCTGTCCACGAGCGGAACCACCCTGGCACCGACGTCACCGCCCGCCTCGGATCCCGCGACCGTGTCAACGGCGTTCTGGAGCAGAGTTTGCGTGACCTGCACGTCCATCATCACCGCATCGAGCTGGGTCAGATCGACCGCTGTCACCAGCCGGGGCGTCGCCTGTACGAGCTCCGCGCTTCTCTCGGAAACGTTGAATGCTCCGGCCAGGGCGGGAATATGGACCTCGGTCACCTCCCCCTGGCGGGCACTGACGATCGACATGAGCACCAGAGCCATGACGATGGCGCCAACCGTCAGCAGTACCCCACCACCCAGGCCCAGGACGATCTGGGTGCCGATCCCCAGCCGCCCTCCCGTCCTCTTGTGTACCCAGTCCCCCAGACGGGTGGGGAGCCGCTTCAGGACCCACTCAAAGGCCGAGTGAAGCCGGTGGTCCAGCGTTCTGGCACGATCCTTCATCGCTGCAACCGCGTTATGGGAACGAACCGCCCCTCCTGTATCGCGGTCAGAAACACCCTGTCCGAACCCTGGTTGTCACTGGGTCCATACTCGATCTCGAACCCTCCGAGGTCATAGGGGCCGACATCCACGAGCCATTGCAGGAACGCCTCCCGGGTGGGCGGTGGTCCGCCAGGTTCCGTTGATGCCCTCAGGGCCTCCACCACCAGTCGGCCGGCCAGGTATCCCTCCAGGGACACGAAGCCGGGCTGGGCCGAAGGATCAACCTGCCTGATCGCGGCCTGGTAGTCCCTCACCACGGGAATGTCGGTGTCGCGCGGAAAGGGCACCACCTGGGTCACCACGACGCCGTCGCCGTTGCCGCCGAGCTCATTCAGCAGACTGTTGCTTCCGACGAATGAGACATTCAGGTGCATGGCCCGCATACCGAGCCTTTTGGCCCACAGGATGAACCGTGCGGCCGCCCGGTATGCCCCTATGGTGATGATCGCCTCGGGGTCGCTCTCGCGGATATCCAGCAGGGCCCGCTTGACCGCCGCGGTATTGCGGACGTAGGTGCCCTGCCCGACCAGGGGCAGATCGCGCTTGTCGAGGGCCTGGAGCACGCCGGTCAGACCAGCCTTCCCATAGCTGTCATCCTGGTAGAAGATCGCGATTCTGCTGAAGCCGAGGTCCTCGGTGAGCCGCTTCACCATCTCCTCGGTCTCCTGGATGTAGGACGCCCGCAGATTGACCACATAGCGCTGGTCCGGCCCCCTCAGGAGCCCCGCACCGGTGAACGCCCCGATGTAGGGCACCCGGGCGTCGCTGGCGATCCCCCATGCGACCCTGGAAGTTGGCGTACCGACCGCGCCGATCAGCGCGAATACCCCGTCGGCTATGAGTTTCCTGGTATTCGCAATCGCGAGCTCGCCCTCGTACCGATCGTCCTCCGTGACGAGACGCAGCGCGCGGCCGTGGATTCCCCCGGTCCGATTCGCCTCCTCGAAGGCGGCGAGCACCCCCAGATGCATGTTGGTGCCCAGATCCACGGCGAACCCGCTGAACGCCGCCGACTGCCCGAAGACGATCGAATCGGCGAACACCCCGTCCCCACCGCCCCCCCCCTCCTGGCCCCTCAACCCCGGCGCCGACATCGCGCAGGCCCCCACCGCCACCACGACGATCCGGAAACCCGCCCGCACCGGGGACACTTTCACTACGACTCCCTCAGATACTTCAGCGTCAGACAGGTGATGTCGTCGGACTGGGCGGCTTCGCCCGCGTGCTCCTGCACCGCCTCCACCGCCTTGCGGTTGAAGGCCGCCGCATTCGAGCCGGCGGCCTCTTCGAGGACAGCGGCCAACTCGTCGTCCCCGAACTCGACGCCCTCCTCGTCCATGGCCTCGGTGATGCCGTCGGTGTAGAAGAAGACCACGTCGCCTGGCTCCAGTTCGATGGACCCGCCGGGGAATTCGAAGCCTGGCATGACGGCCAGTACCAGCCCCGAATCGCACTCGATTGGGTGGACTTCGCCGCTCGCCTTGACGACATACGGCAGGTTATGTCCCGCGTTCGCGTATTCGAGAACGCCGGTCGCCGGATCGAAGCTCCCGTAGAAGACGGTCACGAACATGGACTCCTCGTTCGACTCGACCAGCAGCTGGTTCACTTCCTGCAGGCATTTCGACGGCTCGTTCTCGCCGATGGCGGTCCCCTTCATCAGGGTGCGGCTCACCATCATGAAGAGCGCGGCGGGCACCCCCTTGCCCGATACGTCCGCCATTACGATCCCGATGCGACCGTCCTCGAGCTTGAAGAAGTCGTAGAAATCGCCGCCCACCTCCTTGGCAGGCGTCATCCAGGCGTGAATCTCGTAGCGGGGATCTTCCGGGAAGCTGGTCGGGAGGATCGACTCCTGCATGCGGGCCGCGACCCCGAGTTCCTGGCGCAGCGCCACCAGTTCGTCGCGGGAGCGGAGCGCCTCCCGCATGACCTCCAGGTGGGCCAGGGTCTTGGAGATCGTTGTCTCCAGGTCCTTGAAGTCGAGGGGCTTGGTGACGAAGTCGAAGGCACCCCGGTTCATGGCGGTGCGGATGTTCTTCATGTCCCCGTAAGCGGTTACAATCACCGCCCTCAGGTCGTAGTTCAGCTGGTTCAGCTGGTGGAGGAGCGTGAGGCCGTCCATCTGGGGCATGTTGATGTCCGACAACACCATATCGACATCGTGATGGATCTTGAGTTGCTCCAGGGCCTCGACCCCGTTCTGGGCGAAGACCAGGGTCAGCTCTCCCTTGCGGACCTTCCGCCGGAACTTCTGACGGAGCAGGAGTTCCAGATCGGGCTCGTCGTCAACGACAAGGATCTTCGCCATCAAGTCGCATCCAGGTATTGGGAGGTGGGGAGGAGTGAGTCGGAAGGCCCGGCGCTCGCCGCCTCCCTCGGCCGCGGGGACCCTTCAAGTCTAAGCACCGCGCGCCATACTGCCCACCGTGGGGTCGACAATGGGCGGCACGGATCCGCCACATCGGGCGACCCTGGTTGCGGCCCGCCCAATTGGAAGTTACCCGAAACCGGGTTCTCCCGCGGCTCTGGAGACCAATATTCGGAGCGCACCGGATTCAGTCAAGCGGTTCGGCTTTGATCCGAAGTTGCCTCCGACCTGCCGGGCTTCTGGACCTGGAGTTACTTGCCCGATATGTTACGATGCTGTACGCTCGCGCATCCCCGCAGCCTCTCAAAGGAGCTACGCTTACGTGTCTCGACACCCGTGCCGCAGACGGACGCCTCTCCGCGGGATTCCTGGGTGTCGAATCGGGACGAGGTTCCGGTGAGCCGGCACCAGGAATCCGGAGGAACCACGGTGGACGCCAGGCTCGACCTGGAAATCGGGCTCGAGAAGGATGAACCGCGAAGGGCGGTCGAGCTGTTCGAGCAGTTCGCCCTGGAGCACGAGTTGCCGATGGGACTGACCTTCAAGTTCCAGTTGGCCCTCGATGAGCTGCTGACCAACGTCGTGTCGTACGCTTTCGAGAACGATGCCGACACACCGGTGATCACACTTGCCCTGCGTTTGACGGACGACAGGCTGGAAGCCCGTCTGGAAGACAACGGCCGGCCGTTCAACCCGCTGCGGGACGCACCCGCACCCGATCTGGACCTTTCCGCCGAGGACCGCCGCGTGGGCGGACTCGGCATTCACCTC
>JAPPGM010000064.1:0-59384 GCA_028874995.1 Gemmatimonadota bacterium | reverse complement strand
GAATGTGGAGACCAGCTACTCCGGAAGCACGGCCGTCGCGGTGGTCGACGGTCGAATCGATTCCGCGAACGCCAAGGACTTCGACGAGGAGCTGAGCGCGATCATCGACAGGGGGGTAAGCAGCCTCGTGGTCGATTGCGGTGGCCTCAACTACATCAGCAGTGCCGGACTCCGCGTCCTCCTGATCGCGATCAGGAAGACGAACGAAGCCGGCGGCGGTCTGGCGCTCTGCTCCGTGCCGGATCACATCCGCGAAGTGCTCGAGGTCAGCGGGTTCGTTCGCCTCACAAAGGTCTTCGCGACGGCCGACGAAGCGCGGGCCAGCTTCTCCAGGTAGTTCGCAGCCCCAAACTCCCCGCCCCCGCTTTCCGAGCGGCATCCTGGAGCCCGTGGAGGGTTTTGTCCACGGGCTCCCCAAGGGGCGGGGAGACCGCTGTAGCCGATCCATCCAGTGTGGGTCGGCCTGTTTTGTCATATCCCGGTTTTTCGGTTGACCGCCGCGCCGCAAGGCGGTTTTCCATCCTTCCCCAAACGGCCATCGCGGGTTGCGTCCATCCGGCGGTTCCGGTCGTGTGCCGTAAGTCTCCGCTACACTTGCGGACGGGCACCAGGGCCGTATGTTGACCCCCCATGGACGATTGGCCGAGAAATGCCGGGCCAAAGGTATGCCCCCAACTGATGGGAGAGCAAATGAGAGCACCCACCTTCACCCAAGGATCCCCTCGCCTTCTCCGTTCCGGCGGTACCGCGCTACTTGCCGGTATCCTCGCCCTCGCCGGCGTGCTCGCCGCGCCGACGGGCGTGGCGGCCGCCGTGCAGGACGCGGTACAGGACACGGCGTTCGTCCTCAACACCTTTTCGTTCCTCATCTGGGGCGCGCTCGTCATGTGGATGTGCGCGGGCTTCACGATGCTGGAGTCGGGCTCGGTACGGTCCAAGAACGCGTCGGTCATCTGCCTGAAGAACATCGGACTCTACTCGATCGCGGGACTGACCTACTACATCGTCGGTTACGGTCTCATGTACACCGACGTGGGCGGCGGGATCATCGGCGCGCTGGACTGGTTCTACGGGCCCTCGGCCGACGAGGCCGCGCTGCTGGGCGGTAACGAGGGCGCTGCCGCCGCGGTCGTCGAGAACGGCTATGCCGTCACCTCGGACTGGTTCTTCCAGATGGTATTCGTGGCGACCACGGCCTCGATCGTCTCCGGCGCACTGGCCGAGCGGGTCAATCTCTGGGCCTTCTTCGTCTTCACCGCGATCCTCACGGCATTCATCTACCCCGTCGTAGGCGCCTGGACCTGGGGCCAGGGATGGCTCCACGAGCTGGGCTTCACCGACTTCGCCGGCTCCACGATCGTGCACTCGACCGGGGGCTGGGCCGCGCTCGCGGGTGCTCTCGTCGTCGGACCACGGTGGGGCAAGTTCCGCAAGGACGGTTCCGTGAAGCTGACGCCGCCTTCGAACATCCCGGCGGTAACCCTCGGCGTGTTCATCCTGTGGCTCGGGTGGTTCGGGTTCAACGGGGGCTCTCAGCTGGCCCTGGGCAGCGCGGCGGACGCGGTGGGGATGAGCAACGTGCTCGTCAACACCAACCTGGCCGCGGCGGCCGGCGTGATCACCGCGATCCTGGTCTCCAAGCCGATCCTGGGACGTACCGATCTCTTTGCCGGGCTCAACGGAGCCATCGCGGGACTGGTGGCGATCACGGCGGGACCGAACATCCTGGACGGCAGGTGGGCCATCGTGATCGGCGCGGTGGGCGCGCTGGTCTGTACGCTCGGGCTGAAGGTCCTGGAACGCTACCGGATCGATGACGTGGTCGGAGCGGTCCCCGCGCACCTCTTCGCCGGGGTGTGGGGTACCCTGGCGGCCAGCATCGCGGCCGGGGCCGAATTCGTGCCGCAACTGATCGGCGTGGTGAGCGTCGGCGCCTTCGTCTTCGTCGTGTCGTTCATCGTGTGGACCGTGCTGGAGAAGACGATGGGCGTCAGGGTCTCCCGGAATGTCGAGGAGATCGGACAGGATTCGGCCGAACTCGGGATCGATGCCTACCCCGAATTCGTCCTCATGGTGGACCCCGACGACGGCGGCGACTTCCGCGATCCGGACTGAGCCCGGAGAGCCCTTGAACGCCTCTGACGCCACCTCCACGGGCGGTGCCGGCAACAGTCGGGAAGTTGTCGGCACCGCCGGGTCGGGGGCGTTTTCGCAGTACGATCTGGATCCGCGCTTCTTCGACGAAATGTTCCGGGCGGACGGCGTCCCCCGGACCGTCTGCCGCCGGTTGGGCAAATTCCTCGATCGAGTGCCGGCCGAGGAACTGGCCAGAGTGCAGGACAGCGTGCACCGCCGTTTCATTCACGAAGGCATCACCTTCACGGTGCTCGGCAAGCAGGAGGTGTCGGAGCACATCATCCCCATCGACTGCATCCCGCGCATCCTCACGTCCGACGAGTGGCAACACATCGAGGACGGGATCGGGCAGCGTCTGCGGGCCGTGAACCTCTTTCTGAAGGACATCTACAACGAGGGGAGATCGTTGCGGGACGGCGTGGTGCCCGCCGACCTGGTGCTCGGTTGTCCCCAGTACCGGGTCGAGATGCGCGGTGTGAAGGTGCCGCACGACGTCTACGTTGCGGTCGGCGGTACCGACATCGTGCGCACCAACGCCGGGTTCGCCGTGCTGGAGGACAACATGCGCGTCCCTTCCGGCGTCTCCTACATGCTTGCCTGCCGCGAGGCCACCAAACGGGCACTACCCACACTGTACCGCGAACACCGGGTCCGCGAGGTTTCAACCTACCCCGAACGCCTCTACTCCACGCTCGTGTCGCTGAGTTCGCGGGCGGGCACCCCGCGGGTGGCGGTTCTCACGCCGGGCCGGTACAACTCGGCGTACTACGAACACGCCTTCCTTGCGGGCCAGATGGGGGCCGATCTCGTCGAGGGACGAGACCTGGTGGTTCACAACGCCAACCTCTACGCGCGCACCTCTTCGGGTCTGCGGCGCATCGACGTCATCTACCGCCGCATCGACGACGACTTCACCGATCCGGTCACCTTCCGCGGGGACTCGGCGCTGGGAGCCGCGGGACTGTTCCACGCATACCGCGCGGGCAACGTGGTTCTGGCCAACGCTCCCGGCACCGGCGTCGCGGACGACAAGGCGGTCTACGTCTTCATACCCGACATCATCCGCTACTTCCTTGGCGAGGAGCCGATCCTGGCCAACGTCGAGACCCACCTCTGCCGCAGCCGCGACGGCCTCGCGCATACCCTGGACAACCTGCAGGACCTGGTGGTCAAGGAGGTGGGCGGCTCCGGCGGCTACGGAATGCTGGTCGGACCCCAGTCGACGGCGCGCGAACGCGAGGAGTATGCCGACCGGCTGCGCGCCGACCCAGCGAACTTCATCGCCCAGCCGGTTCTGGACCTTTCGCGGGCGAGCTGTTTCGTGGAAGGGAGTCTCCAGCCCCGCCACGTCGACGTGCGTCCCTTCACCCTGCACGGACGCGACGGGCAGAATGTGGTGCCGGGGGGACTCTGCCGGGTGGCGCTGCAGAGGGGCAATCTGGTCGTGAACTCCAGCCAGGGCGGAGGTTGCAAGGACCTCTGGGTCCTGCGGGACTGACGAGGGGAGAGGGACGCGAACATGCTCGCACGCGAGGCGGGGGACTTCTACTGGATGGGCCGCTATATCGAGCGTACCGAGCAAACCGCGCGGCTGCTGCGCCACCAGCTCACCGGACTGGTGGATACGCCCGCCGACGAACTGGCACTCGGCTGGAGGGTGCTCTACCGGACGCTCGGCCAGTCCGTCCCGGACACGCCCGAGGACGCCGACGAGGCCGAGGCCTTCCTGATCGCCGATGCTTATACTCTCGCCGGCACCCTGGTCGAGGACGAAACCGTTCCGGACTCGATGATCTCGTGCTGGCGGGCGGCGCGAGCGAACGCAAGCCAGTTGCGTCCCCAGCTGCCATTGCGCGTGTGGACCTGCCTGAACCGGGGCTACCTGTGGATCCGGGACTGCGATTTTCCCGGCGCCTGGAAAATCCGGCCGGTCGAGCTCGTTGCCGAGGGAATCGATCGGTTGCGCCTGCTGGCGGGCGTGGTGGACGCCGTCATGCCGCGCGACGACTCCTGGCGGTTTCTGGAGCTTGGCCGGTTCGTGGAGCGCTTTCAGCATCAGACTTCGCTGCTCGACAGCTGGGACCGGATCGGCTGCGCGCCGAAACGGCAGCCCGCGCTCACCTGGGCCGACCTGTTGCGGGTATGCGGTGCGTACGAGTTGTACTGCCGGCGCTTCACCATGACGGTTCACCGCGGCGAGGTGCTGGACCTGATGATCCGCGACCCGGAAGTGCCCCGCTCCCTCCGCTTCGCCCTGTACAGGATCGAAAACCTGCTCGTGGGCATCGACCCTCTGGGCAACCGGCATCCGCTGGCACCTCCGCACCGAGTGGCGTTGCGGCTGGCCGCCGTCCTGGAGGCGGACGCTGGAGGCCCGAACTCCCCTGGGCCCGGTGAAGGAAGGGAATCCGGCCTGTTCGAACGGCTGGCCCAGGACGGCCAGGCTCTGCACGACCGCGTGATGGCCGCCTACGTCGACTACCCCGTCGAGGAAGGACTTCCGACGTGATCACCCGGCACGCGATCGAGCACACGCTGGGCTTCCGCTACAGCGCGCCGGTGCATTCTTCGGTCATGACCCTGTATGTGCAGCCTCTGCAGGACCGTCGGCAGGTGCTGCTCGACTTCTCGATCGAGACCGACCCGGACGGACCGGTCTTCGCCTTCGACGGTCCTTTCAACAACAGGGGACATTTCCTGGACCGTCCCAGCCCGCATGGGCGGCTGGTCATGCGTGCCCGTTCCACCGTCGAGTCCGATCCTCCACGGGATCTGCCGGACAGCCTGGGCTCCGGCGGATGGAAGCGGCTCGAACGGGGTGTTCGCGATCCCGAGCTTTGGCTGATGCTGCAGCCCAGCCGCTTTGTCCGCCCCTCCCCCACCCTCGGCCGATTCATGCGCACCCACGGCCTTGAGCCGGGGGACGACCCCCTTGCGAGCGCGCTCGAATTGAGTACCTCGCTTCATACCGCCTTCGACTACGCGCCCGGCAGCACGGAGGCCGATTCGCCGATCGAGAGAATCCTCGACACCGGACGCGGGGTATGCCAGGACTACGCCCACGTCATGGCCGCGATCATGCGGATCTGGGGCGTTCCGTGCCGGTACGTGTCGGGTTACCTGGGCCCCGACGCCGACGGGGCCGCCCCGGCCGCGAGTCACGCATGGGTGGAGTGCTGGTTCCCCGACCTGGGATGGACCGGGCTGGATCCGACGAATGACGGCGGCGACGACGAACGCCACATTCGCGTGGCGGTCGGCCGGGACTACGCTGATGTACCCCCCACCCGCGGCGTCTACCAGGGATGGGCGCAGTCGGTGCTGACACCCGAAGTGACTGTTACCCGCCAGAAGGACCCGAAACCATAACGGATTTGTTACGAACGAGATCGATGTTCGATCATTGCCCCACCAGCCAGCTCAGCGAAAGGAGCCTCCCAATGACGCATCCAGTTGTCCGACCCGTCCCTCGCCCTCTTGCCCTTTCGGCCGCCACTCTCATCGCATCCGCGGTCCTCGCGGGCCCCGTCTTCGCCCAGTCCGCCTCCATCGGAGCCGACATCGTCAGCCGCTACGTCTGGCGTGGTCTCGACTTCGGAGAGTCCATGTCGGTCCAGCCCGGACTCACCATCAGCCTCGGGGGACTCGAATTCGGCGCCTGGGGGTCCTATTCGATCAGCGCGTCGGGGGCCGGATCCAACGAGAACGACCTGTGGGCCACCTACACCTATGAAACCGCTTCGGGCGCCAGCTTCGCAGCGGGATTCACGGACTACTACTTCCCCGGCCCGCGCGCCGCGAAATACCGCGACGCCGACGCCCACACCCGGGAAGTCTCGGTGGCCGTGTCCGGCTCGGAGACCTTCCCCGTGTCGCTCTACGCGGGAATGGTGCTGGACGACGACAAGCCGATCTACTTCGAAGCGAGCGTGCCGTTTACTGCAGGGGACGTGGAACTCGGCCTGCACGCGGGCGCGGTTTCCGGCGAGAGCGACTTCTATGCGACCGAGGGCTTCGCACTCGTGAACCTGGGCATCACCGGCAGCGCGGAACTCCCCATCACCGACTCGTTTAGACCGCCGGTCAGCGTCTCGTACATCGTGAATCCGTCCGATTCCGAGAGCGGAAACCGGGCATTTCTGGTGTTTGCGCTGAGTCTGTCCCCGTAGGGAGGGCTCCCGGGCACAGGAGGGGAGGGTGTGAACGTGACTGTTGGGCGCCGCGCCAGGGGCCGCCTCGGTGCGCGGTCGCGCCGACTGTCCCAGGCAGCGGTCCCGGTAATCCTTACGATTCAGGCCGTCGCCTGCCGGCCGGACCAGGCTCCGGGCCCGCCTCCCGCCGAGGCTCGCGGTTCCATTGTCAGGGCCGAGGACGGCTTCGATCTCTGGTTCGACGCGTGGGGCCACGGACCGGGCATCATCTTCCTGGCACGCCACGCCGACGAGAATCGAGCACTGGCCGATGCGCTCTCGGATGCCTATCGGGTGGTCGTCCACGAACCCCGGGTGATCACGCTGGGCCAGAAGGGCCTTCTGGCCGAGGCAACGGATTCGATGGAACGCGCGACCTGGGAAGCACACCTGGCCGGCCGGCAGACGGACTGGGATCCTTCCGCGTATGACGACTACCCTGTCGAAATCGTGATTTCGGACCTGCACCGGGTCGCGGACGCGGCCGGAGTCGGCGAGTTCGTGCTGGGCGGGTATTCCGGAACCGCGCGGATGGCGGCATTCATGGCGCCCTACAGCGTACGGGCGGTGGGCCTTCTTGTGGGAGGCTATCACATCGTTGGCAACAACGATTACTGGCTCGGCTACGTTGCGGCCGGCTACGTCGCCCAAATGGAGGATCCGGACGTGTCGCAGTTCACCAAGTGGGGGACTTGGTTATCGCGCCGGCAGGCCCTCATCGAACAGCAGCGAGACGACCGCGCGGCGTTCGGTGCGTTGCCCGGCCCCAGGATCGTGTGGGTCGGCGCCGACGACGGGAGTCCGCGGGACTCGCTGATGGCGGAGGTCTTCGCCGGCGCCCGAATCGCCGAGAGAGTGCGGAGTGCCCGATCCGACTACGAGGCACTCGGTTTCGAGTTCTTCCAGTTGGACGGGTTGGGCCACGTGGCCGCGTACGAAGCGGTCGACCAGGCGGCTCCGCTCATCCGGCAGGCGCTGATCAGGGCTGGATACCGGTAGTCGGCGCGGCCGTGCGCAGGCCCTCAGTCGGGTTCAACCCGCTGCGATCGGTCGCACCGGGCCATCGAAGAGCTCGACAGGATAGTAGTACCCATTCGTCACCAGGAGATCGGTCCGTTCAGGAGGCAGTGTGAATCTCGCTTCGAACTGTCGCGAGCTGGCGCACGATTCCAGCCGGGTGTCGGATGGCTCGATCTGCACGTGCAGTGCACTGCCCGAGCGAAAGGCCACGACTCGAACCCCCGCGCAGAAAACCCGTGCGAAGCCCTTGATCTCCAGCGTGTCACCATAGACCTGCACTTCGGCGCTCGGAATGTGCCAGAGGGTGTCCGGTCCCTCGATGAAGGACACGGGGTGCACGGGCACCGCCCGGGGGTCCGGGGCGAGCTCGACCTGGACGGTTTCCGGCACCACATGGCATCTGTCCGCATCGATGTCGGCATGCGCGATTTCAGCCAGGAATCCGGGCTTGCGGACGAGGATTGCGTGGCTTCCGATCCGTAGAGCCAGGCGGTGCTGGGTGGTCATGGTCAACGATAGTCCTGCGCCAGCGACCTCAGCAACCCGGCAATCATGAGCAACAGCACGACGCTCACCGGCAAAGCGGCGGCCATTGCGGCGGTCTGCAGGGCCAGCAGCCCATCGGCGAGCAGCAGCACGGCAGCCACCACCCCGATCCCAAGTCCCCAGACGATTCGGAAGCGCTGGGGGGGATTTGGGTCGCCCATGCTCAGCAGCGTGGTGATGACCAGCGTGCCCGAGTCCGAGGAGGTGATGAACCACGTCGACAGCAGGAGAGTCGCCAGGGCGGACATGGCCCAGGTCAGCCATCCGGTGTCACTCAGCCGGTCGATGGTCCCGTAGAGCGCGGCTTCGTAGTTGCCGTCGCGCACCAGCTCGATGATCCCGGCGGTTCCGACGCCGCCCGGCGCGTCGAGTTCCAGGTGGATGGCATTCCCGCCGAAGATCCCGATCCACAGCAGCCCCATGGCAGTCGGAACAAGCAGCACGCCCAGGATGAATTCGCGCACGGTGCGCCCGCGCGAGATGCGCGCGATGAACATGCCGACGAAGGGCGCCCAGGAGATCCACCATCCCCAATAGAAGATCGTCCAGATGTTCTGCCACGCGGCCTGCCCCGGATCATCGGCGATCCACAGTCCCATGGGCAGTGCGTGCCACAGGTATTCGCCGAAGGAGGTGGCAACGAATCCCAGGAGCCACATGCCCGGGCCGAGGACGAGGAAGCAGCCCAACAGGATGACGCTCAGGCCGATGTTCCACTCCGACAGGATACGGATCCCGCGCCTCACGCCGGATACGGCTGACAGGGTGCCCGCCAGCGAGATCGCCGCGATCAGTGCGATCTGCGTGACGAGCCCCGGATCGACGCCGGCCAGGACGTTGAGTCCGGCGGCCATCTGGCTGACCCCGAGCCCCAGCGTGGTCGCGATGCCGAAGACCCCGCCGAAGACCGCCAGCAGGTCCACGACGTCGCCGATGGGGCCGTAGATCCGGTCGCCGATGAGCGGATGCAGGGCGGACCGAAGCGTCAGCGGCAGCTTCTTGCGGAATCCGAAGTAGGCCAGGCACAGCCCGGCCAGGACGTAGACGGCCCAGCCGTGCAGGCCCCAGTGGAAGAATACGACGCGCATGGCGTGGGTGGCGCGCGCCTCGTCCAGCGACACCGCCCCGGCGAGGTCGGCCAGGGGGTTGTTCGGGTAACCCGCGCTCTGGCTGTTGTCGAAGTAGAAGAGCGGTTCGGAAATCGAGAAGAAGAGGAGTCCGATCCCCACGCCCGCTGAGAACAGCATGGCGAGCCAGGAGGAGGTGCGGAATTCCGGCGTGGAGGCGTCGTCGCCCAGCCGAATCCTTCCGAACCGGCTGCACGCCAGGAACAGGCAGGTGAAGAGGCAGGCACAGACGGTTACGATGTAGAACCAGTCCAGCGTCCCTTCGATCCAGGTGCGGATGCGTTCGAAGGCGGCGCCCGCGGCGTCCACGGCCCGGATGGAAGCGAGGACGAACACCAGGACGAAGCCCTTGGCCGCCAGCGCCATGGTGGGATTCAGTCCCTTCCACAGCCCAGACTTTGCCGTGGCGCGCCGGTGGCGTGCGTCGCTCATGGCCTTCTTGCGACCAAGAGTATCCTGCCTTCGTGCACTGCGCCTTCCAGGATGGGTTCTGATCGTCGTTGCGCGCGAAGAGGTCGCAGGCGTCGTAGCGGATCATTTCCGGCGCTCCGTGGATGAACCCGCGCGAGCACCTTCAGCTCTCCCGGGCAAGGGAGGTCGTCACTACCGATAGCCGCCCTTCGGCCACGTCGAAGGCGAGTCGCCGGCCCACGGGGGAGGGATCGCCGACCTCGTTGGCGCCGAGGGTCTGCTTGGGAAAATGCATGTGGTACATGATTTTACCGCAAGCGCTTCACCACCACCGTTTTCACATCGAGTTCGTCCTCTTCGATGAACGCGACCAGCCCGTCGGGGCCGAAGGCGGCCAGCCCGATCGGACGCACGGGAGTCTGTAATCGGACCGTTCCCGCGGGGAACGTGCCGAGGTAACGACCGTCCATGGCCAGTACGTCGACGGGGCCGTACCGGTCTCCCGGATCCTCTCCATGGCGCTGCACCCAGATTTCGCCGTCCCAGCCCGTCTTCAGGTTGCGGATGATGGAGACTTCGTCGAAGAACTCCAGCTGTTCGATGCGTTCAAGGGCTCTCGCGCGCCTGCCCCGGGGGGATTCGCGAACGCCGCTGAGCACGCTCCCTTCACCCAAAGCGTCCCTCAGCCGACTCTGCTTTTCCGCCTCGACTACCCGGTTCGTCACGGGGATCGGTAGCAGGGGCCGCTTCAGCATTCGCCAAATTCCAACTCCCAGGCGCGCGATCTTGACCGCATAGGCGGACGAGTCCGAAAACGCCACGCTTCCGTCGGGGAGCACGCCCGCCAGCATGAGCGGACCAAAAGTCTTGCGAGCCGGGAGACCCAGGGTCCGCTGGTTGCCGACTGGAAACGAGCTCGGTTCGCCGGCTGGAAGCCAACCGTCCGCGACCGTGTCCTTCGTGGCAACCTCCTCCGTGAGCACGACGCGTTCCACCGGCCGTGTCGTGTGCGGGACGGTCCTCACCGGACTCCCGAAAAGCACGCTTAGCGTCTGACTTCCAACCGCCGAAAAGACGGCCTGCCCGCCGGGATCCGGCAGAAGTTCCGTCGTTGTCAATTCGCCAGGCTCGGATACCATGCGTACCCGGCGTTCGAAGTCCCCATTCGCGTCAAACAGGTGGTACACGCGGTGGCCGATGTCGGCGATCACCACCCGGCCGTCCCGCATGACCGCAAGTCCATCGGGGTTTCGGAATTCGCCGGGGCCGTCCCCGGGACGACCGAAGGCGCGCACGAATCGGCCGGCCGGGCTCACCACCGTGATGCGGTCGGCCCGGTTGTCGAAGATGTACAGTTGGCCTGCCCCGTCGAAGCCCACCATGCGTACATTCCCGAACTGCTCCCAATCCTCCCCGGACACCGATCCGACCCGGTAGAGCTCTTCGAAGCCCACCTCCATGTGGCGGTCCTCCCCCGGCAAGTTGATGATCTCCTGGGCGCCTCCCGGGCCGCTCGCCACCAGGCAGGCAAGCGCGACAACTCCCAACATCGATCTCGCGTGCACGATTCATTGTCTCCTTCCTGCCCTGGGGTGGCTGGACGCGTCCTCCTGTTGCGTCCTGCCTATGGGGCATCGTAGAACACTCCATCCCTGTAGTCGGCCTTGATGCTCATGGTTCATCGACTCTATCAGGGAACCGGCGGCGGCGGAAGCGCCCGGGACGAACGCCAGGGAGATCCGACGCCCGACGACGCGGCCTATGCGGCCGATGCCGGGGACGCTCCGGTCGCACGCCGGCCCATCCACTCAGCCCGGCGCATCCTCAACCAAGCCATGCGGATCATCGAAAGGAACACGGCCGAGGACTCGAGGCATCTGCCGCCCGACATGCCGCCCACATCGTTGGTGAGTCACCGCCGCCGCTCAGGCCACGGGAGTTCGGCCCCTCCACGCGGGCACCTCCACGCGGGCACCCCTTGTCGCGTTTTCAGCGTCCAATCAGGTTGAGTGGCCAAGCTGTCTCCTGCCCTGGAGGTGCGTGATGAAGAAGCGTTCCCGGCAATCCCGCCGGATATCCGGACTGTTGCTCGTCGGGATTCTCCCGGTCCTTGGCGCATGCGAGGGTGGAGGCCCGCCGCCCGGCTACACCCCCGAGGAACTGGAGGCGGCGAAGGCCGAACTTCGGGACCACCGGCGGCTCCGCACCTTTGAGGCCGGCAAGCTGTTCGGCGACGAGTGGGTCGATCGAGCGCCTCACGACGCGGAACTCCGCGCTCTCTACGCGTACCAGCTAGTCGGCTGGGGTTTCTCCAAGGAAGTCCACGAGCAGGCCGACGCGATCCTCGCCGACGATCCGGAGAATCCCTGGGGGCTCTACACCAAGGCCTATGCGCACCTCGTCGACCGTGACGCGGAGCTCGCGCACGCAATGGTTTGGCAGGCGTGGGAGGCTTCGCCACAGCCGGAGTTCGCCTTCCTCTACCTGCGGGCGCTGATGCGGGTCGATTTCGAGGCTGCGCGCGAATTCCTCGAATCGCTCGGCGAAGAGGCCCGCGGATGGCCGGAGGTTCTGCGCATGGAGGCGGAGATCGAGGACCGGGCCCGCTATGAATTGGAGGATCCGACGTGGGCTGATTCCATGCGGGCGACGTGGGCGGAGTACAAGGAACGGTTCCCGGACCATGTACTGGGGTACACGAGGCTCGCGAACGAAGCGTACAACGACCGCCGCATGGACGACTGGACCTCCCTCATGGAGGCCGCGCTCGAACTCGCGCCGGGGTCGTCGGAGGTGCGGGGGCAGCACTGGCGGGGTCTGTGGATGTCGGAACTCCTCCCGCGAGAGGAGCGGCGTCCGGCCATTGAAGCCAGCATGGCGGCATACCGCAAGGCGAGCCCCGAGACCGTGGAAGGCCTGCAGAGCATGGCCACGCTGTACCGGCAGATGGAGGACGAGGAGCGCGCGGCCGAACTTGAGGCCCAGATCGTGGAGCGCGACCCCGCCGGCTATCACGCGTCGGCGGTATACTACACCGAGATGAGCGCGGCAAGGGACAAACTCTACGAGATCGGCGAGGAGCACGGCCACAGCGCGGAGTCACCCGAATACGGGGCCCAGCTCGAAGTCGTACGGGACGCCGTACACGATTACCTGGCCAAGCCACTCTACAACGACACCTACATGGGCACCGCGTACATCAGTCTCTATGGTGCGCTCAGGGCAATGGACCCCATCCCGGCAGAGGAGTTGGCAGAAGCCATCCGGGGCCTGGCGGAGCACGAACGCCTGAATCCCCATATCACCTTCGGGGATGCCCCGCTGGCCATGATCGATCACACGCCGTACGCGTTGGAAGCGGCCGATATCGCACGTGCGGGCGCACGCCACGTATACGAGAACATGAAGGAGATGCGCGACTTCTACGATACGGAGGGCGAGTACGATCAGTCGCTCCGCTACAGCGTCAGCAGCATCTACGACGTGATCGGCTGGGCCCACTTCAAGGCCGGCCACGCGGAAGACGCGCGTCACACCCTCGAGCGGGCGCTGGCGCTGGCCGAGGGCAACCGCGATGTCCGGTATCACCTGGGGCAGGTCTATGAACAGTTGGCCGTCGAGGCCGAAGAGGACGGCGGAAGCGAAGCCGTGACGATGTGGCTGGACCAGGCCGAGGACTCATACATCGCCGGATTCGGCGCCAGCCGGGGCGAGAATCCCAACGAGGCCGCCCTGGAAGCACTGTACGAGCGCCGCAACGGCAGCCGCGAGGGGATCGAGGATTACCTTGCAACGCTCGACGAGCGCGACCGGACCCGGCGCCGCGAGCGCATCATGGAGTCACGAATGGAAGACGCGGAGGGGTACGAACCGTTCGAGCTCGCTCGGCTGGACGGCGAGATGGTCAACTCGGCGAATCTCGAAGGCAAGATCGCGGTGCTGCACTTCTGGGGGACGTGGTGCGGCCCGTGTGTCGTCGAGCTGCCCGAGTACCAAGAGTTCGACGAACGCTACCGGGAAGACCCGGAGGTGCACGTGTTCTCGATCAGCAACGACGAAACGAACGAGATCATCGAGGACTTCCTCGCGAAGAACAACTACGACTTCACGGTGCTGGTGGACGACGGCTACTCCGAACGCGCCGGCGTGAGAGCCTGGCCGACCACGTGGTTCGTCGACCGGGACGGCCACGTCCGGTTTGAGGCGATCGGCACGGCGCTGAGGCTCGACGAGGAGTTCTCCTGGCGCGTGGAGGCGCTTCGTGAGGACGCCGACAGTCATTGAAGGGCGACGGCCCGGGAAAGCAACGCATTGCGGGCCGGTCCGGACCGAGCGGGCTGCAGAATCCAGGGGAAACAGGATGTCGAAGCGAACTACGATACCGACGCTGGCCGCCATCGCTCTCTTCGGATGCGGGAGCGGCGAAGAAGACGCCTCAGCTGCATCGGCGCCCGACGCCGCCACGGAGGCGGACGCCGAGGTCTCGGCCACCATCCCCGCGGACTGGATCTCGGTGGACGACGCGGCGCGTACGGTCACCGTCACCCTCGTCGCCGGCGAGACCGACGCGAACAACCGCTGGAACTTCAACGGATACGCGAATGGCGAGACCACGGTCGTCGTGCCCGTCGGATACACCGTCACGGTCAACTTCGAGAATCGGGATCCCGTCCACCACCACAGCGTCGGCGTGCTCGCAAGAGCCGCAAGCTACCCGCCCGTCTTTGACGAGGCCACGCCCGTGTTCGACGGCGCCATCACTTCCAACGCCACGTCGATGACGGAAGCCACGGCGCCCGGCGGCGGCACCGGGAGCTTCACCTTCGTCGCCTCGGAAGCCGGCGAGTACGCGCTCGTAAGTGCCGTCCCGGCCAACGCGGTCACGGGGATGTGGATCGGGTTCGAGGTCTCCGAGGTGGGGGATTCCGGACTGCGGCGTCAGCGGTAGCCGGTACTTCGCATGCCAGCGAAACGGGGTAACGGATCCCTTTTGCCGATACCGATCGGCCTGGTGGCGGTGGCCGTTATCGGAGTCGGGGTCGTCCGGATGTCCGGGCGGACTGCAGTGGACAGGACGCGGACCGAAGCGACCGCTGAGCCCGTCCCGCCGCCGGCGCCCGAGGCACCGACGGAGCCTTCGTCCAGTTCCCACCCGCCTGGGGTCCAGGAAGTTGTCGACCTCCCTCTCGAAGACCGCCCGCTGACCGCAGACTTCGTGGAGGTCTTCCGAGTGGGTGGCGGCTCCGGCACGTGGCAGGAGTTCACCGACATCACGGGACTCGGATTCGACGCCGGCGGAAACCTCCATATCGCCAATGCGCCGGATTTTGGAGCCCTTGCGGGTGTCATCGTGAGCCCCCGAGGCGAACTCGTCGCGACTTTCGGGCGGAAGGGCGATGGGCCGGGGGAGTTCAGGCTGGTGGGGGCGATGGTCGCTCTCGCCGACGGGCGCGTCGTCGTGTCCGATGTCGGACACGCGGCGTATCACATCTTCGGCGCTGACGGGGGATTCCAGCGCCTGGTCCGATTCCCCGGCGGTCAGCCGAGCCTCGACCCCACGTCGAGGGTGTTTTGGGATGGGAACGAGATGTCACGGATCCTCAAGGCCGACCGTAGCGGCAACCTCCTCTCCCGCATGCCCCGCACGACAAGCGTCTCGTCAGATACGGCGGGCGGAATCATCTCGGCGCGAGGGAACACCGTCGAGGGGCCGCGCCAGGTAGAGCGGATCCTGCTCGATGGCGACGAAGCACGGACCGAGATCGTCGTCACCGGATGGGACCCGCCCGGCCCCACGCGCCTGGTGGCCTTCGCGCCCAAGTTCCTGTTCGATGCCCTTCCGGGCGGGGGCGTCGCGTATTCGGATTCTTCGGCCTACGCCATCGGGATCGCCGATCCCTCGGGCAAGGTCGTCCGCCTCCTGCGGCGTGCGCTTGAAGCCCGGCCGGTCACCGACGACATTCGCCGCGACTACAGAAAGAGACGGATCGAAGCGGCCCACGTTGCGCTGAGCGAAGGGTTGGAGCGAAGTAGAGGGCTGGTCAGGGAAATGCTCGAGCGGGCCGCGAGCGCACCGCGCACGCTTCGCGACAGGCGGATCAGGAACAACATCGAGAACGTGCAGTTCTACCCGGAGATCCCGCTCGTTGACGACCTCAGGGCCACGTGGGAAGGAACGCTCTGGGTGCTGCGAACGCCGGAGGACGGCTATCCGTCCGAATCGGTGGGGCTCGGCCGTCTCGCGGGGAGCCCGGCCCCGATCGATGTCGTGACCTCGGACGGCCGCTATGTGGGCACCTTCCCCGCTCTCATGGCCGTCATGCCCGTCGCGTTCGGCCCCGATGGACTCGTCGCCTTCGTCCAGATCGACGAGTTCGACGTGCCGACGGTCATCGTCAAGAGGTTGCCCGAAGAAGTGCGATAGGCCGGTGCTGCACCGGTACCGGAGCCACCGCGCCCGATCCGTCAAGCGAGGCCACGAGGTTGCCGTTTCGGCGCTATGGCGCTTGGCCCTACGGGAATACGGGCAGCACGGGAGTTAGGTTAGAGGTGTACACTTTACTATACATTGTGTATAGTACGGTTGACATGCAGTGGGGACTGGGTGCCTGCGACCGGCGATTCGCTCATCTCCGGGGGTCGACCGGTCTGGCGAGGCTTGTTGACATGTCTGAACTGGTGGTATGCGCATCCGCCGTTCTCACCTATCTTTGGTTCTTGGGTCATGCGGGATGGCTTACCTGGAAGCAATCCGGCTCCGATGCCGCCATCTCGTGCGAGGAGGGGGCCGCATGCTGAGGCCGTGCGCTCGACGAACAGGTACGGAGACGTTCGGAAGCCGTCCAGCGTCCGCACGGCCGTGAGGAAGCGGCGGATCTTCCTTCCGGTGGCGGCCATGCTGGCCGGTATGATCTGGGGCTCGGGCTGCGGGGACGGGACCGAGCCTCCACCATCCGACCCACCGCGACCGGCGACGGTGACGGTTACGCCTGCGACCGCACAGCTCGCAGCTCTGGGCGCTACGGTGCAACTCACCGCACACGTCTACGACCAGGACGGACAGTTGATGGCGGGAGCCACCGTGACCTGGGCCAGCGGCGCCCCCGCCGTGGCAACCGTGAGTTCGACCGGCCTGGTGACGGCCACCGACAACGGCACGGCGACGGTCACGGCATCAGCGGGGTCCGCTTCGGGAGCTGCCGAGATCACCGTGGCGCAGGAGGTCAGTTCGCTGATTGTGTCCCCGGATACCGCCACCCTCCAGGCGATTGGCGACACGCTACGTCTCATGGCGGAGACCACGGACGCGAACGGGCATGCGGTGACCAGTGCTTCGGTCGTCTGGGGATCGGACGACGAGACCGTGGCCGCGGTGGACTCATCCGGACTGGTCCGCGCGATGGGAGAGGGCACGGCGACGGTCACGGCATCAGCGGGGTCCGCTTCGGGAGCTGCCGAGATCACCGTGGTACCCCAGGCAGACCGGATCGTTCTGACCACCTTCTACCGGGAGACCGGCGGCGCCGACTGGACCAACAGCCGCAACTGGCTCAGCAGCGAGCCACTCGCCCGGTGGCATGGTATAGAAGTCGATGCGGAGGGTCGGGTGATCGGGCTGGCCTTGAGCGACAACAACGTCGTCGGGCCGATTCCTCCCCTGGTCGGAGACCTCTCCGGATTGCAATACCTGCACATCGACGACAACGGGCTCACCGGAAGGCTGCCCCCCGAGCTGGCCCGGGCGGAACGCCTGAACTCTCTGAAGATCAACGGAAACGCCCTTTCAGGTGCGATCCCGTTGTCTCTTTCCGCCCTCTCACTGCGGGAACTGCACTACAACGACACGAAACTCTGCGTCCCGGACGACGACTCCTTCCGCGAATGGCTGCGCGGCATTGCGTCCCACGAAGGCACAGGCGTGGAGTGCGTTTCGCCCACGGATCGTGAGATCCTGCTGGCACTGTATGACGCGACCGATGGACCGAACTGGAAGGACAACAGCGGTTGGCTCACCGAGGCGCCTCTGCGCGAGTGGCATGGCGTGCGCGCCGTTCGCGACGGGCGCGTTGTCGACCTGAGCTTGTTCGGCAACGGTCTGTGGGGCACCCTGCCACCCGAAATCGGAGGCCTTTCCAGGCTTGCATCGCTGGACCTCCGCGCAAACAGTCTGACGGGGCCCATCCCGACCGAGTTGGGGAACCTCGCGGAGCTGGAATACCTCCTCCTCGGTGCCAACGCCTTGACCGGCACAATTCCGTCTGAGCTCGGAGACCTCTCTGCTCTGACGGCCCTGTCCCTCAACACCAACCAATTGACTGGACGGATCCCAGGGGAACTGGGGAATCTCGTCCGGCTGCGGTCCCTCGTCCTGGACCGGAATCGCCTGAGTGGCCCGCTGCCGCCGGAACTCGGAAACCTCGCGAACCTGGAGCTTCTGGAACTCAGCTACAACCTTCTCGACGGGGCAGTCCCCGTGCAGCTCCTCCAACTTGGTGAACTGACCACGCTGTTCCTTCACGCCAACGGTGGCCTGTGTCTTCCGGGTACGCCCCGCTTCGTGACCTGGTGGTCGCGGATCGGGCAGCCGCGGGGGAGCTTCTGCAACGCGGCGGACGCCTCCGTGTTGGAGTCGTTCCATCACGCTACCAACGGTCCCGGCTGGACGAACTCGGATGGTTGGCTCGGAGGGCAGCCCCTGAGCGCATGGCACGGAGTGGAGACCGACTCTCTCGGCCGGGTGCGGCAACTTGGTCTGACCGACAACGGACTTGAGGGCACCATTGGACCCGAGCTGTCGGAACTGGCGGATCTCACCGAGCTGAGGATCGCCGACAACGACCTTTTCGGCCCGGTGCCGCTCGAGTTCATGCAACTGGAGCTGCGCGAATTCGACTATTCCGGCACGGAGTTGTGCACGCCTCCGGATCCGTACTTCCGTGAATGGTTGAACTCCATCGCGGATCACCAGGGCACGGGTGTGGAATGTGCTCCGCTCTCGGATCGTACGGTTCTGGAGGTGTTCTACGAAGCGACCGACGGCGACAACTGGGCGACCAACAGTGGATGGATGACAAACCGGCCGCTCGGCGACTGGCATGGAGTCAACGTCGATGAAGAGGGCCGCGTGACCCGCCTGAGCCTCGGTTCGAACAACCTGGCGGGCAGGATCCCCGCGGAACTCGGCCACCTCACGGAACTCGGATCCCTGCGTCTGCAGGACAACGCCCTCACGGGACGGACCCCTGCCGCCCTCGGCCACCTGGCGAAGCTGGTCCACCTGAGCCTCTCCTTCAACGATCTCAGGGGCGGTATCCCGCGCGAATTGGGCAACCTGACCGCGTTGACATGGCTCGACATCGCGTCCAACCGCGGTCTGGGAGGATCGATTCCGCCCGATTTGGGACGCCTGGCCAACCTTACGGAACTGCGCTTGAACAACACGGGTCTGACCGGCCGCATTCCCTCCGAACTCGGCAACCTTTCCCGCCTGAGCGTACTCAGCCTGTACGGCAATTCCCTGACCGGCGGGATTCCCCCTGAATTCGGCAACCTCTCGAGCCTTGGAGTGCTTGCGCTGTTTGACAATGTGCTTACCGGTCCCATTCCGCCCGAACTCGGCCGGCTGGCCGCGCTCGAACACTTTGGGGCCCATAGGAACGCCCTGTCCGGAGCGATCCCGCCCAGCCTCGGCGGCCTGGCCGCCCTGAAAGGATTGAGGCTTCACTCGAATCGGCTCTCCGGCCGAATACCACCCGAAATCGGCAGGCTCAGTCGACTGACGAGCCTGGTCCTCGACCGGAATGAACTGACCGGCACCATCCCGCGGGAGATCGGCAATCTGGCGGCCCTGGAGGTACTCTATCTTGCGCGCAACACCCTGACGGGAGGGATTCCGGCGGAGCTTGGCAGCCTGACAGGTCTGCGGAACTTCGACCTGTCGCACAACTCCGGCATGCGGGGCACGCTTCCCGCGACTGTGGCCGATCTCACGCGGCTTGACCGGATGCTCCTCGGCGGCACGCAACTGTGCATGCCGCGAACTCCGGCCCTGCTCGAATGGTTGCGAGGAATCGAGAGGCGCCGCATCGCCCTTTGCGGCGGCGAGGAAGGGTCGATCGCGTACCTCACGCAGGCCGTCCAGTCCCACGGGTTCCCGGTCCCGCTGGTAGCCGGTGAGGGCGCGCTGCTGCGCGTATTCGTCAAGTCCGGAAGCGCCGCCGGTGTGAGCATGCCCCTGGTGCGAGCCCGGTTCTACCTCGATGGAACCGAGGTGCACGTCGCGGACATCCCGGGCGGACCGGCAGCCGTTCCCACCGAAATCGTGGAAGGCGACCTGTCCATGTCGGCCAACGCGGAGATCCCCGACTCGGTGATACAGCCCGGTTTGGAGATGGTCGTCGAAATCGACCCCGACTCGACACTCGATCCCGACCTGGGCATAACGGCCCGAATTCCGCCTACGGGCCGTTCCGAAGTCGGTGTGCGCGCGGTGCCCCCGTTCGACCTTACCGTCATCCCGTTCCTGCTGGCTTCAGATCCGGATTCCTCGCTGCTTGATACGACGCGGGGCCTGAATCCGGAATCGGAGTTGCTCTGGGACCTGAACTCCCTGCTGCCGATAGCCGATCTGGAAGTGGACGTACACGAGCCCGTATCGGCTTCCAGCGTTCACCCCTACAGCGTGCTCGACATGACCGAGGCGATTCGCATCATGGAGGGCGGCGACGGCTACTACCTCGGTCTCGTTCCCATGTCGGAACCGAGCTCGGTTCGCGGCGTTGCGTTCCTTGGCGGACGATCGCAGGCCTCGAAACCCATCCCGTCCGTCATCGCTCACGAAGCCGGACACAACCTGAATCTCACGCATGCACCGTGCGGTGGGGCGGGCGGCCCGGATCCTTCGTTCCCCCACCGCAACGGCTCGATCGGTGCCTGGGGGTTCGATCCTCGCACCAACGAACTCGTCCCGCCCGGCACGGGGGCCCTGATGTCCTATTGCAGCCCACGATGGGTCAGCGACTACAACTTCACGAACATGGTCAGCTACCGCGTCGCCGCAGAAGAAGACGGATCGGCTGCCATCGCTTCCCCCGCCAGGTCGATACTGTTGTGGGGTGGTGTCGACGCCGGACTGGGCCTTTTTCTCGAGCCGTCACTTGTGATTGACGCCCCCGCGGTCATGCCGCGATCCGGCGGCCCCTATCGCGTGACCGGAACGGACGCTGACGAGCGCGAGCTGTTTTCGCTGAACTTCGACATGCCGGTAGTGTCCGACAGCGACGGAAGAGCTTCGTTCACCTTCGCCCTTCCTGCTCCGCCGGAGTGGGCGGGCGTACTTGCGAACATCACCCTCTCCGGGCCGGCGGGGTCGGTTACGATCAACCGGGAAAGCAACCGCCCGATGGCCATTCTGCTCGACGCGCAGAGCGGACGCGTGCGGGGTATCCTGCGGGACGAAGCGGAGACCGTCTCGAGCTACGCTGATGCCGAGGAAGCATTTTCGGCCGGGCGGCGCTTCAAGGTCCTGTTCAGCCGTGGGATCCCGGACGCGACGGCCTGGGAACGCTAGCCCGAGCGTTGACCACTCCGGCCGGCCATCCCTTTCCGCGTTTTCAACGCCTGCCCCTAACACTCCAATGCTGGCAGCTAGCGAAGCCAGCGAAGCGTCGCGGTGAGGGAGTGCAGGCGGAGATCGGCGAGGGTTGGGTTGATGGTGACCAGGAGGAGTCGGCGGCTGCCGTCCTCATTGTAGCGGACCACTTCGATGTCGCCGATCGCAGTGCCGATGCGTCCGGCGTCCGTGTAGCGGTATCCGAAGTCCAGCAACACGTCGCGGCCAAGAGGGACGGCCAGGCCGGCGGCGAGCATCCACGCGAAACCGTGGCCCGTGCTCGGGGGAAGAGACGTGTAAGGTATCTCGCCGTTGGATCCCCTGCGGAGGTGGCCGGATGGATCGTCCGGGTTGGGGAACCGTTGGATGTAGTCGGCGAGGTGATAGCGGTTCGCGCCCAGTCCCGTGCCCACCCACGGTTGCATCCCGCCGCGCGCCCCGAACCCGTAGAACCCGGACAGCATTAGTCGGCGGGCTTTCATATGTGCTTCGGTCGGTTGCACCGCGCCGCCCAAGGGGTAGTTCGATTGGCCTTCGTACGCGAATTGCCCCGTGACCCCAAGCTCCAATTGGGCGCGAAACGCCCCGAACCCGTAGCCCGCCGCGAAGCCGTACTCGAGCCCGGCCCCGATCGTACCGGTGTCGAACTGGTCGTCACCGTAGAGAGCCACTTCGTCCGCGTCTTCGCCGTTGACGAAGCGGACGTCGGCCGGCAGGACGGCGGCGACGCCGACGGTGAGAGAGAACCGGCCGGGACCGGTGAGTGGCTGGGCGGCGATGGCGGGTGGCACGGCGGAGAGGCTGCCCAGCCAGAGGAGCAGACCGGGCAGGGTAGCGATGCGGCGGCGGTTGTCGATGTGCGTCATGAACGTCATTCCCCGCCAGTCGTTACGATGTAACGTGTACATTCCATAATGGAAAGTATAGTATACACAGCATTTCATCGAGTCACGATTGCGACGGCTACTACCCGTCGACTTCACTTCCCACCCGCCGCCCCACCCTGCCCAGCACCACCACCGCCCCCATCCCCACCACGAACATCACCAGGACGGTCACCGTCCCGGAATCCCCCACGGCCGGCAAAGTCATGATCTCGCCGCCGTCCACACCCTGCTCCACAAAGGGCCACAGCTTCCTCAGCGATCCGACCATGAGGCCCACGAGCACGGCCAGCGTCGCCTCGCGCCACCGTGCGAAAAGGGCTTTCAGCATGCGTGTGAACGTCAGCAGTCCGAAGGCCATGGCGGCCAGCATCGTCGCCACGACGAGAGCGCCTGCGAGGTCGCCCCGCAGCGTCAGCGCGAGCGAATGCATGACGAAGTGGTACAGCCCCAGCAGCAGCAGCACGAACGATCCCGAGACGCCTGGCAGCACCATGGCCGAAACCGCCAGGGCCCCCCCCACGAAGACGTAGGCCAGGCTCGGGTCGCGGCCCCCGGTCAGCGACGCCGGCTGCGAAACCCCGGCAATCTCCACCGGGGCAACGGCCTCGCGGATCGAGGCTGACGGAACATTCCCCGCGGCACCGGCCATCCGCGCGACCACCTCGACCTCCAGCGATGTCGCGCCGGCTGGAGCCACGCGCGACCGCAGAAGGCCGAATTCCATCGCCGGGCGACCGTCCCTTGCGGGAGCTTCCAGCGTGAGGTTGCCTGGCGTGAGCCGGGTTTCGTCGGCGAGCGGGGCGGCGAACTCGAGCGTCACCCATCCCTGCGCATGCCGGGTGGACGGCTCCGGCAGACCCGCGAACCATGCGGTCAGCAGGGCGGCGACGCAGGCGAGGATCCAGCGCGACGGACTGCGCCGCCCGATCTGGCGTGCCGGGATCGCCACCGACGCCAGAACAAGGCCCAGGAAGAGGCCCCGCATCTGCTCGGGGTGGCTGCTCAGCAACGGAGGAAGAACCTGCGCACCGGCCAGAATCGCCGGCACGATACCCGCCAGGACAAACCCCATGAGCAGGATGTGACCCGCCTCCGTCCCCTCCGGGGCTTCGCGCAGGCGGGCGGGATCCCTGAGTCCCTCCTTCAACAGCGTGCGGAACGGACGCAGCCGCAGTCGGCCGAGCATTCCGGCGCCCACGCTGCCGACCGCGTTGATCAGCCGTGGATAGATCCCGAGGATGAGCGCCACCGTGCCGCCCGAGACACCGGGAATCACGTCCGCGAGACCCATGCACACGCCCCGCAGGGAATTTCCGAACCAATGTCTCATCGGGCCCTCGCAGTTTCGCGGTAGCGTCGCAAGCGTCGCGCTCCCCGGGGGAGAAGAACTGCCGCCGCTCGCTCCGGCCTCCCCCGCGCCATCAAGGCCGGAGCTTCCACCCTCGCACGTGATCGAGGCGCGGATAGCTGGTCAGATCCAGGTGCAGGGGCGTTACCGAGATGTACCCGTCCTTCACCGCCCGGAAGTCGCAGTCGGGACCGCCGTTCCAGTGCGGATACCCGCCCCCGATCCAGTAGTATTCGTGTCCGGAGGGGTCCGGTGCCCGGGTAATGGCGTCGGAGTAGCGGCGCTGCCCGAGGTTGGTCACGCGAACGCCGCGGACGTCGGAAGGATCCATGGCGGGGAGGTTCACGTTGAGCAATTCGTGGGCCGGGATCCCCTGTTTCAGGATCTGCTCGAGCAGCCGGCTCACCACGGGCTGCCACCCCTCCACCTCCTCGATCCCGCTACCGACGTAGGAGAACGCGACGGCGGGAATGCCCAGGATGGTCGCCTCGATCGCGGCGGCCACCGTTCCGGAGTAGAGGACATCCTCTCCCATGTTGGGGCCGTGGTTGATCCCCGAGACGCACAGATCGGGACGCCGGTCCAGGAATTCCATCACCGCCAGGATGACGCAGTCGGTGGGAGTGCCGTCCACGATGGTGGTCCCGTCGGGAACCTTCCGCTTGCGAAGGGGCCGGTGCAGCGTCAGCGAGTTGCTGGCGGCGCTGCGCTCGCGGTCCGGGGCCACGATGTCGACCGGTCCGATCGCGTGGGCGGCTTCAGCCAGTACCCGGATTCCGGGCGAAAGATAGCCGTCGTCGTTGGTGCAGAGTATGCGCACAGGGTGGCTCGCGGGTTGTCAGCCGGTGGGAAGGGTGAGCACTTCGCGAAGGGAGGCGACTTCTTCCTTGATCGACTGCAGGACGGCCGGATCGGTATGAACCCTGCGGGCGTCGTCCGCCCTTCCCCCCCTCCGCATCTCCTTGAGTTCCCGCTTGGCGCCCTCCACGGTGAACCGCTTCTCGTAGAGGAGGTGCTTCACCAGCAGGATGGTTTCGATATCCCGCATTCGATACACGCGGCTGCCGCCGCGATTCTTGTTCGGCGAGATCATGTCGAACTGCGACTCCCAGTACCGGAGAACATGGGCCTTGAGTCCGGTAAGGGAACTGACCTCGCCGATCGAGTAGTAGGTCTTGCGGGCAATCGGCGGCTCCAAGGCTGGGTCAGCTCCCTTCCCCGGTGGCGGACATCCCCGGGTGTTCCGATGTGGGTTCGCGGGTCATCAGGCGATGGAGGGCCTCCATCGGGTCAAGACCCTCGGCAATGATTCTATACACCTCGGCCGAAACGGGCATCTCCACGCCGAGCCTGCGCGCGAGTGAGTGCACCGCCCGCACCGTGGCCACACCCTCCGCGACGGTCCGTGCCTCGCCCATGATCTCCTCCATGGTGCGGCCCCTGCCCAGCATCACCCCGACGGTCCGGTTCCGGCTCAGTCCCCCCGTGCAGGTGAGAACCAGGTCTCCCATGCCGGCGAGACCCGCGAAGGTTTCGGGTTGGGCCCCGAGGGCTACCCCCAGCCGGCTCATCTCGGCGAGTCCGCGGGTCATGAGCGCGGCCACCGCGTTGTGGCCCAACTCGAGGCCGGCGGCGACACCGGCGGCCAGCGCAATCACGTTCTTGAGGGCACCACCCAGCTCCACCCCCACGACGTCCGGGTTGGTATAGACCCGGAAGCGGTCCGTCTGGAAGAGGGCCTGTGCGCTCAGTCGGGCCTGACGGTCGCGGCTGGCCACGACCACGGCGGTCGGGGCACCCGCGACCACCTCGCGCGCGAAACTGGGTCCCGACAGGACGCAGAGCCGCTCCGCCTGTTCGCGCGGAAGCACCTCCGCGAAGATCTCGTCCATGCGGCGCAGTGTGGCCACCTCGATCCCCTTCGAGGCCGAGACCAGCAGCGCCCCCGGAGGGATGCCGGGTCCGGCTTCCGCCAGCAGCGCGGCCGAATACTGCACCGGACAGACCCACACGACCACCTCCGCACCCTCCAGGGCCTCCCCCAGCGAGTTCGTGACCGCAAGGACGGGATTCAGCCGGGCTCCTTCCAGGTAGAGCTTGTTCTCGCCGGTGGCGCTGACCGATTCCGCCACCTCGGGTTCCCGGGCCCACATCCGCACCACGGCGCCGGTATCCGCCAGCAGGTTGGCCAGCGCGGTACCCCACGCACCCGCGCCGATCACGGTAACCCTTGCAGTCACTCGACTGCGCCGTCCCGGCCGAAGTTTGCGTCGATGCGCGGTTCCTCTCCGGCCAGCACGCGACGGATGTTCGAGCGGTGGGCCCAGACGACGAATACCGCGATGAACCCGAAGAATACCTTCCCCCAGACCCCCAGGCCGGGAAGGAAGAGCCCGGCGACGCCAACGGTCGATGCGGCCACGATCGAGGCCAGCGACACCGTGCGCGTCACCGCCAGCGCCACCACCCAGGCCACCGCCCCCGCGATGGCGGCCACCGGCGCCACCGCGGCGAGCACACCGGCGCTGGTGGCGACCCCCTTCCCTCCCCGGAACCGTACCCAGAACGAGAACACGTGTCCTACGATGGCCGCGGCGCCGTAGATCACGGTCCACCACACGGCGGTCCGGTCGTCGAGGCCGGGAAACCACCATACCGGCGCGAATCCCTTGAAGATGTCGAGCACCACCACCGGCACCGCCGCTTGCCACCCCAGAACCCGCAACGCGTTGGTTGCTCCGAGATTGCAACTGCCCAGCGTGCGCAGGTCTTTTCCGTACAGGAAGCGGCCGATCCAGTACGCGGACGGCGTAGCCCCCGCGACATAGGCCGCCAGCGCAAACAATGGTGCGTTCGTCAAGGTCTCTCCCGTCGCCTCGAGCCCCGCGGGCGCCGTTCGACAGGCCGGCGCCCGCACCTGCGAACGAGGTTATCACAACCGCCGGAAGCAGGCCAGATCAGGCCGCGGCGGTCACTCGCCGCTCTTGCGCAGCCTGATCCGCAGGGGCACACCGGTGAAGTCCCACGCACCCCTCAGCGAGTTGGCGATGTAGCGGCGGTAGTGGGCCGGGATCGCGTCCGGGAAGTTCGTGAAGACGATGAAGGTGGGGGGGACGGTCCGGGCCTGCGTGGCATACTTGAGCTTGACGGGCCGGCCCCGGTAGTGGGGAGGCGGCTGGCGGTGGACCAGCGCCCGCACTGCGTCGTTGACCGCCGGCGTACCGACGCGGTGGCGGCGGCGGCGCGCGACTTCACACACCAGGCCGAGCGTCTTCCGGATCCTCAGTCCCGTCAGGGCGGAAGCAAAGAGGAAGGGTACGTGGCGCAGGAACGGTACTCTCCGCCCGGCTTCGGCCGCGAACGCCGCCGACGTGCCCGTGTCCTTGGCCACCAGGTCCCACTTGTTGCACACCATCACCACCCCGCACCCCGCCTCCCACGCCGTCTCGGCCACCTTGATGTCCTGCACGTGCAGCCCCTCGGCGCTGTCCACCACGACGAGGCAGATGTCCGCTTCGCGCACCACCCGCGCCGTGCGCAGGCTGCTGTAGTACTCCACCGAGTCCTTCATGCGCGCGTGCCGGCGCAGTCCCGCCGTGTCGATGAAGGTGAGGTCGAGCCCGTGGTACTTCATGGTGAGGTCCACCGGGTCGCGGGTCGTCCCGGGCACCTCGCTCACCATGACGCGGTCCTCGCCGAAGAGCCGGTTCACGAGCGAGGACTTGCCCGCATTCGGCTTCCCGATCACCGCGATCCGGATGTCGGCGGACGTGGGGTGCTCCGCCTCGGCGGGCAGGAGCGGGACCACCGCGTCGAGGAGGTCCCCCAGACCCCTTCCCGAAACCGAACTGACGGGGTATGGCTCCCCCATGCCCATCTCCCAGAAGTCGAGGTGGGAACGCTCTTCCGGGAGGTTGTCGACCTTGTTGACGGTCAGCAGCACGGGTTTGGCCGTCTTGCGCAGCACCGCAGCCAGCTTCTGGTCGAGCGGATGCACTCCCGTCTTGGAGTCCACCAGGAAAAGGACCACGTCGGCCTCCTGGACGGCGATCATCGCCTGCTCCCGAATGAGGCGGTCGATCGCCCGGTCGGAACCCTCCACCACGCCCCCTGTGTCCACCAGGAAGAAGTCGTGGCCCGCCCACTCCGCCACCGCGAAGTTCCGGTCGCGTGTGACCCCGGGCGTGTCGTCGACGATCGCGAGCCGGCGCCCGATGGCGCGGTTGAAGAAGGTCGACTTTCCCACATTCGGCCTGCCCACGACCGCGACGACCGGTAGGCTCATGAAGGGGTCAGCGCCTCGACGAGATCGTGTGCCGGACGCACGACCGCCGGGGCAAGCCGTGCCTCGACCTCCGAAAGGGTGACGCCGTCCATGAAGACGCGATCGCCGTTGAGCGCCTCGCCGGGCAGGAGTATGAGGTCGCCGCGGCGGCCCTCGCGAACGGCGCCCAGGATATCGGCTCCCGCGAGCAGCCCCGCGATGGTGACCGACGCACCGAAGTACCGGTTCTGCACGGCCACAACCTCGACCGGGCTCGCCATCCGTTGTGACACCGCCGGGGCCATCTCCTCGAAGTACGGTCTCATCGAGGTGCCCGTCACGACCCGAATCCGATCGACGCCCGGAACCGGCGCGAGCCGATCCCGCTCCTTCGCGAACCCGTCCAGAAGCGCGCGCACCGCCCCCACGCCGTTCTCACGCAGTGTCCAGTCGTCGTAGTACCCGGCCTCCGGAATCTCCTGTCCGGCGATCAGGAAGAGTTCGTCTGCGGCGTAGCACCAGTTCCGGCCGCGTTCTCGCAGCGCGCGTTCCCTGGTCCCTTCCGTCTGGCGTACGGCTTCCGCCGCCTCATCACGCGTGAGCGGGCGGACCGGACGACCCAGGTTGTAGCGCGTGAGGCCCACCGGCACCACCGACAGGGTGAGCACGCCCGGACCCAGGGTGTAAAGGTCCCCGATGGTGCGGTCCAGCTCGTCGCGGTCGTTCCAGCCCGGGCAGAGGACCACCTGCGTGTGCACCTCGAGTCCCCCGCCGAGCAGCTCCCGCAGCTGCTCCATGATCAGAGCCGCGCGATCGTTCTTGAGCAGGCGGACCCTCACGCCGGGATCGGTGGCGTGAACGCTCACGTAGAGGGGAGAGATCCGCTGATCGACAAGGCGGCGCAACCCGCGCGGGCCCAGATTGGTCAGGGTTACGTAGCTGCCGTAGGTGAATGAGAGGCGGAAGTCGTCGTCACGCAGCCAGAGCGGTTCCCGCGCCTCCGGGGGGTTGCCGTCGATGAAGCAGAACACGCATTCGTTGGCGCATTTCCGGATCTTGTCACGTGCGGGCACGATGCCGAGTGACTCGGACGGGTCTCGCGTGATGTCGTACACCACGCGGCCTCCGTCGGGCGCGACGGCTTCCAGCTCGATCTCTTCTTCCGCCGTACGGAACATGAAGTCGAGGCTGTCCCGGACCCGCTCGCCATTGACCGTCAGGATCCGGGTGCCGATGCGGAGTTCAAGGGCTTCCGCGATCGACCCCCGTCCGATTTCGCCGATTCGTACCAAGGTTCCCCGCCTCCCGCAGTCCGTGGCTCAAGCCGCCCGAATGCCGGGAGGGGTTGTCCGCAGGCTGCCGGGAAGGCGAATCCTCCCAGTCGGCTGAAGCCGCGCCCTGCCCCCCGCCCGGGTCAGCGGTGGCGCGCGAGCATCTCCTGAAAGACGAGGGTGTTGCGCACCGGCTCCCAGGTCTGGCGTGTGGAGAGCGAGTTGACCGTGACGAGCGTAGAACTCGAGATCAGCGGCTCCAGGAGTTCCACCGCCATCTCGACCTCGCCCAGTTCCGCGTAGGTCTGAGCCCAGCGGCGCTGCACGCTGGGTCGCTCGTCGTCGCTCACCGGCATGGCCATGGCCTTGGCCAGCGCGGCGCGCGCGTCTGCCGACCGCCCCGCGCGGGCTAGGTTGCGGGCGTATTGACCCTGCCAGTTGGCCTGCGCATCCGGATCGTTGGGGAACTGAAGCGGGTTGCGATCCCAGGATGCGACCAGCTCTCCCCACAGGATGCGCGACTCGTGCAAGCGCCCCGCCACCCGGTGCACCCAGGCCTTTTCGGCCAGGCAGGGACACCGGTACAGCGAATCCGGGTGATTGGGCCGGAAGCTCAGGATCATCTCGTCGAACTCGCCGCCCACCAGCAGTGCCGGATAGTTGTTGGTCACGGATGCGATCTCCTGGGGCGTCATGCGTATGCGTTCGCGAGCCTCACGAAAGGCCCGCTGCATCCCGTTCACCCCTTTCCCCGACGCCAACGCCTGGAAGATCGTCTCCGATACCCAGTCGTTTTCGGCCTGGTCGAGGGCGGCCGTGGCCCGCTCGAGCAAGTCCGCGGCGGCTTCGTGGTCCCCCAGCAGGCGTGCGGCCGAAGCCGCCCTGAGCAGGACATCCGGTCGCTGGGCGCCCTCGGCCGCCGCGATCCGGCGCGTCAACTCCTCGTCAGGCGTCTGACCCGAAAGCGGCGAGCCGACCGCGAAGACGAGAGCGATGAATATCCAACGTGTTTTGCGCATGGCTGCCTCCCGCGAGGGTGAGTCGTTTCACCCCGGAATCTAAGTCGTTGGTGCTAAGCGGCCATCTAAAGAATACCCGTTGCCCGCTACACGTGCCAGACTGCCGCAAACCGCCGCAAGAGGCCGCCAACTCCTCCGAGCGGATAGGCGGACAAGCGGGAGACGGGACTCGAACCCGCGACCCTCAGCTTGGGAAGCTGATGCTCTACCACCTGAGCTACTCCCGCGAGCCGTCCGCCGAAACCTTGGAGGCCGGTGACGAAGGTCCGCAGCCTACCCCGATCGGAACGGGGGAACCGGGACTTCCGCTCAGGAGACCCCCGCTACCTTGGAGGAATGATCTGGAAGTAGTAGCCGATCACCTGTTCGTCACTGGTCAGGTCGGCCTGGAATACCGAGGTCTCGCCCTGTCCCGGCGCCTCCACCCGCAGGCTGGTAGTTCCCACCGTCGTGCCTTCTTCTCCAATGAAGTGCACCCGGATCGTCACCGGGGTATCGGGGTCCAGACTGTTGTTTGTAAACTCGGCGGCGATCGCGGCGCCTCCCTCCGCGCGCGCCTCGAGGGTCGCGTTGCCCACGTTGAAGGCCGGGGGATCGACGGTTTCGCACCCCGGGGGGACCGGGGCTTGCGGGTCACGCGAGCGACAGAGGTGCTCGATGGCTTCCTGATCCTGTCCGGCCCGTGCCAGGCAGAATCCCAGGGTCCTGGAACTCTCCGCGTTGAATGGGTCCAGATCGAGCAGACTCATCGCGACGGGAATGCAACTATCGTACTCTTCCGCGAGGGTCAGCGAGTGCACCTGCAGAAAGAGCGCCTCGCGGTTTTGCGGTGCCACCTCCACCACCTTCCCGAAGGCGGAGGCCGCGTTGGTGAATTCCTCGGCCTCGTAAAGCCCCACGCCGATATTGTAGTAGTCGCGAATCCCCAGGTTCTCACCCGCCAGCAGATCATCATAGATGGCCTGCGCCTCTTCGACCCTTCCGGCCGCCGATAGCACGGCAGCCATGTTCGACAGAGCCTGAATGTCGGTCGGATACGTCTCCAGGTACGTTGCGTATTCGGCGGCGGCATCTTCGTAGCGTTCCGCATCGCTCAGGAGCTGAGCGCGGTTGAAGGTGACCACCGTTTCCCTTTCGAGCCAACTCAGGGCCAACGTACTGTCCGCCGTCTCCAGCATTGCCTGAATTCGAGGAGCGCGGATGACTTCGAGGGCGGCTGCGAACGCATCGATGGCGTCTTCCCGGCGTTCCAGCTGGTTGTAGAAGGCGCCCAGGTTGATCAGCGCCTCGGGACGGCGATTCCCGTAGATCCGTTCGGCGGCCTCCAGGCGGTCCACCGCGACTTCAATCAGACCCCTCCGGGCCGAAGCGTCGGCGGCAGCGGCGGAATCGGCAGGAGCGATGTACGCGTTGTACGCCGTGATCCAGCCGGCTTCGCGCTGGAGTTGCACGTCATCCTCGTAGTCGGGAAAGAGTTCCACCGTCCTGGTGAACAGGGTGTCCGCGGCCACGTAGTCCCGCAGGCCGATCTGGGCCCTCGCCGCCTGATAGTAGCCCCGGGCGTTGCCGGGGTCCTCCGCTATCGCGCTCAGGGCGGCGTCGAGAGCTTCCCGGAAGCGCTCGACGGCTCCCAGCGACTCCGCCTGAGTCAGAAACAACTCCGCGCTCCGGTGGTAGTCGTTCTCATCCAGTGCCTCTTCGACCCCTCCGGTGACGCCGCCCGTGGAGCCACCGCTGGAAGCACAGCCGGCAAGCACGAGGGCACCCGCGGCCAGCAGCGTTGATACGTACCGCGACCTGTTCACAACCATCCTCCTGAAGTCGTTCAATCTCGCCCCGATTTCAACGGCGGAAACGGGAATCGTCCATACGCAGTAACATAGGGGTCATGGCCGGACCGGCCAAGTAGCGACCTCCACACACCCCTCACAATCGCTGGCGGGATCTCGACTTCAGGTAGGTGAGCACTTTCATCCCCATCGCTTCGCTGAAGCCGGGAATGCGGCCGATTTCGGCGGCGGTGGCCTCCTTCACGCCGCGTAGCGACCCGAAGCGCGACAGCAGCGCCTGCTGCCGCCGGGGCCCGATTCCGGGTATCTCGCCCAGCTCCGAACGCACTGTGCGGCGCGTGCGCAATTTGCGGCTGTACCGCACGGCGAATCGGTGTGCCTCGTCGCGAACCCGTTGCAGAAGGTGCAGGGAGCGCGCCGTCCGGGGCATGCGGACTCCCGTGGCGCGCCCCGGCAGGAACACCGCCTCCCGCCTTTTGGCCAGCGCCGCGACGGCTACCTGGTCCAGCCCCATGGCGGCGAGTGCCGCGCGTGCGGCTCCCAGCTGCCCCGCACCGCCGTCGATCAGCGCGAGGTCCGGCAATGGCCCCTGCTCATTCAGCTTCCGCCCGAAGTACCTCTCGACGGCCTCCGCCATGGAGCGGTAGTCGTCGTTGCCGAACCCCCCCCTGATTCTCATGTGCCGGTACCCGGACCTGCACGGCTCCCCGTTCTCAAAAAGGACCGCGCTGGCCACGGCGTCCGCGCCCTGAGTGTGGGAGATGTCGAAACAGACGATCAGCCGCGGCACGACCTTCAAGCCGAGACGGTCCTGCAGCTCGTAGAGGACCTCTTCGGTGTGGGGCCGGGCGATCTCTCCCTTCCTCACCTGTTCGGACAGCGCATGGCGGGCATTGGTGACCGCGAGCTCGACCAGTCTCACCTTGGCGCCCCTTTGCGGCACCTGCACCGCGACCTTCCGCGCTGCCCGGCCGCTCAGGATCCTCTCCAGCACGAGCCGATCCGCGAAGTCGGCCGGGAGCAGGACTTCACGCGGCAGGTCCTCGGCCGCCTCACTCCCCCGGGACAGGTAGGCGTGCGACACCGCTCTCGCGACGATGTCCGCGTCCGCCTCGCCCTCGATCCCGCTCATCGCGAACGAGTCCCTGCCGATCAGGACGCCGCCGCGGACCAGAAGGGTGACGACCGCCGCCACCTGGTCGTCACGCGCAATTCCGACGATGTCCTGGTCGCCGCCGCCGACCACGTGAACGCGCTGGCGACGCGCGATCCCGTCCAGTCCGGCCAGCACGTCGCGCAGTCGTGCGGCTCTTTCGAAGTCCAGTTCGGAAGACGCTTTGTGCATCTCCTGTTCAACTTCCGCCTGAACCTTCGCAACGTCCCCTGCGAGGATGCGCAGGAGCCGGTCGATCATGAGACGATACTCGTCCCGGGACTGCAGCCCGACGCACGGCGCCGCACACCTTCCGATGTGATGGTCGAGGCACGGGCGCGGGGGAGCGTCGCGGGGCAGATCGTAGCGGCAGGAACGTATCCCGTGTGTACTCTTGACAAGGTCGAGCGCCCGCCGGACGCGGCCCACCGAGACGAAGGGGCCGAAGTACCGGGACCCGTCCTCGCGCACGCGCCGGGTCACGTAGGCGCGCGGGAACGGCTCGTTCACCGTGACCTTGACGTACGGGTACTTCTTGTCGTCACGAAGCTGAATGTTGAAGCGTGGCCGGTGTTCCTTGATGAGGTTGGCCTCGAGGATGAACGCCTCCTCCTCCGAAGACACGACCAGCGTCTCGACCGTCCTGGCGCGGCGCACCAGTTCCCGCGTCTTGATGTCGAGGCCGCTGCCGCCGGCGAGATACGACCGCACGCGAACGCGCAGGGACCTGGCCTTGCCTACGTACAGAACCTCTCCCCGCGCTCCGAGAAACAGATAGACGCCCGGGTCGGCCGGGAGGCGTCCCACGGACTCCGGCGCGAAGGAGATGCCGCGGGTCATCGCCTCCATCCCCGCCGGTACAGCCGCCGCAAGCTCTCGGGCGATGCTCCCAGGGCGTGCGCGACCCACAGGTACGCGACCGCCACGGGCAGAATCGTGGCCGCCGCGGCGAGAGCCGGTTGCACGGGTGGAAGCAGCAGCTTGGGCACCAGTCCCACCGCCGTTGCCACCAGGGTCGCCACCAGACAGCGCGCAAGACGGGAACCGCCCAGCGACCCACCGGAGAGTTGCCGTGCCAGGTTGTGTCTCAGCAACGCCAACTCCAGCCATGCTCCCAGCGACGCACCCGCCGCCAGCCCCGCCGCCCCCAGCCCCAGTTCCAGCCCCGGTTCGCCCACGGTCACGCGATCGAGGGGAAACATGAGCGCTATCCCCACGGCCGCCGAGACCGTGATCCGCGCGTAGGCGATTCGGGCGGGAGTCCGGGTGTTTCCCAGCGCGAAGAAGGCCGACGAGAGGACGCGGGAAGTCCCCGATGCGGGCAGACCGACGGCGTAGGCGGCCAGCACCAGCCCCGTGGCGATCGCGTCCGTCTCCCCGAAGGCTCCCCCCGTGCGGTAGATGGCCATGACCTCCTCGCGGAAAACGATGTAACCCGCAGTGATCGGGATCAGCCAGAAGAGCACCGTCTCCACCGCGCGCTCGGTCCTTTCCCGCACCGCCTTCACCCCCGCGGTCCGGTCGCGGGACAGTTCGGGCAATTCGGCGGCCGCGACCGACATGCCGAAGAGCGAGACGGGGAGAAGGTACAGCAGCTGCGCGTAACCCATGATCCCGACGGCTCCGGTGCTGAGCCGCGAGGCGAGGTTCGTGTCGACGAGCGCACTCAGGTTGACCGCTCCGCGAGCTGCGAACACCGGCACGAAATTCGTCACGATCTCGCGCACCCCCGTGATCCGGGTGCTCAGCGAGGGCACGACATGTTTCAGAAACCGAAGCAGGAACGGAAGCTGGAAGAGGAGCTGAAGGACGCCGCCCGCCAGCGCGCCCCACGCCATGGCGAAGATCAGGTCCGCGCCGAAGACCCCCCGCCCCGCCGCCCCGACCACTGCCACGATCATGGCCAGGTTCCAGAGCGCGGGGGCCACGTAGGACACGAAGAAACGCCGGTGGCTGTTCAGGATGCCCAGCGCCCACGCCGATACGACGAGCACGGCCGTCATGGGGAAGAGAATGCGGAGCAGCGACGCCAGGATGCCGGCCCGGCCGTCGCCTTCGAAACCGGTGGCGACCAGCGTTGCCAGCCACGGAGCCGCCCAGACTCCCAACGCTGCCAGCGCCCCCGCGACGGTGGCCAGGAGGCCCAGCACGGCCCCCGCCGCCCGTCCCGCTGCCTCCTCACGCCCCTCCTCCAGAAGGCGCACGTAAACCGGGATGAACGAAGCGCTCAGCGTGCCTTCGCCGAGCAGGTTCTGCAGCACGTTCGGAATGCGGAGGGCCGCCCGCCATGCGTCCGCGAGCGCTCCGGTCCCGAAGTGGTGCGCGAAAACGATATCACGCACGAACCCGAAGATCCGGCTGACGAGAATACCCGCTGCTACCCTGGAAGCCGCCAAGGACTGCTACGATTCCGGGTCGGAGGTCCTGGCACCGCCGCTGGGTGGAAGTGCATCGGGATCGGTGTGCTCGGCGAGCAGCCTGTGGAGGAACCGGCTTTCCTCCTCAAGGCGGCCCACCTCCTTCCCGAGACGCTCCAGTTCACTCTCCAGATACACGAGGCGGTCATGCGCCCCGCTGTCGTCCCGTGCCCGTTTCCCACGCTCCAGCCGCCTGGCGATCGCTTTGCCCACGTCCGAATCGAGCACGATCGCAAGGATGGGGATGAGAAGCACCAGAACCACGATCAACGGAACCATAGAGACTAAGCTACGCTGTCCGTGCCCGGGGTGCCAAAATCCCCGTCCGCCCGGGACCGGTGGAGTTGGACGGGGATTCGTCGAATCGCGAGCGCGGGGAATTCCGGTCCGTACTTCATCAGGTACTGCAGCGGGCACAGAACCCTGTCCTGGGGCTTTCCCTCCGGCCACAGGTTGACCTGTGCCTTGGCGATCTGAACCCGGGTCGTTTCGGCGTTGCGCTTGACCGCCCGAACGATCTTCTTCTCCAGTGATCCGAGAGCGGCCAGGCTGGAGTTCCTGGCTTTCATGACCGCGCCGCGCAGTACGGGATCGACCGCGGCCGCGGCATCGGCCAGCTCTCCGCCCAGCGCCTCGACGGCCCCGCGCCAACGGCCGGCCGCGTCCCGTACGTCCTCCGGAAGACGGTCGCGCGCGAAGCGGCTCAGAAGGGCTTCCAGGTCGCGCACGTCGTCGACTCCGAGCCCGAACTTGTCCAGGACCTTGGCCACCTTGCTCTCCACCACCAGCAGCGACCCGCGCGGAGCCACCACGGGCATGTCGGTGCCGTGGCGGCGGAACAGACCGCGCAGTTGCGCGAAATACGCCAGCTCGCCGGGCCCGCCGACGTAGGCCAGCGTGGGAAAGAGAAGGCTCTCGACCACCGGGCGGAGAAGCACGTTGGGCGAAACGGCCTGCGGATCGTCTTCGATGAGATCGAGGACCCGGCGCCGCGAGAGTTTCCTGCCGGACCGTCTGAGCAGGAATCCCCCGTCCGTCCTCTGCAGCCGTTCACGGCCGTCCCGCAGATCGAGAAGAAGATTGGTGGCGCCGGGGATCAACGGCACCTGCAGTCCATACCCGCACCTCAGCAGGCCACCGGCGGTCCTCTCCAGAACGGTCTCGCTGGCCATCGGGTCTTCCGCTTCGGCGCGAAAGACGGACCTGCAGGCCTCCTTCAGCCAGGGGTGGCCGGCATCGACCAGCCCGATCGGCGTCTCCCGCAGAAGCCACGACATGACATCCGAGAAGGCCGAGGCCATCGTGGCCTCCGGTCTGTAGGCATCGCGGAGCCGGGCCATGTGGCGCGTGTGGAACTCGTTCGGGGGAAACGCGTGGGAAAGCCGGCCCAGGGCTTCCTCGACGGCGGCGCCAACGGGCGTACGCGCCAGAGGGCGAGGGGGTCCCTCCGCGGCGGCGCCCAGCGTCAGGCGCACCAGCCGGTTGGACCCGTCCACGACAAGAGTGTGGTTCGCTTCCTCCCAGTCGTGATCGTCGGAGGCCACCCAGAAGAGGGGCATGACGGGCCGGGCCAGCACTCCCGCCAGCTCTCCGGCGAGCTTCACGGCGGTGAGCGCCTTGTACAGGCTGTACAGGGGCCCGCCGAAGAGTCCGGGCTGCTGCCCGGTGGTGACGAAGTACCCGCCCTGGGCCGTGACCCGGCGGAGCAACTCCGCCCCGTCCGGTCCCGTCGGCCGGATCACCTGCTCGGCAGTGGCGAAGGTGTCGGGGCCCCGTGCCAGATCCAGCTCATCGGCCTTGTGCCGGTAGGTTTCGGCGCGGAACGGCGAGCCGCGGTAGAAATCCCTGGCGGCTTCGACCCCGGCCAGGTAGTCCTTCGCCAGGTGCGATCCGCCCAGCGGCCGGGGCAGCAGCTTCATCGGGCCGGAGCCCGCGTTGCGCCCCCACGCCCCGGGGGCAGCGGATTCCGCGCGGTCACCCGGCCGCTCCGGCCAGCACGATATAGCGGGGCGACCCGACCGAGAACGGTGACTGGTCGTAGCCTCCGAAGGTGGGTCCCGGAGTCAGCCCGGCGCGTACCAGCATGGAGTTGAGATCCTCCGGGCGGTACAGCCGCACGCGCTCGACGAACTCCCGTTTCGGTGCATCGTTCTGGGCCACGATTCGGATTCGCTTCTCGATCACGCGGCCGCCGTCGGCAATGCGGCGCTCCTGAACGACCTGCATCCCCGAGACGCTTCGGCGGTCCAGGGTTTTCAAATGCGCCACGACCTCGGCGGCGTTCAGAAAGTCGAGCAGATACCACCCCCCCACCCTGAGCAGCCTCCGTGCCTCCAACAACGCCCCGAGGTCGTCGTCCTCGTGCTCGAAGTAGCCGAACGAGGTGAAATAGGACGTCACCACGTCGAAGCTGGCGGCCCGAAAGGGGAGGCGCCGCATGTCGGCTCGAACCAGCGCGCAATCGGGGATCGCGGCCCGGGCCGCTTCGAGCATGCGCGGCGACAGGTCCAGCCCCGTGGCGCGGTAGCCGATGCGTTGCATCTCCGCCAGGTGCCGGCCCGGCCCGCATCCCACGTCCAGAACCCGCGTACCCGGGCCGAGACCGGTCGCTCGCCGCAGGAGTCGGACGGCACGCCGCCCCTCGGCACGATCGCGATGAGGATAGAGTGCCAGATACTCGCTGCCGAACCAGTCGCGGAACCATGGCTTCCGGCTCACTTTCGTCTCACCGTGATCCCTTGTGGTAGGGTTGGTTTCCAAGAATCGTACCGGCCCGGTAGAGCTGTTCGGCCAGCACCAGCCTGGCGAAGTCATGGGGAAGCGTAAAGGACGACAGGGAGAGACGCAGCCCGCACTCCTCCTTCAGGTCGGGGTCGAGCCCGAACGCTCCACCGACGAGAAAGTGGACACCTTTGGCCGGGGTCCGCGCAACCCCTTCGAGCCACCGGGCCAGCTCGGCCGACGAGAACCGCCGGCCCTCGCGCGTCACGGCCACCCGGTCGAACCCCCGGCGCAACCGGGCCCTGATGTTGCCGGCTTCCCTGCGCATGACGTCGTCCGCCACACTGCCGCGCCCCTGGCGCACCTCGACCACTTCCAACCGCCAGTATCGTGCCGCACGCGCCTCGTACTCACGGATCGCCGAGCCGAGAGAGCCCGCGCGGCCGACCACCACGACCGAGATCTTCACAGCCTCTCGGCCACCTCTGTCAGAGCCGCAAGGAGCGCCCCGGCGGGTTCGCCATCTACGCGAAGACCCACGGACACAGCGTGGTCGGCGAGCTCGCGGTGGCGGGCCAGCTTCACGGCGTCCTTGTCCGTGCAGACGACCGTCCGGCCGTTGCGGCGCGCGAGCAGCGAGGCCACGTCTTCGGCCGTGTATTCGTGGTGGTCCGGGTAGGAGGCAAGCTCGATTCGCGCCGTGGGCAGGAGCTCCCCCAGTCCGGCCGCGAACGCGCGGGGGCGGGCGATCGCGCAAACCGCCAACACGTCTTCGCGGGGCGCGTTCGCCGGTTTGCCGGCCAGGTCCCTCCACCCACCCATGGTCAGTTCCAGATGCACGACCGACACTCCGGGCGCGAGCCGGGCCAGTCTCTCCTTCCAGGCCTTGGCGATTCGGCCGGCGGCCGCGCGACGGGTCAGCAGCACGTGCGTGGCGCGGCCGACCGCGCGGAGAGGCTCACGGTACGGGCCACGTGGAATCATGCGTATCCGCCAGGGATCTTCGGCCGCCACCAGGAGGATGTCCACCGTTCGCGCCAGGCGGCGATGCTGGAACCCGTCGTCCAGCAGCGCGAGCCGGTACCCGCGCTCCGCGGCCGTCCGGACCCCCGCGCGCCGGTCCGGGCCCGCGAACACGGCTCTCTCCCCGAACCACCGCCGGTACAGGGCCACCTCGTCATCACCGTATCCCCGCACGACCACGGCCGCTTGAACCCCTTTCGCCCGAAACCAGTCCCCAAGCCAATGTAAGACGGGCGTCTTACCCGTTCCTCCCACGGTCAGGTTCCCGACCGACACGACCGGGATCGATGGCCCGGGCAGCCTTCTGCGGTCGTACCAGCGGCCCCGCGCCGCGACGGCGATCCGGAACGCCACCTCCACGGGCGTCAGCGCCAGGCCGAGCAGACGGGTGGAGGGTCGCGGCTCGTCGCCGGCCCAGAGTTCCGTCACGAGACCTCGCAGGCGCGCCGCCATCAGTTCCCCGCGCCAGCCGCTGTTTCCCGCAGCAGTTCCTCCGCCAGATCCACCATTCTCGCGGAAGCGCCGGGCGACCCCAACTCCCGACGTATCTTGCGCAAGCCGGTAATCATGGCCCCGCGCTCCGCGGACGATCGGTCGAGGAGGGGCTCCAGGGCGTCGGCCACCACGACGGGCTTCATGTCTCGCTGGATGAACTCGGGCACGACCCGGTCTCCCGCGACCAGATTGGCCAGGGCGACGTGTGGAACCCGCACCAGCCGCCGGGCCAGGAAGTACGTCACCGGATGGGTGATGTACGCGACCGCGAAGGGCATTTCGGCCAGGGCGGCTTCCAGCGTGCTGGTGCCCGACTTGACGAGTCCGGCGGTGGCGAGCGCCCGAAGCGCGTGGGCGTCTTCGGTTGTGGGAAAGGGAAACGACCGATAGGCGGAATCGGGCAGGGAGGAGACCTTGCTGACGATGACCGCCAGATCCGGCATACGTCCCTGAAGCTCATGAGCCGTCCCGGCGAAGGGGTCGGCGTGGCGTCGCAGTTCCTGCGCGCGCGACCCGGGGAAGAGCGCCAGAACGGGTCTTCCCGGCTCGACACCGAGACCGCGGGCGAGCGAGGCGGGGTCGGCATCGGTTTCCGTATCCAGCAGGGGATGGCCGACGAAATGGGCACGACCTCCGTGCGCACGATAGAGGGGAGCCTCGAACGGCAGGATGACGGCGATCCGGCCCGCAAGCCGGGACAGTCGCTCCGCGCGCCCCGCCCTCCACGCCCACACCTGGGGCCCGATGTAGTAGAGAACCGGTATCGCCAGCCTCGCCGCGTGCGCGGCGATTCTCAGGTTGAGGCCGGGATAGTCGATGGGGATCACCAGATCCGGCGGTTCCTCCCGTAGCAGACGCACCAGCCGCTTTTCCAGCCGCCGGAAGAAGGGCACCCTCCGCAACACCTCCACAAACCCCATTACGGCAAGGTCGTCCAGTCCGCTGAGGAGCCGCACGCCTTCCCCGGCCATCCCCTGGCCACCCAGCCCCACCATCTCCGCACCCGGCCAGCGGCGACGGATCTCGCGGGCGACCCGGGCGCCGTGCGCGTCTCCGGATGCTTCGCCCGCCAGGATCATCACCTTGCGGAGGCGGGGAGTGCCGCCGGCCGCATGCTGGGGCGCCAAGAAGCTACCGGTTCAGAAGGCGCGCCCGAGGTACCAGATGATGGCGAGCACGACCGCGAGGAGGATGACGAGCGTGGTCGGGGACTTCCCCTTCTTCGCGTCGATCCACTCGCGCTTACGTTGACGCCGAACGCGTATGAGCGACATGGTCCTCGATCTGTTGTTCGATTGCCAGAGAGAGTTCGAGTGCACGCCGTCCATCCTCGCCGCTTACCAGTGGCGGCGCCAGACCCAGCACGGCATCGCGGAAGGACGCTAGCTCCGCTACGAGCGGTTCCGTTCCGTCGCCCAGCACGGGGATGCGCTCCACGATGGAGGCCAGTCCGTCCAGCGCCGGGACGCCCGGGGGAAGGGAAGGTCCGTCCAGCACCGACACCCCGTCCTTGAGCCGGTAGAATTCTCCCCGCCCGGCCGCCAGGTCCAGCGACAGGTAGCCGGAGTGCTGCCAGACCCTCAGCTTCCGCACCCGCGTGACGGATACGCGGCTGGCGGTGAGGTTCGCGACGGCCCCACCCTCGAAGGCAAGCCGGGCGTTGGCGATGTCCACGTGGCGGGTGAGCACGGGGACGCCGGTCGCCGCCAACTCGGTCACGGGCGTGCCGACGAGGCTGCACAGCAGGTCCAAATCGTGGATCATGAGGTCCAGCACCACGGCGACATCCAGCGAGCGGGGCGTGAACGGCGCCAGCCGGTGCGATTCCACGAAGAGGGGCCGTTCGAGGAATGGCCTGGCGGCCACCACGGCGGGGTTGACCCTCTCGACGTGCCCCACCTGCAGCACCACACCCGCGCTGCCGGCTTCCGCGATCATGCGGTCGGCCGCGCCGATGCCCAGTGCCATCGGCTTCTCGACGAACACATGGACGCCGGCGCGGATCGCGTCGAGGGCGACGGCCTCGTGCGATGTGGTGGGCACCGCCACCACCACCGCGTCGCTGGCATCGAACAGTTCCCTCCGGGAAGACGTGACCCGGACCCCGAGTTTGTTCCCGATCGTCCGGGCGCGTTCGGCGTTCGTGTCGAAGACGCCCGAACAGGTCGCGCCGTCGAGGTCGCGCAACACCCGCGCATGGTGCTGCCCCAGAGCGCCCACTCCGACGACACCGACCGAAGGCGGCCGTTTCCGCGGCGCCTTGCCGGCCCGGTGCCTCAGCGCTCCCGGTGCTCGGATGGTCCGGTCCACGCGCGGCTAGAAGATGATCCCGCGTTCGCTGTTGCGAATGAAGTCGAGGAAGTATCCCACCTCCGGACAACGCAACTCGGGCTCTTCGGTGACTTTCCGGAGCGCCTGGGAGAGGTTCCATTCGGACTGGAACAGGATCCGGTACGTGCGTTTGAGGCACCTGCGCACGCCGGGGGAGAACCCCCGCCGATCCAGTCCCACGGTATTGAGCCCGTACAGCCGGGGAGAAGGGTTGCCCGTGGCCTTGCAGTACGGGGGTACGTCCCGGTTGATCCGGGATCCGCCGCCCACGAAGGCATGCGCGCCGATCCGGACGAACTGGTGAATGGCGACCAGGCCGCTCACGATGGCCCAGTCCTCGATCGAGACCTGCCCGGCCATGTTCGTGGCGTTGGAGATGATGACGTGGTTGCCGATTTCGCAGTCGTGGGCGATGTGGCAGTAGGCCATGAGGAAGCAGTCCGAGCCCACCGTGGTGCGACCCACCGCCGCCGTGCCCCGGTTTAGGGTCGCGAATTCGCGGATGACCGTCCGGTCTCCGATTTCCAGATGCGTCCTCTCGCCTTCGTACTTGAGGTCCTGCGGATCGGTGCCGAGCACGGCCCCGTTGGCGATCCGGCAGCCGTTCCCGACCGTGGTGTCCTTCTCGATGAGCACGCGCGGGCCGATATGGGAGTTCGCCCCGATCCGCACGCCGGGTCCGACGATGGCATAGGGGCCGACCTGCACGCCGGGCTCCAGTTCGGCACCCCGGTCGACGATCGCGGTGTCATGGATGCCCACCGCCATGTGGTCCGTGGTGGGTACGCTGCTCATCGGTCCACGATCCGGGCCATCATTTCCGCTTCGGCGACGACCTTTCCGTCGACCATCCCCTTCCCCTTCATCTTGCAGACGCTCCGGCGGAGATTGACCATCTCGACCTCGAAGAGAACCTGGTCTCCAGGAGTGACCGGTTTGCGCCACTTGACGTTGTTGAGCGCCATGAAGTAGACGACCTTGTCCCGGGGATCACCGACCGAGTCCATCAGGAGAAGGCCGCCGACCTGCCCCATGGCCTCGATGATCAGCACACCGGGCATGATGGGATGATCCGGGAAATGGCCGCGGAAGAAGGGTTCGTTGATCGTCACGTTCTTGAGTCCGACGATCCGCTTCCCGGGCTCGAACTCCACCACCCGGTCGACGAGGAGGAACGGATAGCGATGCGGAAGAACCTCCATGATCCGTGTGACGTCGAGGCCGTCCGCTCTGCGCCGACGGTCATTCGCCGCCTGGATCGCGCGGGCCAGAGCGATGTTCCCGCGGTGGCTGGGACATTCGGCCACCACATAGCCCTGAAACCTTCCACCCAGCAGGGCCAGGTCGCCCACGATGTCTCCGACCTTGTGGCGCAGGAACTCGTCGGGGTAGCGCAGCCCGTCGTTCATCACGCCATCGCCGTCGAGCACGATGGTGTTCGCCAGTGATGCCCCCCGGGCCAGACCGCGGGCACGGAGCGAGGCCGCGTCGGCCTGGAAGCCGAAGGTGCGGGCGGGAGCGAGGTCGCGCGCGAAGCGCTGGTGATCGATGACGAACCCGCCGTTCTGGCGACCGATCGCAACGTGGCCGAACTCGATCGTGGCGGATATGCGGAAGCCATCGTCGGGCAGGGCCACGTACGAAGCTCCCTGGTCGTCCTCGACCGAGATCGGCTCCCTGACCTGGACAACCATCGCCTCGGCCTTTTGCACCTCTCTCCCCACCTCCCGGATCGCGCTCACATAGGGGGCGAAGCTCCCATCCAGGATGGGCACCTCCGGCGCGTCCAACTCGATCTTCACGTTGTCCACCTCGAGAGCCCCCAGGGCCGCCAGCAGATGTTCTACGGTGAGCACGTCCACGCCTCCGGCACCCACATTGGTGCCGAGCTCCGTCGCCGTCACGTGCTCCAGATTCGCCGGAATCGGCGGTGCCCCGGTCAGGTCGGTGCGGGTGAAGACGACTCCGGTATCCGGGGGTGCGGGCTTCATCGTAAGCGTGGTCGGTTTCCCCGTATGGACACCGATTCCGTCGATCGCGACCTCGCGCGCGATCGTGTGCTGGTTCCGCTCGGCCATCAGCCGGCGTCCTCCAGGCCGAGGCGGCGTTCCAGCCGTCCCAGGCGCCGGACCAGCTCCGGGAGCCTCATCAGACTCGCCATGGCCCGGAGGTAGGTCCCGTGATCACGGGCGGGGTACCCCGAGACCACCTGTCCGGGTTCCACATCGCCGATCACCCCCGCCTGGGCCGCGATCCGCGCCCCGGCGCCGATGCGGAGGTGGTCCGAAACTCCGGCCTGTCCTCCCATGGCCACTCCCGCACCGGTGCGGACGGATCCGGCCACCCCGACCTGCGCCACAAGCATCGACCCCGGGCCGATGGTCACGTTGTGTCCGACATGGACGAGGTTGTCGAGCTTCGATCCCGCTCCGATTACGGTCCGGCCGATCGAGCCCCGGTCAATCGTGCAGTTCGCGCCGATCTCGACATCGTCCTCGACCACGCAGCCGCCCACCTGGGGCACCTTGCGGTGTCTGCCTCCCGACGTGACATACCCGAAGCCGTCGACTCCGACGCGGGCACCCGCGTGGACGACGACCCGATCCCCCAGGACCGAACCGGCGTACACCGTGACGTTCGGGTGGAGCACGGTCTCGGTCCCGATGGCGACCCCCTCGCCGACCACGCAGTGCGCACCGACCCTCGCACCGTCGCCCAGCATCGCGCCGGCACAGATGACGGCATGGGGGCCCACATCCGCACGCTCGGGGACCGTCGCCGCCGCGTGGATCACGGCGGTCGGATGCACGCCGCACTCCCCGGGCGGCTCCGGGTGGAGCAGGGGGAGCAGGTCGATGAGAGCCGCGTGCGCGTCCTCCACCACGAGGCGATCGACGGGGCCGCCTTCGATCCGACTCAGCGTCTCCGAGACGAGAAGGGCGCGGCCCGCGCACCCGGGCAGGTCGGCGGCGTAGCGGCGGTTGGCGAGCATTGCGAGGTCTCCCGGTCCCGCGTCGTGCACCGGAGAGATCCGCTTGAAGATCAGGGACCCGTCGCCGAGCACCCGGCCGCCGGTCGCCTCGGCGGCCTCCGACAGGGTCACGTACCGCCTTCGGACCCGCTGCTGGCCTGAAGCCGGGCCAGGACCTGCTGGGTGAGATCGAGCGCGGGGTCGGCGACCAGAATCGCGTTTGAGCGCGTGTCCAGGATGATACCGTAGTTGCCCTCCACCCGGATCTCCTCCAGTACGTTTCCGATCGCCTCGAAGATGGGCGCGAAGACCTCGTCCTCCCTCTGGTTGGCCAGCTCCCCCAGCTCCACGCTTCGTGCCTCGCGCGCGGCGAACTGCGCCTGCAACTCCGCTTCACGTTCCTGCCGGGCCTCGGCCGTCATCGTCATCATCTGCTGCTGGTACTCGGCCACGGCCTGCTGGTACGCGGCGTCGAGGTTGTCGATCTCGGCCTGGTAACCCGCAGTGGTTGCCTGGAGCGCCCGAAAGGCGTCCTGGGCCGGCCCGTACTCGGCCAGAACCGTATTAGTGTGGACGTAGGCCACCTTGGTTCCCTGAGCGGCCAGGGGACCGACGAGCAGCAGGGACAACGCCGCGGCTGCTCCCAAACGGGAAATGCTCATCACTCTCGACTCCTCCGATTCGATTCGGACTCAGGCCGTCCCGCCGGTTGCGGAGACGGCGTCTTTGTAATACCGCTGAAGTGTGGACCCCAGGCAACCGCTCGTTTCCCCTCTCGTCGCGCCTGGCCAGCCCGGCGCCTCGCCACTCCCGGTGCTCGTGCGGGCTGGTCCACGGACTGCACTAGAAATTCGGACCCATCTTGAAATGCAATTGCCACCCCGGCTGGGGCTTGTCGAAACCGTACGCGTAGTCCAGCCCGATGGGGCCGAAGGGGGTCACGAGCTGGACCCCGAAGCCGGCACCCCGATAGAGCCTGGAGGTGTTGATATCACCAGGTCCGCGCCACAGGTTGCCGACATCGTAGAACGTGGACATGGCCAGATTGGAATTGAGTACCGCCTTCAGTTCCGCGGTCGCCGAGAAGTACGCATTCCCCAGGCGATCGACCTGGGTGATGCCATCCGCCCTTTCGGGGTAGTAGCCTCGGGGGGTGATCGTAGTCTCGTCGTACCCCCTCAGCGTTTCGCCGAACTGCACCCCTCCCATCCAGAACGACTCGAAGGGGAAGCGGGACGCGTCTCCAAAAAGGGCGCCGCCCTGGGCTCCCAGGCCCAATGCGAACCGAATGCCTGCCGAGTTGGGGCCGTCGCCACCAACCTGTCCGACGGGGATCATCCACTGCGCCTCGGCGGTATGCTTGATGAAGTCACCGGCTCCACCGAGAGGGCCCCCGTTCAGCTCGACGTTCCAGGTCTGGCTCGATCCCGAAGTCGGGAACAGCGGATGGTTCAGCGTCTGCCGGGTGATGCCGAGCAGAAGCGAACTCAGAAACCCGGGGGGCAATCCGAAGACCGAGGTGTCTTCCGACCTCCGGAAAGACTCGTACTCGGTGCGCGAGAGGGAGTAGCCGACGAAGAACCGCGTGCGCAACGACCCCGGAATCGGCAAACCGAAACGCGTCGTGAAACCCGCTCGCCGCCGCCGCCCGGTGGCGAACTGATAGAAGCGGTCGGTCGAGTTGAAGAGCGACACCGAGCCGCTCACCGTGGACTGGAACAGCGCCGGGTCGGTAAAGCTGAGCGTAAAGCTGTTGATGTAGCGCCCGAAGTCCCAGCGAACGCTGCCCGCCTTCGCCTGTCCGAACAGGTTCGGCTGGTCGTACCCGAGGAACCCCGACAGTCCCACGCCGCCTCCGACCGCCGTTCCGAACTGCAACGAACCGGTCTGCTTCTCCTCGACGTTGAAGGTGATGTCGACATCGCCCGTCTCCGTCGTGCGGATGTCGGGGAAGGGGAGCGGTGTCTCGAAGAAGCCCAGCGACTGGATGTTCTGGTAGGACTGCAGTACGAGAGCCTGACTGTAGATGTCGCCGGGCAGGAGATAGATCTTCTCCCGGATCACCCGATCGTACGTAAAGTCGTTGCCCGCGATGCCGATTCGGTTGACGTACGCCTGGTCGCCTTCGAGGATGCGCCAGCCGGCACTGACCGTGTACGGTGCGGCCCCAGGCCCCGTTGCCCGTTCCCAGTAGGGTTCAACCTGAGCGAACAGGTAGCCTTCGTCGTAGTAAAGCTGTCGCACCTGCTCCGCCGCGTCCTCGAAGGCTACGACGTCGAAGACCCGGCCGACGCCCCGGGACCGGTCCTCGCCGAGTCCCAGGATCGAGAGAATGCCTCCCGAATCGTCGGTGAAATGCTGGCGTAGCCGGTCGCTCTCAAAGGCGGTGTTACCGTCGATCCGGAAATCCCCGAGCCTGTACTGGTCCCCTTCGTCGACGTGCACCTCGATGCGGGCCTTGCCGGTGGTGGGGTCCACGATCAGCGTGTCGCCCAGCACCTCGAAGTCCAGGAATCCGGCCTGGTAGTAGTGATCGGGCAGCGATTCCACCAGGTCCAACTCGAAGTCGATGTCGTCGTAGTTGCCCGCCCGGAACCAGAAGAAGCCCTCCGGTTTCGTGTTCATGGCGCCGCGGAGTTCTTCGTCGGAGAACTGTTCGTTGCCCGCGAAACCCACCTCCGCGATGGTCACTCGCTGTCCCTCCACCACATCCAGCAGGATATCCACGCTGCCATCGTCACCAGGCACCGGCTGAATGCGCGGCTCGATCTGCGCGTAGGGCACCCCGCGGCGGCGCAGCTCTTCGCGGATGAACCCTTCGGCCCTTGCGATCCCGTTGCGCGACAGGGGCGCATCCTCCTCCAGTCCGGCGTCCTCAATGACGTCGCGCTGGGAGATGGACTCCAGCCCCACGATGCGCACAAGCCGCATGAGGGGCCGCTCGACGACTTCCAGGATCAGGACGTTCCTGCCGGTCGATTCGTCCAGTCTTACCACTAGATCTTCGTACTGCCCGGTGGCCCATATGTTCTTTACCGCGCGGTTGACGTCGAACCCACTGGCGAGGCTCCCGGCCTGGATCCCGGAGGCACCGATCACATCCGCCGCCACCACCCGCACGGCACCGCGCACAACCACCGAATCGATGCGCACCAGACCGCCGGCCGGATTCTGGGCGTTGGCCGCGAGCGGGACCAGGACCGGCAGCAACCCCAACAGGATGCCTCGTAGGAATCCACGAATGCCGGCGGGAATCCGTCTGCTGGATCCCGGCGCCCACCTGCCCGCCGGTGCGGGTCCTGAGGCCATGTATCGCATCATGTCTTGCTCGGAGAGGCCGCCGCGAGGGCAAGGGTCTCTCCGTCCTCCGAAACGTCAGCTTCGATCTCATCGCCGGAACCGAACTCGGCCATGAGAAGCTTCTCCGAAAGCGGTTCCTCCAGGAAACGGCGTATCGCCCTCTTCAACGGCCGCGCACCGTACTTCGCGTTGTAGCCGTGCTCGACCAGGAACTCGATGGCCCGGGGCGTAAGGCTGAGCGACATCTCTCCCTGCGCCAGCCGCTCCTGGAGGTCCCCGAGCATGATGTGCACGATTTTCCCGATCTCGTCGCGGCTCAGCGGATGGAAGACGATGGTGTCGTCCACGCGGTTCAGGAACTCGGGATTGAAGGTCCGGTTGATCTCCTCGTTGACCTTGTCGCGCATGTTCTCGTAGCCGGAGCGGGCGTCGGCCCGCTGGAAACCGAGACCACCCCTGGCGATGTCTCTCGCGCCCAGGTTCGAGGTCATGATCAGGACGGTGTTCTTGAAGTCGATCACGCGCCCGTAGTTGTCGGTCAGGTGGCCTTCGTCGAGGACCTGCAGGAGGATGTTGAAGACATCCGGGTGGGCCTTCTCGATCTCGTCCAGCAGGACGACCGAGTAGGGCCGCCGCCGCACGGCCTTGGTGAGCGTTCCCGAATCGTCGTAGCCCACGTACCCGGGGGGTGCACCGATGAGACGCGACACCGAGAAGCGCTCCATGTACTCGCTCATGTCGACCCGGATCAGGGCTTCCCGGTCCGCGAACAGGAACTCGGCCAGCGTGCGGGCGAGCTCGGTCTTCCCCACTCCGGTCGGACCCGAGAAGATGAAGGAGCCGATCGGACGGTACGGATCCTTGAGTCCCGCGCGGCTCCGCCGGATCGCCCGTGAAATCGCCGTGATCGCCTGGTCCTGGCCGACAACGCGCCTGTGAAGCTCGGCCTCCATGTTGACCAGGCGCTCGGTCTCGGCCTGCCTGATCCGCGTCACCGGAACGCCGGTCCAGCGGCTGACGATGAACGCAACGTCCTCCACGGTGATCTCGGGGCGGAAGCGCCTGCGCTCCTCCTTCCATGCCTCCTGCTCGTCGCGGATGCGCTGCTGCAGCGCCCGCTCCCGGTCGCGCAGCTGGGCCGCCCGTTCGAAGTCCTGGTCGCGGATCGCGGCCTCCTTGCTTTCGATCAGGCCGGACAGCTGTGTCTTCAGTTCCTCGACCTCGGCCGGAGGCACCTGGCTGGCAATGCGGGCCCGGGACCCGGCCTCGTCGATCACGTCGATGGCCTTGTCGGGCAGGAAACGATCGGTGATGTACCTGTCGGCCAGCCGCGACGCGTGGGCCAGCGCGTCGTCCGGGATCGTGATCTTGTGGTGATCCTCGTAGTGGCCCCTGAGCCCGGTCAGGATCGCGATCGTCTCGTCGACTGTGGGCGGATCGATGATCACAGGCTGGAAACGCCGCTCCAGCGCGCCGTCCTTCTCGACGTACTTGCGGTACTCGTTCAGCGTGGAGGCGCCGATGCATTGCAGTTCGCCCCGCGCCAGCGCCGGCTTGAGCATGTTGGAGGCGTCGATCGCCCCTTCGGCAGCTCCTGCACCGACCAGCGTGTGCAGTTCATCGATGAAGAGGACCACGTTGCGGTTGGTCGAGATCTCGTTCATGACCGCCTTGAGGCGCTCCTCGAACTGTCCGCGGTACTTGGTGCCGGCGATCACGGCGGCCATGTCGAGCGCGAGGACCCGGTGGTCCCGAAGGCTCTCCGTGACCTCGCCCCGGGCGATCATCTGGGCAAGCCCTTCCACGATGGCGGTCTTCCCGACACCCGGTTCGCCGATCAGCACCGGGTTGTTCTTTTTCCTGCGGCAGAGGATCTCGACCAGGCGCTCGATTTCGGTCTCGCGTCCGATCGTGGGATCCAGCTCTCCCTGGCGGGCGAGCCCGGTCAGGTCGCGACAGAAGTGGTCCAGCGCCGGCGTCTTCGACTTTCTCTCGCCGCGCGCCGGCCCCGGGCTCGGCACCGGGCTGCCGGTGCTGCCGATTCCGCCGCCACTGGCGGACGTTCCCGAACTCACGTCCGACCCCAGCACCTTCTGCGTCTCGGCGCGCGCCTCGTCGATGGTCACGCCGAGCGAGTTCAGCACCTGCGCGGCGATCCCCTTGCTCTCGCGAAGCAGTCCCAGGAGGAGATGCTCGGTCCCGACGTAGGAATGATTGAGTTCGTGGGCCTCCGACATGGCGAACTCCAGAACCTTCTTCGCCGGCGACGTGTACGGCAGTTCGCCCAGCGCGATGGTGGCCTTGCCCTTTCGCACCGACTCCTCGACCCGCTCGTGGATCCGGTCAAGATCCACGCTCAGATTGCCGAGCACGTGTGCGGCCACCCCCTCGCCTTCGCGGATGAGGCCGAGCAGGATGTGTTCGGTACCCACATAGTCGTGCTGCAGCCGGATGGCCTCCTGGCGGGCCATCGAAAGGACCTTTCGGACTCTCTCCGTGAAGTTGTAGTTCATCCTGGTCGGCCCTCCGAAGCCGTCAGCCGGACATCGCTGCACCCGCCCCCTACCAAAATCGCCTTCATGACCCGGTATCGGTAGTGGGGGAGCCGTTTTCGCCCTCCAGTACCCTACGTACGTACTGGGCCCTGTGAGCCTGTCTCTCCGATGCGTCGAGCTCCCTCCCCGCGGCCTCCGCGAGGTGCGCGGCCTGCGCGAAAATGATGATCCGGTTGAGTGCGCTCACCCGGGGTGACGGCAGCATCCCCAGCGAGACCCCGAGCCTCACACCCGACAGGAGTTCCATCAGATCACGGTAGGTCAGCAGGCGGGCGTGGCGCAGCAGTCCGTACGCGCGCCAGATCAGGTCTTCCGTCCTGGGCCCGGCGCCTCGCAAAACCTGGCGTGCGCGGCGTTCCTTCTCGATGACCGTGGCGACGGTGTTCCCGAAATGCTCCACCAGATCCTCCTCGCTCCTGCCGAGCGTCTTCTGGTTGGAGACCTGGAAGAAGTTCCCCACGAAGTCGGATCCCTCGCCGTAGAGGCCCCGGTGCGTAAGACCGACCCGGTCGAGACCCTCGAGGACCCTGGTGATCTCCTTTGTCAGCACCAGGGCCGGCAGGTGTACCAGCGCGGACGCCCGCAACCCGGTCCCGGTGTTGGTGGGGCACGATGTCAGGAAACCGAATTCGGGGTGGTAGGCCAGTGAAAGGTCCCGGCCGATCCCGTCGTCGAGACGGTCGACCATACTCCAGGCCTGCATGACGCTGAGGCCCGAGACCAGGCTCTGCAGACGCAGGTGGTCCTCTTCATTGACCATGATGGTGACCGGATCACCGTGACAGACGAGCAGGGCGGCACCCGCCGTGGGCTCTTCGGCCCGCTTCCGGCTCAGCAGTTCGGAGGAGACGAGACGTCGTTCCAGAAAGATCCGCCGGGTGTGCGCGTCCAGCTCTCCCATCCGCAGAAGCCTGAAGCCTGCCGGGATAACGGGGGTATCAACCATGCCCGCGACGGCGCTGTAGACGGCTTCACGGTCCCCCGCGTCCGCCTGGGTGGCATAGCGATGTCCCTGGAGGTTGCGCGCAAGACGCACCCGGGTGGACAGGACGATATCGGCGTGCGGACCGCTGGCGTCGAGCCATCCCAGGCCGAAGTCACGCAGGATGTCCGGCGTTTTCATGGCGATCCGGCCGGTTCGAGGTCGCGTATCTGATCCCGCAACGTCGCGGCCCGCTCGAAGTCTTCCGTGTCCACCGCACTCTGGAGGCGTCGGCGAAGGTCGTCCAGTCGCCGGTCCCGCTCCGCGGCGGCGGGGTCGGGCGGCAGGTACACCTTGCCCGTGTGCCGCGCCGCCCCGTGGATCCGGTTGAGCAGGCGGCGCAACCCGGGTTCGAAGGTCGTGTAGCAGTGGGGGCATCCCAGGCGGCCCGTCTCCCGGAAACCGTCCAGGCTCAGGCCGCAGAAAGCACACGGCTCGGTGGTGGCGCTCGCCTCCCCCACCTCTTCCCCGCGGGTCAACTGCTCCAGAAACTCGGCGACATCCACCCCCTGCCCCGAAACCGGGTTCAGTCCCTTCTCCTCTGCACAGGACTTGCACAGGTACTGCGTGGACATCTTGTTGTCCACGACTTCCGTGAGGTGCACATGCGCCGGATTCCCGCAGTTCGGACGGTCGCACACCCTGTCCAGTTCAGACATTGTCGAGAATCCCTTCGCGTAGCCGCAGGACTCGCTCCGCCTTCGAGGCCAGTTCACGGTTGTGGGTTACGACGGCAAGCGCAACACCGTGACGCTCCTTCATCTCGAAGAGAAGGTCCTGAACATCCCTGCTGGTGGCCGTATCCAGATCGCCGGTGGGTTCGTCCGCGAGGAGGACATAGGGCTCGTTCACCAGCGCCCGGGCCACCGCCACCCGCTGCTGTTCCCCGCCTGACAGCTGGCGCGGCCTGTGACCGAGCCGGCCGCCGAGCCCCACCTGCCCGAGCAGGTCCGCGGCACGCGATCGGGCCGCTTCGGGATCGTCGCCGCGGATCAAGGCGGGTACCATGACATTCTCCAGTGCGGTGAAATCGCGCAGCAGGTGATGGAACTGGAACACGAATCCGATGCGATTGTTCCGGAGCTTCGCCGCCTCCGTGTCGCCCAGGGTGGCCACGTCGGTGCCGCCGATGTGCACCGAGCCCGCGGAGGGTCGGTCGAGGGCGCCCAGAAGGTGGAGCAGCGTTGACTTTCCCGAGCCGCTGGCTCCCACGATGGCTACCGCTTCGCCCCAGTCCAGGGCCAGGTCCACGCCCCGCAGAATGTGGAGTTCCGGGCCGGCGACGCCCCTGTACGTGCGGTGCAGTCCGCGGGCCTCGACTGGCGGACCGGCGTCGACTGCCTCGCCCGCGGGGAACCGCCCCGCGCGTGCCCTCGCGGTACCGTCTCCGTTGATCGGGATCCGCGCGGCCGCGTCAGTCATGGCGGATCGCCTCCACGGGCTGCAGTCCCGAGGCCTGCCGTGCGGGGTAGATGGTGGCCAGCAGCGAGATCAACAGGCTCACGCCGCAGATCCAGAGGATGTCCGAGGGAGAGATCGACACGGGCAGACGGTCCACGAAGTAGATGTCCGGCGGAATGCGGATCAGCCCGTGCTCCTCGATGAGGAACGCGAGAATGAAGCCCAGAGTAAGCCCGGCCAGCGTGCCGATGACCCCGATCCACAGTCCCTGGAAGACGAAGGTGCGCAGCGTGTCCTTCCGCGTGAGCCCCATCGCCTTCAGGATGCCGATCTCCCGGGTGCGGTTGACCACGACCATGACCAGCGTGCTCACGATGTTGCAGGCGGCGACGAAGATGATGAGCGAAACGATCACGCCCATCGCCAGCTTCTCCAGCTTCAGCGCCGAAAAGAGCTGGCGGTTCGTCTCAGTCCACGAGTCAACCGTGTATGACGCTCCGCCCAACTCTTCCCGCACCGCCTGGGCCACCGCCTGCGCGTCCCAGGGGTCTTCGACGCGCGCACCCACGTATGAAACCACGTTGTCGTCCAGATCGAGCAGCTCCTGCACGTCGCCCATCGCCGCGTAGCCGTTGCCCATGTCGTACTGGTACATGCCCGTCGAGAAGAGTTCCGAAACCACCCATTCATCCGTCCGCGGAATCAGCTCTCCGTTGGGGCCCACCTTCGAGTTCTCGATCGCCACGACCCTCACCGTGTCACCCACGAAGAGACCCATCCGCAGGGCCAGGCCGTTGCCCGGCACGAACGGCGCGAGCCCCCCCGGCTCCTTCTCCAGTGACAGGTACCCGCTCCGCAGGCTGTCCTCCATGTCGGTGACGGGCGGGCCGTCCGCGTCGAGATCCACTCCGAAGAGGTTGAGGACCTGTGGGTAGTCTCGGTGTTCGAGTCCGACCTGCGTCCACACCACCGGGGCCGCCGACACGACTCCATCGACCGCCTCCACCTTCCCGACCACCGCCTCCCAGTCCGCGAGCCGCAACGAGCTGCCCTGCCGCCCCACGGTGATGTGTGGCGTGGACCCGAGGATCTTGGCGCGCAGTTCGTTCTGCATCCCGGTCATGACGCCGATCACGACGACCAGCGCCGTGACGCCCACCGTGATGCCGGCCAGCGCGATCCAGGTGATGAAGGAGAGGAAGCCCCCGCCTTTCCGGGACGCGAGGTACCGGCGTGCGAGGAACCAGGCCAGCCGGGTCTGCGACCTCACCGCTACTCCCCTTCCCGCAGCGTGGGAAAGAGGATGACGTCCCGGATCGACGCCTGGTCCGTCAACAGCATGACCAGTCTGTCGACCCCTATCCCCACGCCTCCGGTCGGGGGCAGGCCGTATTCCAGCGCCCTGATGTAGTCCTCGTCGACCACCTGTGCCTCCGCGTCTCCGGCCGCCCGCAGGGCTGCCTGGTCCTCGAAACGTGCCCGCTGCGCGATGGGATCGTTCAATTCGCTGAAAGCGTTGGCCAGCTCCTCGCCAGCAACGAAAAGCTCGAACCTCTCCGTCAGGCGCGGCGCGCCCCGCTTCTCCTTGGCCAACGGGCTCAGTTCCTTTGGGTAGTCGACCACGAAGGTTGGTTGCACGAGAGACGGCTGGACCAGTTCCCCGAAGAGCTTGTCCAGCAGCTTGCCGCGTCCCGCCCCCGCCAGGTCCCCCGCCCCCCGCTCCTCCACCCGCGCACGGAGCTCGTCCTCCGGCACATCGAGTGGATCGCCCTCCATGGCCTCACCCAGACTCTCCACGAAGGAGACGCGGGCAAATGGGCGCTCGAAGGCGATCTCCGCCCCCTGGAAGGTGCAGCCGCGGCTGCCGCCCGCCGCTTCCGCCACCGCCACCACCAGGCGCTCCACCAGCTCCATCATGTCCTCGTAGTCCGCGAAGGCCTGGTAGAACTCCAGCATCGTGAACTCCGGGTTGTGGAAGCGGTCGATCCCCTCGTTGCGGAAGTCCTTCGAGATCTCGTAGACCCGGTCCATTCCGCCCACGATCAGCCGCTTCAGGTACAGCTCGTCGGCGATGCGCAGGTACAGCACGCGGTCCAGCGCAAGGTGGTGCGTGACGAACGGCCGGGCCGACGCGCCTCCGTAGAGAGGCTGCAGCACCGGCGTCTCGACCTCCACGAATCCCAGGTCGTCCAGGAAGCTGCGGATGGCGGTGACGATGCGGGTTCGGGTCCGGAAAACCCGCCGCACATCGGGGTTGACCGCCAGGTCGGCGTAGCGCTGCCGGTAGCGGGATTCCCGGTCGGCGAAGCCGGCGTGCGTGACCCTCTCCCCCGTCTCGGCGTCCACCTCGACCTTGCCCAGAGGCAGGGGGCGAAGCGACTTGCTGAGCAGCTCGAACTCCTCCGCCAGGACCGTCACCTGCCCCATGCGGGTACGGAAGAGCGACCCCTCCACCCCGATCCAGTCGCCCAGATCCAGCAGTTCCAGCAGCGAGTACGCGTCGTCCCCGAGGACGTTTCGCCTGAAGTAGACCTGGACGCGGCCCGTGTGGTCCTCGAGGTCGGCGAAAGCGCTCTTCCCGTGCGAACGGAAGCCGACCATGCGGCCCGCCCACCGGCCCCTGGTGGTCTGTCCACCCCCTTCCGCTTCCGCTCCGGCCTCGTCGCCGTCTCGCGTTCCCCCTGCCCCCCCGGCACCGGTCCGGCCGCCTCCCTCCCCCTCCCTCTCCTCGAAGTCGGCCACTGAGGGAGCGGCGTGGCGGGTCACATCGAAGGAGTAGGCGAATGCCGCGACCCCACGCTCACGGAGCGCCGCCAGCTTCTCCATCCGCGCCTTCCCGACCCGCGGGAGATCGTCGCCTGCCCTGGCCGTCTCCGCCACCGGCTACGCCACCCGGGCCGCGCTGAACCTCTTCAGGTAGGCCTCGATGAAGGGATCCAGCTTGCCGTCCATGACCGCGTTCACATCGCCCTTCTTGAGTTCGGTACGGTGGTCGTTGACCATCGTGTAGGGCGCGAATACGTAGGAGCGGATCTGGTTCCCCCACGCGATCTCGGTCTTGGACGACTCGATCGCCTGCTTCTCCTTCTCCTTCTCCTCGCGCGCGCGCTGGTAGAGCGCCGCCTTCAGCATCTTCATCGCGGTGGAGCGGTTCTTGTGCTGGGAGCGTTCCTGCTGGCACGACACCACGATTCCCGTCGGCTCGTGGGTGATGCGGATCGCCGAATCGGTCTTGTTGACGTGCTGCCCCCCTGCCCCCGACGCGCGGAAGGTGTCGACCCGAAGGTCGGATTCGTCGATCTCGATCTCGATCTCGTCATCGAGCACGGGGTAGACGAAGACCGAGGCGAAAGAGGTGTGCCGGCGCGACTGCGAGTCGAAGGGCGAGATCCGGACCAGGCGGTGGACCCCCTTTTCGGCCCGCAGATACCCGTATGCGTGGTCGCCGGTGATCTCCAGGGTCACGCTCTTGATCCCGGCCTCCTCGGCCGGTTGAAGGTCGAGCACCTTGAGGCCGAATCCGCGCCGCTCGGCCCACCGCATGTACATGCGCGACAGCATCTCCGCCCAGTCCTGCGACTCCAGCCCGCCCGCGCCCGGGTGGATGGTCAGCATGGCCTCGCGGTGGTCGTCCTCACCCTGCAGCATGGTCCGCAATTCCAGCACATCCAGGCCATCTTCCAGGGCCCGGATCTCCTCCCGCCACTCCTCTTCGAGATCTTCGTCCTCCTCCTCGCTGAGGAGTTCGCTCAACTCGCCCAGTTCGTCGCCCCTGGTCCGCAGCGCGGCCCACGGTTCCAGCCACCCCTTGATCCGGTTGGCCTCGTCGATGATCTGCCGGGCCGCATCCGGGTCGTCCCAGAATCCCTGTTCGGCCATAGCTTCGTCGAGCACCGCGAGACGCTCGCTGCGAGCGGCGATGTCAAAGATACCCCCGAAGTTCCTCGACTCGCCGAATGGCGGCCCGGAGTCGTTGGGGTGCGTCGATCATGGCGGCCATGCTAGCGGTCCGTGGATGAAGCCGCCCGAGCACCGAGAGCAGTCCGGCGCCGGGCCGGCAAGGCGCGACGGGAAGGGAATGGCAGGGCTGTTTCGCCCGAGGAGCACCCCGGAGCGAAGCCTTGGAGAGGCAAGATGTATACTACACATGACACAATGTAATGTTGTCATTACAGTGTGAACAGGTGAGCGAAGCCCGGATGAATCGCCGCTCGAATGCCGGGGGGATTCTGTCCACGGGCTGCTAGAACGCAACCCCGAGCGTCACGTGGATCGGCTGGCTCTGCCCGGTCACCATCGAACGCGTCAGGGACATGGCCAGGTTCAGGTCGAAGCGGTCGATGCGCAAACCCAGCCCGACGGTCGCACCGTCGGTCTGGTCGAGCTGGCCCCCCACGTAGCCGGTCCGCACGAAGAACATATCCGCGGCCGAAAGGTTCAGACCGAAATACACCGATGGCGAACCGGGGTCGCGGGCACGGTCCTCCGTCTCCACGCTGGCCCACAAGTCCAGCGGCTCGTCTTCGACGACGCGGTGGAGGACCCGGTAGGCGAGCGCGAAACGGAGGCGGGTGGGCAACGGCAGGGCCTGTCCCTCTTCGTTCGAGCTCCTGAACTCGGTTCCGGCGTGCGCGAGCATCCAACCGAAGCGCAGCGGAAGGGTGGAAAAGGGTTGGGCCTGGACTCCGACGTCCACCGCATAGGCGGAACTGGTGGTCTCCACGTCGGTGCACTGGCCCCGGCATCCCACCCTGAACTGGACCAGCTTCAGGTTGGCCCCCGCGTTTATGCCCCAGGGCAGCGAAGTGGCGAAGCTGGCGATGGCGAGGTGGTTGCGCACGGAGAAGGAACCCAGAGTGTTGCCGAAATCGTCCGTCACATCCTGGTCGTCCAGGTCAAGGAGCAGATAGGACAGCCCGAAGGTGCCCACCCGCTGCCAGGGGAAAAGGAAGCTGGCCGCGGTCGCGGCGCCCGCCAGCTGGTCTCCGCGGTACAACAGCGCCCGCCGTTCCGTCTCCTCGGCGATCCCGGCGGGATTCCAGAACGCCGCCTCCGGATTGTGAAGCGCGGTCATCGCACGCCCCAACCCGACTCCCTGGGCACCGATCGGGAGCAGGAGAAAGAGTGCTCCCTCCTGGGTCTCTCCGTCGTCGACGACCTCCTGCGCCGTGAGCGGTCCCGCCGCCGCCAGGCCCAGCGGCAACAGCAGCATCCGCGCAACCCGCCGGCACCGTTCATGCAATGTCATCGGGTACCCTGTATCCGAAAGCACTGAGTCCCTCCTTGCTGCGAGTCCATCCCTGCCAGACCTTCACCCACAGGTCAAGATACACCCGTCGGCCCAAAAGGTGCTCGATCTTGGGCCGTGCGCGTGCGCCGACGGCCCTGATTCCCGCCCCGCCCTTCCCGATCAGCATCCCCTTCTGGGACTTCCGCTCGACGTACAGGCTCACGGCGATGTACACGGGGTCCTCTCCTTCGCGGAATTCCTCCACGCGCACCGCGACCGAGTACGGGATCTCCTGGCGGAAGTTCTCGAACACCGTCTCGCGCACCAGTTCCCGCACGAAATACCGGGTGGAGGCTGTTGCGATGTCGTCCTCGGGATAGAGGAAGGGCCCTTCAGGGAGGTTGGAGCGCAGGAATGCCAGCAGTGGACCGAGTCCGGACGCCTTGCGCGCCGAGATGCCGAAGGCGGGGACTCCCAGCGTGCGAGCGAGCTCTCCGCCCGGCCCGGGGTCGAACCGGCGGTGGTCGGCCTTGTTGACCGCGAGCGCCGCCGGACACCGGCACCGCCCCAGGAAGTCGAGAAGCATCTGCCGTTGCTCCGGGGAACCCGGTGAAGTTCCATCCACGACTCCCACCGCCGCGTCGGCCTCGCCGCGGGCCCCCTCCGCCTCGGCGAGCATCGAGCGGTGAAAGAGCCGCGGATTCGTCACGATCCCGGGGGTGTCCAGGAACACCATCTGGGCACCGGCCTCGGTGCGGATCCCCGCCACCCGCTGCCACGTCGTCTGCGCCCTGGGCGTGACGATGCTCAGATGCTCGCCGACGAGCGCGTTGAGCAGGGTGGATTTCCCCGCGTTCGGAAGGCCCGCCAGGAGGACGTATCCCGCCCGGCCGGGTTCGGCGGGCGCCGTGCTGCTGGTGCGGTGGGCTGCCGGTTCTGCGTCCATGAGGTCGTGATCGAAGCGCTGCGCCCCGCCGTCCTCCCATGCGACGCCGGCGCTTGGCGCTGAATGGCGGGGGCGCGTCTCCGCTTCATCCGGGGAAGCGGAATGCGTCGAAAAACAATCGACGGTCATGAGAAGCGGACGGGTAGACACTGAGAATCTTTCCGGGCGACCCCCTGCGGGGCCACCCTTACTCGAAACTCCAGAAAGGAGGTGATCCAGCCGCAGGTTCCCCTACGGCT